>JAOTVR010000009.1 GCA_029863305.1 Gammaproteobacteria bacterium | reverse complement strand
GACGCCTCATGAAGAGCTCGGTCATGGACCGACCGCTTTGGTTCGCATAGCCGCCGGTCGCGCAGTTCGCGTTATACTTTCCGCTACTGACCCTTTCCGGTCATTCGTGCCCGGCTGGTCTTCTCCAAAAGTAGCCGCCCACCAGCCGCCATTGTTCTGATTATTTTCCATATACTCTAATTTTTTTGTATGGTCTTCAACATACGAAAAAGGGAGACCGATATGAAATTGGCATTGATGCTTGTCCTCTCACTGGCTGTGCTTTCCGCTTATGCGCAACAGCCGCCACGCGTAATCGAGTACGAGCAAACTCAGGTACGCGACGGCTTGGTTTACGAAGTAGGTGTGGCCGACCCGTATACAGGAACAGTTGTCGAACACTATCCAAACGGTCAGAAGAAGGTCGAGGGCAATGTCGTCAACGGGAAACCAGAGGGTGCTTTCACTGCGTGGTACGAAAACGGACAGAAGAAGGTTGAGGGCACTCTCGTTAACGGGAAACCAGAGGGTGTTAAGACTGAGTGGTACGAAAACGGACAGAAGAAGGTTGAGGGCAGTGTCCTCAACGGGAAACCAGAGGGCGTTGAGACTAAGTGGTACGAAAACGGACAGAAGAAGGTTGAGAGAAATTACGTCAACGGGATACGAGAGGGTGTTGAGACTGAGTGGTACGAAAACGGACAGAAGAAAACTGAGGGCAATGTCGTCAACGGTCAACAAAATGGTGTTTTTACTAGGTGGGACGAAAACGGACAGAAACTGTCTGAAACATGCTTCCGCAATGACCTGGAATTTGTCTGGCAGGAGGGTCAGCCCTGTTTGTTAACAGCTCTTGTCACCGGGACGGTAAACGCGCAGAGCCCTCCAACCAACCTGGGAATTGCAGCCCAGGCAGGAGACCTGGAACAGGTATCCGCATTGCTGGAGCAAGGCGCCGATGTGAACGCAAAAGACAGGGAAGGCAGAACCGCCCTGATTTTGCTCACAGGCTACCCCCGCACTGATCCCCACGGCATGGAGGCCGTTGCCACTTTGCTGCTGGAGCGGGGCGCTGATGTGAACGCAAAAGACAACGAAGGTAGAACCGCCCTGATTTTGGCCGCACGCTTCGCCCGCAACACTGAGGACGTGGTCACCCTGTTGCTGGAACAAGGGGCCGACGTGAATGCAACGGACAACGACGGCGTTTCCGCACTGTGGAACGCAGCTTCCGGCGGCAATGAAGCCGTGGTCCCTCTGTTGCTGGAGCGGGGCGCGGATGTGAACGCAAGGACCTACCTCGGAGGTACCGCGCTGGCCAGGGCGGCCCTCCGCGGCCGTGAGGGCATCGTTTCACTTTTACTCGACGCAGGAGCGGATGTTAACGCAAGGGACCATGATGGCGAGACCCCGCTGATGAAAGCTGCTTCCTGGGGCTTTGAGGCCGTGGTTGAATTTCTGCTGGAGCGAGGCGCGGATGTGAACGCGCAGGATGACCAGAACAAAACGGCCCTGATGTGGGCAGCCGAAGGAGGCAACCAGAAGGTGGTCGAACTGCTTCGGGCAGCAGGGGCCGAGGAATCGCCATCACCCCGAACCATAGATTTAAACGCGCTGGGCCGTCAAAAATTCACACCGGTTCCGATCGCACAACCATCGACCAGTTCGCCGGTGGTTAAGGCCGACGGGCGTGAGGCCGTCGAGCCCGGGGTGAAGGCCGATGGGCAAGAGGCCGTCGAGCCCGGGGTGGTGGGTTATCGAGTCTTCACGCTGCCGATTCGCTATCAACACGAAAAACGCATGAACGACGAGTTGGTATTCAAACTGTTAACCGTTACCGCCGTGAATCGTCTGCAAGCGGCGGCCCAATCTGATGAAGAACTGAACTCCCTCAAGTACGAGGACACCATGGCGGCTTTAAAGGCAGTCGGTGTCGAATGGTCGAACGATACCAAAGTCGTGATTGGTCGTGACGAGGAAGCGAATGAGGATGTGGTGACCATCAGTCGGCCGACCGGGGAGGCGGTAGTACGGTATGACGCAAAAGGAAATTTGAAGGGCGCGGAAAAGAACTTTTTAAAATGGAGAAACAAGGAAAAAGACGGAGGGAAGAAGCTCTTCAATACGGCGCTGTGCTGTTGGGGGTTGCGAACGCCCCAACAGAAGTCGTTTTGCAACCCGTACGCTGCATGCGCCCGCGGGGCGTTCGAGTGCGAGACAACCCTTGGTGCTGGCGCTATGCAATGCCGGCAGGATGCATTTGGTAAGCAGAATTAAAACTTACGGTCCGCGGCCAAGTTGGCCAAGCTATCCATGTCTTGCAGGCCAGCCACCGCAACCTTTGCCAACGTCTAGCGTAAAGTCCCAGGGAAGCAGCCACCTCCCCAAAGCTGCCGTTCGCCTCATTTAGGCTAAACTGTCGGCTACTGACCCTTTCCAGCCGGTCAGAACCATCCTCAGGAATCGCCAAAAGGAAGTACGTGGAATGCGACAAGTCGAAGTTGAGATCTATTCTGACGCTTCAAACTTAGCCGTCATTAGACATCCTGGTCGGCAATTCCCGGGCTCCCTCATCCAAGGTGACTCACTGCACATCTTGTGTTCTCGAATCGACGAAGCCATGCGCGCTCTTGATGCTAACGATCTTGAGGAAGCCCGAGGCTGCATGATGGAAGTCAGTGATTCACTTCATGGGCGCCTTGCACATTACAAAGAAATACTGAGCGAGCATGGGATTGGGCTTCCTTTCTACGAAAAACCTGCTGAATAGCCGTCTGGCTGGATAGCCGCAATTGCCAGCGGCTGGTTCTGGCCGTCTCCAGCTAGTCGCCTGGTTTCGACTACAATGACTGGTGTTGACCCATACCGGATTCTCAAATAACTGATGGCTGGACTGCTTATTGTCTGACTTCCTCTACATCGTTGGCGAAGGCGCCGAATACAAGGAAGGCATCGAGTCCGAGCTAATCGAGCACATTCGCGCAAGCTTGTCCGGAACCTGCCCGCACACATTTATTGCGCGTATTCGAGTCATCGTTCGAGGCTCGCACGGAGGCCTTTCAATTGAGCCCTTGTACTTGCACAAGAAAATCTATGCTGATGCTTTGACCAGCATCGTGAATTGGATTCGCCCACTCGCTGAACACGTCGTCGTTAGAATGGAGGGCCATCGTGGCGCCGAACCATTACCGGTTGCGGAACGGCGATCAGGCACTTTGAACGACGTACTCAAGTTTCGTAAGGGCGCAGGCTCCCGCGACGTATACTTGGTGGAAGTCGAAATCACCTGACGACCGTCCGGTTATGGCCGATTGCAGAAGTTAGCGATTTCCCTTAAGCAGCCACTCGAGCGGCAGGTTTCGGGCAAAGCAGCCGCTCAGACTCAGTGCAAAGAAAGGGTCAGGACTGGCCGCTTGGCCTTTGCGACACTGTGGTCGCAAGGGACTGAAATAATGGCGTTAAAGCTGCATTCCGCCACAAATTTGTTTAACGTCGTCTGCGTTTTCGCCTATGGGCATTTTTCGGCTTCTGCTTTTCATAGGCCAACGTGATCTTGTGGAATTCATCGCTGTCTTGGGTGATTTGGCGACCGCCTATTTCGAAGCAGGTGCCACGTCGTTTTGGGCCGAATACTCTGGCGAACTCACCTCGAAAAGCGTGAAAGCACTGCCATTTGCGCTCATCCACTTCCTTACTGCGGTAGCCGGGCTGTCCGGGTGTTCGACCGTATTCATCGGAGGCAAATGATCGCACGTCTTCCCAACCGGCAATAAACTGTCCGCCGAAACTAGCCGTTCGTGGATCAGGGAACAGTAAGTAACCATCACCGAGCTGATCCCATCGCCCCCGTGGGAACTTGTCCTCGGGATATAGCCACTCTTTTTCCGCAGCAGCGATATATCGATAAGCCCGGCTCTTGATGATGAAGTTGATCTCGTTGACCTCTTCGTCGGACAGCATTCGTCCGGTTTGAATGTCCGTCCACTTCATAATGGCGCCACGGAACAAGTCAGGGTTCGGTCTCGGCTTTAGCGGATCACCATACGGATCGCGAAGCCATGAAAGGTTCGTCAGGATGAGACTCTTGTCGAGGCTCAGAGGAAACAGCGTGTGCGTGCCGGTCATTCGTACGTCCGGATCGCTGAATCCCTGACAGTATCTTGATCCCGGGAAGCAACCCATGTTGTAGACGGTGACTGGGTGATCCGAGATTATGAACTTCGTTTCAGACTCAGATGCATCAGCGATGCTCCAAACGCACTCAGTCCAGATAGCACAATACATTCGCTGAAGTTCTTGCATCAGCATCAAGAGTTCGTTCTTGCCGGTCGAACCTGTCAGCGAGGCAAAGTGCGCGAGGCCCTTGGGTGTCCTGAGCTTCTGCAAATTCATGTAACGCAATAGCGGCATTAGGTTGCCGTTAACGTCGCCTGAATACTCGAAATTCCCGAAGAAATCGACGGCACGTTTGCCTTCGTCGTCAATCGGGCCGAAGAACTTCTCCTCGATCTCCGTCGATTTCCAGCTCCCGAATTGGGTGGTGTACAGATCATCCTGAACGAAGCACAGGGGTGGTCCCCATCGCAATAATGCTTTTCGTGTGTATCGCTGGCCGCCACTAGAGACCCGCGTCTCCGGCTTCAGGTCGAGGTAGTAGAATTTGTTTTCTTTACGCGCAGGCGGGATGAAGCGGTACTGGTACCACTGCGGAACATAGTGATTGCGCGTAAATTCGTTCACTCGCCGGTACGTTGTCCATCGATTTCCCGATCATCGCTTCAGGTCCCCACCTGCATACTGCGAGCGGGGGTTGTACTTATAGACACACAGCTTACAGAAAAAATGGTCCCATGGATTACAGAAACAACCAGGTTGGGATGGCGGATAGCGCCGCAAAGATCGAGGCGATGACAACCATCCAGAGCACAACGGCTAAAAACTTCACTTTCCGTCTCGTCGAAGAAGCGATGCCTAAATTGGAACAAGAGAAAAGCCCCGGATGCAATTTTTCCGATCATTCAGGTCCTGTTGTCCCAAACATTCAGGAATCCCGACAATTGGCGGAGAAAGCTAGCTCTTTCGATTATCCATATATGCGTATAATGTATATTATGTTAAATGACATATGGATTTAAGAAAGCGGCCTTTTAAGGACTCTTCCAATCCACCCTCTCTTAACGCAGAACCGGTTGAATTCGCTGCGTCTGTCGCCGCCAGCAGCCCCAGCCGCTTGCTCTGTGCACAGATTAACCATAACCTAACAGGAGTCGCGCCATCGGTGGGGTCTGTCGCGACCAACAATAAGAAACGTTGACAGGACGCGTAGATGTTCCGATACACCTCTCGCAGACACAAACAGCTAATGGATGTTTCCGAATTAGCTCTTCAGGATGCGTCGGAGTCATCACTGCCGCGTGAGTCGCGTATCGCGACGACGGTGTTGCAAGACCGCCGAAAATATCAGCAGTGGGAAACGCGCCACGCCAATCTGCTGCTCCCGGTGGCTCAACACAGCCGCAAGAAGCGCCAGATCGTAGCCCTGCGAAACGCCGAGGTCGAGCTCGTGCATCGGCGTGCCTTTTTCAATTATTTGCAGGCACACGAGGTGCGCGGCAAGCAGCGGGAACGGCTATTTCGCTTGTTTCATTCCACGCTGGACTACAACGACGCGATTCTGGCTGAGCACCGGCACTACATGCTCGCCGTATCGAGCCGCATTTCCACCGACCACATCATCGACGTCATGGACGATGTCACCAGTACGCGATTGCTCCGCCAATATGAGAAGACGTTCGGACGCTATTTCGAAATGAAGTGCTACGTGGCTTGCGCGCGTGACAGCGACTGCAGTCAATTGGTCTACCAGTCCATGCGGGACCTGCAGAAGCAACTATTGAGAATCCGGCGGCAAATCGAGTCGGAACCGCCATCCGGCAATGGCGGGAACTTCGATCGGCAGGAACTGCTTGCGCGCAGCGGCCGTTACAAGGCGCTGAACTACCTGAACGCCTGATCGCTAACGGATCAGACCAGCCACCCAAAAACGCCGCCCGTCAGCAAACCGTATATCAGCGCATCGATAAAGTTCTTGACCGTTATTCCCCAGGGACGTCCAAACCAGATGCTCTCCGGAACCAGTGCAAAGCTATTGGCGATGAACGCGACAGTGCCGGCAACACGGAATACGGCCAGATAATCGGCTTCCGGCGACAGCGTGCGTGAAACGAAATACGCACAGAGGACCCCTACCACGACAAAATAAACAAACATGCCAACGAGCTTGGGCCCCATGGCCGGCATGCCGTTTGGCAGCATCGTGATAAACGCCAGTGGCCCATCCTCGTATTTTTGCCTGGTTTCAGGCTTTTTCTGTTCGGCCGGGTCGATGCAATACGGCAACAGATAGTAGCCAGGCTCGTTGCCCCGCAGAGCGGCTCGCACGCTTTCCTCGTCGGCGGTCTTCTTGTAGTCGCGATCGTGGTACTTGAGCGCGGCCCAGATCAAAGCGCTAATCACGAAGCACGCGCCGGCAGACACGAGTATGGGAAGCCAAAGATCAATGATACCCATAATAACCCCCTGTTTTTATGTATTTTTTCTACTTTCAGCTCTCATTGTAGTATGTTTTGGGCACGATGATGCTGCGATTGCTCCCGTTACTCACCGGCCTCTTGCCGCTCGTTGCCATGTTCGGCGCGCTCTGGATCGGAATCGCGCACGAGGTGCTGCCGTCCTGCGTGCCGTTTATCGATGGCTGTGTGTCAATCAGTGCGACCGGACGCAAACCGCCGGGCAGTTTCTTGTTTCGGGCGATCATGCTGCCGCAGGCGGCTTTGCTGGCCCTGGTCTGGTACTACCACGTGCTCTGGCTGCGTTCACTGAATCCGCATCTGCGCCGATCTACGTCAGCGGCAATCCTGACGAGCGGTCTGATCGGCGCCCTCGCCCTCGTCGTCTACGTGACCTACCTCGGCACCCAGGAACCGCTGTACGAGTTCATGCGCCGTAGCGGGATATATTTCGGTTTCCTGGGACTCGCCCTGGCACAGATGACCGCGGCTGTTTCTCTGTATCGATTCTCCGGGATCAGCCGCCGCTGGCGCCTTCGGCCCCTGGCCAGCACAATGCTGGGCATCTGCGTGGCCACGTTCGGTCTCGGCATCCTCACCACGATTCTGAAGGCCATTTACGAGAACGACGCAGTCATCGAGAACAGCATCGAATGGACGGTATCCGTCCTGATGCAATGTTACTTCCTGGTAATGTTTCTGGCCTGGCGCCGCACAGGATTCGCGGCTTCGGTCAATACGACCCCTGGCTAGCCAGAATGGCGGCTCAGGTGGCGGCGCCGGTCATATCGGACTCGTCGAGCAGATCTTCGAGTTCCTGGTCATCGTTGGCCTCTTCTGCGGGGGCCAGCGAATAATCGAGAACACCGGTGGCAATCATGTCGGTTGAGGCCTGGGCCACTTCGAGTTCAGTTTCGACCTCTCGAAGCTTGACCTCGGACTTGAGATTCTCGGTGGCACGATCCGAGAGCTCCGCACGGAGTTCCCGCGTCTTCAGAACCGACTCCTTGAGGTCCCTTGTCGTTTCCTCGAGCTTCTTTTGCTGGTGAGAGATGACGTTATCGCGTTTTTCGACGCCGCCCCTCAATTCCTCGAGCTCTTTTTCGAGGCTCCCTACCTTTCCGCGGGACTCTTCGGCATCTGCCTGTGCGACCCGCACCTCAGCTTCCAGTGAACGGATGCGATCGTCGCGCGGATCCCGTTTCTTGGCCTTCTGTTTGGATCCAAAGGAGCCACTGATTGATGACAACAACCAGCCGAGCAGGAATGCACCGACCGTCATCAGGATCAGGTTCTGAGGGATTTCAAAAAACATCGCATTAGATTATGCACTTTTGAGTTTTTGAGAAGGACAGAGTTCTCAATCCGGCAACGCTGAGTGCAGTCAAAAAAGACCATTTATGATTGTTATGAGATCTCTAAGACTTCTAATAACTCTATATTAAACAATAATATAAAATACTTTATTAGAAATAATCCGAGCTTTATCCGGTGCTAATCAGGCGCTTAGTCGCCGCCTCAGCGATTGGCCCAATAGCGCACGCCTTGCGCATCCAGAAACGACTCTGCGGCCACACCTTCAAGTATGGCCAGCGTGCTGAGCATGCCCGCCTGCGTACAGGTATCGGCGGCCACTGTGATCGATCGTGGCGCATTTCGCATCGGCCAGCCGGTTCGTGGATCGAGGATGTGGCTGTAGCGAACGCCCTCATGCATCAGGAAACGTCGTGCATCGCCACTGGTTGCCAGTCCACCCACCTTCAGGTCAATGAGCTTTTGCACGTCTGTTGCGGCCGACTCGAGTGCCTCGATCCCGACCTTCCAGGCATCCCGCAAGACGGGTTTTCTGATCGCAACGAGGTCGCCACCAAAATTGAGCAAGCAGCTTGCAGCGCTGGCTTCACGCACCAGCCCGGCGGCCCGATCAACGGCGAATTCCTTGCCGATGCCGCCGAAATCGATCTCCATGCCCTTTTTCATGCGCAGCACGGGCGTTTTCCAGGTGACCTTTCCCCAGCCCACATACTGCAGCGCCTCTGCGACCTCGGCCTTGCCCGGGATCTTGCCGCCACCATCAAAACGCCAGACACGCCGCAGCACACCGGAGGTGATGTCGAAGCGCCCGGCGCTGATTTCGTAGAGAGTGGCGGCGAAGTCGATGAGCTGAGCTGTTTCCGTATCGACGGACACGGCAGAGCCGCCGGCCTCATTGATCCGACTGATGACATTGCCCGGCACATACCGGCTGAACTTGTCCTCTATGCGCCAGGCCTCTGTCGCTGCGAGCTGTGTCAGGTGTCGCGCCTCGGCCGCATCCTCAACCTCGCAAAGGACTTCGCAGGGACTCGCCATGGCAAAGAACTGTCCTCGCCAACAGCCGTCGCCCCGGGCGACATCGATACCGCGCGCGGCACGAGCAGCGTTCATCGGCGCCTATTTGCCGAACTGGTAACCATATTGAAGGATGATTGCATTCAGATCCGGGTAATTGTCCTGATCCAGCTGATTCCCGATCAACTGGTCGGCTGCAATGTTGCCCGATTGACGATACAGCTCCAGGCGCACATGCATATCGTTGCCCCCGCCAGTCTTCCAGCCGTATTTCAAGCCGGCCGTGATGGCGTCAAAGTCACCCAGCCGGTAGTCGGCCGATGCGTAGGCGGGCAATGGGTCACCGTCTGTCAGATGCGGCCGATAGAACTCGGCCGCACTCTGCGAGTAGAACCGCAGGTGTGGCTCGAGGTACTGACTCTCTCCTGTCGGCCAGCGGAGTCGCAAATCGACGGTATGTGAATCGATTTCCCAGTCGTCAGTCATGTAGCGATACGACGCATCGAGGACCTTGCCACTCATGTAGTACTTGGCCTGCGAATAGAGGCTGTGCTTGCGCCGCGAATCCGGCCGATGTTCATAGAAATTCAGGTGCGATGGACTGTCGACACCTGGAACCGGTGCTATCGGCACGGCGTCCCCGCTCGTGCCATCTACAACGCTCAGTATTTTGTAAGGGTCATTCAGGTAGCCGCTGGCGTCGCTGTAGGAATAATTAACCTGCACGAGCAGATTCTTTGATATCACCTGTGTGACGCCGACAACGAAGTCGACAATGTCCTTGCTCTCATCCGGACCGCTGTTGCCGCCATCACCGTCACCGTCACCGTCGTCGTTATCAACCGCATTGCGCATTTGTGTCAATCCGGGCGGCGCGCCACCGACAGGGTCAAGACTGTCCTGCGCAAGAGCCAGGCCGGCAGACAACGTGGTGTTGCGCTTGTTGAAGTCGCGCGAGATTCGGGCATTCAGGCCGACATGTGTGTAGTCATATTCGACCGATGCGCTGGCGCCAACATTGATGGCGTACAAACGCCCCAGTGGCTGTTGCCAGTTCGCCGTGATTGCTACTCGCGAATCGCGAAACGTGTCGTCAATCGGCATATCGCCCGCTGGCGTCGTGTAGGTCTTCCTTCCGGAGGGTTGCGTAAACGTTTGCGGAACCGATTGCGGCAATGCGCCGTTCGGCGATGCACCGGTCAGCGCGTCGAGCGTGAGTCCCAGGCTCAGAAAACGATCATCCACAAATACCCGCCGCGACAAGACGTTCAGACTGAGATCCTGGACACGATCGTCGTCCTCGGCGTAATACAGCAGGGCCGTGTTGAAGTCCCAGCCCGGCTCGTCCTGCGCCTGCACCGGCTCGGAAGTCGCTGTACCCAGCAGCGTACAGGTGGCGGCAGCGAGCGCTCCACTGATCGAACGATGGTCTTTGCTGCTCATGCCCTGCCCTCAGTTACAACCACAGCCGCCACCGCCGAATCCGCGGCCGCCGCTCGAGGCTTCCTTGCTGAAATAGATGTGATCATCGGTTGCTGCCTCAACCGCATCCGTCGTTAGCTGCATCTCATCCCTGGCCAGAATATCCCGCTCCCAGGGCTCGACGCCCATGCTCGTGCAGCCCGATACAATGCCGGCAAGCAGCAAAACCTCTAGCAACAATCTGACTTGCATTGACTCACTCCAACAGGCTTAACGCTTCGACGATGGCTGTTTCATACTCTTCCTGTTTCCTGACCTTGAATCCATAGTGGCGTTTTCGAATCTCACCATCGCGTCCAATCAGAAACGAACTCGGCATGG
Organism: Gammaproteobacteria bacterium; assembly: GCA_029863305.1. Lineage (GTDB taxonomy): Bacteria > Pseudomonadota > Gammaproteobacteria > Steroidobacterales > Woeseiaceae > UBA1847. Next base: position 61,365 of record JAOTVR010000009.1, on the reverse strand, counting down.
CAATGACATCGAACTTCCTGGCCAGGTCCTTGCTCGTGTCGTAGAAAATCCGGAAGCTGGGCGGGAACTCGCGCAGAAATTCCTCGGCGGCAGCACGCTCCTCGTCGAGATTGACACCGATGATGACGAGCCCTTTGTCGGCGTGCGCGTCGTGCATGGCGTTGAGCCAGGGGAAAGATCGTCGGCACGGAACGCACCAGGAGGCCCAGAAATCGACGATGACGACCTTGCCCTCATGTTCAGCCAGATCGAACGTTGCCTCTGATCCGGCAGCCCCGCCGTGCCAGGAAAACAGCAGGCACGCAGTCAGCAGCGCCAGCCGGCGCATCAGGATTGCATCCCGGGTTTGCGCGCAATTCTTGCGGTCATTTCGTTGCCTTTGCCCAAGCATAGAAAGCCATCTGGAGTGTCGCATGCACGTTTTGGCGGGAGTATAGGGAGTTATCCTTAAGGCAGTCTTAACTGCAGGATCTGGTCGGGAAAATCGGTAAACATGGCATCAACTCCGATTTCTATGGCGAAATAACGCACGAGTTCGGCAAATGACGAGAAGCCCGGGGGCAGTTCATCCGCGCGGAAGGTGTAAGGATGAACGGCCAATCCGGCCTCGTGTGCCTGCTCGGCCAGGCCGGTCGGCACCAGTTCGCCGTCGCTTTCACGGACCTCGTACAGATGAGACAAATGCGGGCCGATGGCGTCCGCCGTTTCGGCCAGCCGCCTGATGCCCTGCGCGGATCGCAGGGCATCGTAGTCCGTATCGGCTTCCCCCCAGCTGTTATTGCCGATGAGTTGCACAAGCTTGAAGGGACAATCGAGTTCCTGCCTGAGTCTGCGCACCTCGACGTCGTCGAAACACTGCAGGAATACCGGGTCCTGCGCATGTTGGTAGCCGAAGTCCGCGAGGATCTCGAGCAGCCGCGGCGCGATGTCGACGCCCTGTTGCCGATGCCACGCCGGGCGCTTGATTTCCGGGTAGATGCCCGCTTGCCGCCCGGTTTCCTCGTTCAGCCTGCGAATAAAGGCAAGCTCCTCACGCAGCGTATTGAGACGAAAATCACCGCTGCGGGCCGGGTATCGCTCCGGGTAGACCGGGCTGCCATCGGCGTTCATCCGCTCCCAGATGCTGAGAGACGCCAGTTCCACCAAATCAAAATCGCGTACGTAGTAGCGCCCGTCGCCCCGGGCCCTGTCGGGAAATCGTTCCGCAACATCGCTAACGCGGTCGAGATAGATATCGTGCAACACGATAAGCTCGTCGTCGCGACTGGCAACCACATCCTGCTCGAGGTAGTCCGCGCCCATTTCGTGCGCCAGACCTTTGGCGGCGAGCGTATGCTCGGGCAGATAGCCGGACGCGCCCCGGTGGGCAATGACCAATGGCCTCATGACAGACAAATTCTAGAAAAGGCTCATAAGTTATTGATTAATTTAACTCTCCGTCCGCGTCGAAGCCCGGAAAGTCGATGACCTCCCAGCGCGCGGTATCTTCGCCACGGCCCTGGCGCTTGATGGCATCGACCAGTTCGCGGTCATTCCACTCGATGTGTTCGGCAACGCGTGCAACCACATTTTCAGCCGTCTCGGCGATGCCGCCGAAGGGTCTGATCGCGATCATGCCGATGTTATTGGCGTCGGCAACGTCCATCATGTAGCTGACGAGGTCGGTCTTTTGTTCATAAACGTCAGACACGATCACGACCACCTCGGATGCCTTGATCTGTTGGATAAGCTCGTCTTTTATCGCCTCGAGGCCGCCCTCGGACGGGATATTCTCGGGTTTGCTCATGTTCAGGTAGTAGAAGCGATCGACGCTTTCGAGGAACTCGAAGACGCGTAAATAGTCATCACTTTCGGCAAATGCATGGGTGACAAACACCCGAATCGGATTCTTCTCGGACATTGCCGGCTCCCTCTCAACCGCTATCGATGCCCAAGTCTATCCAATTCACGTATGGCCGCGCTATGATCGAATAGACAGACCCGCTGGTTCCCTTGTAATCCGCTATTCGGTATCGTAGCAAGCACCTGCCATGCGACTCCTCCTGTACAACATTCGATACGCTGTCGGCGGCGGCGCCAGCATGCATATGCCGCTTCCCGGTGCCGGCTACGTATTGGGCAACCAAAATGTCCTGCCGGAGATAACCCGATTCATTAAATCGGTGGATCCGGACATCGTTGGCCTGATTGAGGTCGACACGGGCTCTATTCGCAGTCGCAAAGTGAACCAGGCGGAAAAACTGGCGTCTGATCTCGGTATGAATACGTCGTACGAAACCAAGTACGGCTCGAAATCATTCAACAAGATGCTGCCCATCGTGCGCAAGCAAGGCAACGCGTTCATGGCTGCGGCGCGCGTCCATGGCGAAACGTTTCATTACTTCGACACCGGCATCAAGCGGCTGATCATTGAGCTGGAGATGAAAGAATTCGCCGTGTTCCTGGTGCATTTGTCCCTGAAATACCGTCATCGACACTTGCAGCTGCGACGTCTCTACGATCTGATCGCAAAAACGAAAAAGCCGGTAATTGTCGCCGGAGACTTCAATACCTTCTGGGGTGAAAATGAAATCTACCTGTTCATGAAGGCAGCAGGTCTGACCTCTGCCAACCCGACTGGTATTTCAACCTACCCGAGTCGTGCACCGCGCAAGGAACTCGACTTTATTCTTTACCAGGAAGGCATCTCGGTCAGTGGATTCGAGGTGCCGCAGGTAAAATTTTCGGACCATCTGCCGCTGGTCTGTGATTTCGACATTGGCAAAGGAGCAAACTAGTGGATTTGCAACACTGGACATTGGAAACGGACGACGACGGGATTGCGTGGTTGCGCATTGACAAGGCGGATTCCAGCGCAAATGTTCTTTCGAGCGAGGTAATGACTGAACTGAATTCAGTCATTGAGTCCTTACGGGCGTCTCCGCCACGCGGGCTGGTGATCCATTCGGGCAAGCACAATGGCTTCATCATGGGCGCGGATATCAACGAGTTCACGTCGGTCGATACGCCCGAACGCGCCTACGAAGTTACCCGCCAGGGCCAACGGGTATTTGACCAGATCGAATCACTGGGTTGTCCAACGGTGGCGGCGATCAATGGTTTCGCCATGGGCGGCGGTCTCGAACTCGTCATGTCCTGCGACTATCGACTGGCGCTCCCGAGCAAGAAAAAGATCCTTGGTTTGCCCGAGGTCAAGCTCGGGCTGCATCCGGGATTCGGTGGCACGGTTCGGGCCGTACAGATATGCGGTGTTCGTCCGGCAATGCAGTTGATGCTGACCGGCAACCCGATCACGGTCGACAAAGGCCGGAAAATCGGGCTTATCGATCGTATTGCGGCAGAAGACAACTGGCGCCAGGCCGCCAGGGAACTGATCGCGGCCGCCCGTCCAAAACAACGCGCGCCGCTGCTCGAACGCCTGCTGAGCCTTGCTCTCGTCAGGCCATTCATCAAGCCCATGCTGGTCAAGCAGGTTGCCTCAAGAGTCCGCAAGGATCACTACCCTGCCCCGTACGCGATGATAGACATGTGGGCGCGCCACGGTGCCTCGACAAAAACGGGCTACGAGGCAGAAGCGCGGTCGTTTGCCAAATTGATGTGCACCGCAACATCGCGAAATCTGGTGCGTGTCTTCTTCTTGCAGAACAAGCTCAAGGGCCAGGGCAACAAGCCGACGAAAAAGATCCAGCGCGTGCACGTCGTTGGCGCTGGTGTCATGGGTGGCGACATCGCCTCCTGGTGCGCCTTGCGTGGGCTGGATGTCACCTTGCAGGATCGCGAGCAGAAATACATCGACCCGGCCATGCAGCGTGCGCAAAAGCTGTTTGAAAAACGCGTGCGTGATGACAGCGAGCGTTTGGCGACTGCGGCGCGCCTCCGATCTGACGTGAACGGTGACGGTATTGCCACGGCTGATCTGATCATTGAGGCGATATACGAAAACCTCGAAGCGAAGCAGCAGCTCTACAAAGTCATCGAAGAATCGATGCGAGCGGATGCGGTGCTTGCCAGCAACACGTCAAGCATTCGTCTGGAAGACTTGCGCACGGAACTTCGTGATCCTGACCGATTCGTTGGCGTGCACTTTTTCAACCCGGTTGCGCAAATGCCGCTCGTCGAAGTCGTGCGCTGCGCCGACACCCAGCAGGAGGCTCTCGATCAGGCTTTCGCTTTTGTGAAAGGTATCGGCAAGTTTCCGCTGGAGTGCAAGAGCGCGCCCGGCTTCGTCGTGAATCGAATTCTCGCCCCCTACATGCTCGAAGCGATGCATCTGGTGGAAGATGGACTCTCGCTGGCCGATATAGACCGCATCGCTGTCGACTTCGGTATGCCGATGGGTCCGATCGAGCTGGCCGACAGCGTTGGCCTGGATGTGGTTCTGCATGTCTCCAAGGTGCTTGGCGCCGAAATGGACGGGCCGGTGCCGGAGCGGCTTGCCGCGATGGTCGACGAAGGTAAACTTGGCCGTAAATCCGGCCAGGGTTTCTACACGTGGGTCGAAGGCAAGGCCCAGAAACCGCCGGCCGGGGGCGCGAAGCCGCCTGCGGACACTCAGGACCGGCTGATATTGCCGATGGTCAACGAGGCGATGGCGTGCCTGTCAGACGGCGTTGTTGCGGATGCCGATCTGCTTGACGCCGGGGTGATTTTCGGCACCGGTTTCGCTCCGTTTCGCGGTGGGCCGATCAATTACGCGCGCGAACGCGGTATTGAGACGGTCACAGCGCGTCTGGAGGAGCTTGCGGCCGCATATGGCGACCGATTTGTACCACAATCGGGTTGGTCGGAGAAATGAACGGGAGACGCGCGGCGCGAGGCGTAATAAACTGTGCGCCGCTTCACGATGCGGGCCTTCTACAGTACCGGAAGTTATTGAATTAAAGGTAGAATACCGAGCAGCCGGGGAATTCTGGTCAGCGAGCTGCGTTACAGGGATATAGCAAAACTAAGAACATGAGCTTTTCACAGGACGAAGCATGACGATGGAGCAGCTTAATGTAGACCTGCTCAAGGCTTTTTCGCCGCTTGATGGGCTGAAGCGCGACAATCTGGCGGCGCTTGCCCGCAAAGTGCAGTTGCGTGAGTTGTCGCCGGGTCAGGTGTTGTTCAAGGAAGGAGACACCGAGAAGCGCACCTTCTACATCGCCTCCGGTATTCTGGAACTGGTCGATCAAGGCAAGGTCGTCGAATCGATCGAAGGTGGAACCGATCCGGCACGAAATCCGGTGTCGCCGATCTTTCCGAGGCGCGTTTCAGCCAGAGCGCGAGGCCGTGTCCAGTTCATATCGATCGACAGCGATCTGCTCGACGTGATGCTCACCTGGGACCAGACCGGCACCTACGAGGTGTCCGAATTGCAGGGCAGATCGGATACCGGTGGCGACGACTGGATGACGATGCTGCTGCAAACCAAGGCATTTCATAAGATCCCGCCGGCCAACATCCAGGCCATTTTCATGCGCATGCAGCAGATAAACTACAAGTCGGGAGACGTGATTCTGAAGCAAGGCGCCGAGGGCGATTATTTGTACGTTTTGACGCGCGGCCATGCCGTGGTCACGCGTGAAACCCCGCTCTCGAAAGAAGGTATCAAGCTGGCCGAACTGCAGGTGGGCGATACGTTTGGCGAAGAGGCGCTGATATCGGATGCGAAGCGCAATGCGACCGTGACCATGTCGTCGGACGGCTCGGTCATGCGACTCGGCAAAGACGACTTCAAGAAACTGCTCAATGAACCGATGCTGGATTGGGTCAGTCGCGAAGAGGCCGAGAAAATCGTACAAAACGGCGGTCAATGGCTGGATGTGCGGTTGCCGAGCGAGTTTGAGAATCAGCACATGGACGGCGCCATAAACATCCCGCTGTACTTCATTCGACTGAAAATCAGCACACTCGATCAGGACCGCAAGTACGTCGTCTGTTGTGATACGGGCCGGCGCAGCTCCGCCGGAGCCTACATCCTGAATGAACGCGGCTACCAGGCCTACGTTCTGCGCGACGGTATCAACAAGGAAAGTCTGTAACGGGTTAAGGCGCCTGGGCCTTCAGGCTGTTACATTGTGTGAGTCGGTTTATCGCCACCCAGCGCGCCAGCCAGGTAATTCTCGATCTTCTTTTGCGTGTTGCCCTGATCCTGGTCGCTGAACTGCACGCCGATGCCGGTCGTACGTTTACCCTGCGCCCCTTTGGGCGTCATCCAGATGACCGTGCCCGCAACCGGGATTTTCTCTTCTTCGCCCATCAGATTGAGCAGCATGAAGACTTCGTCGCCGAGCCGGTAAGAGCTGTTGGTCGGGATGAACAGGCCGCCATTGATCACAAATGGCATGTAGGCCAGGTACAACGCACTCTTGTCCTTGATCGTCAGCGTCAATAATCCCGGTTTGCTCATTCGTCCTACCTCTTGGCCAGTTGCCGTATCGCGGCCTGATACGGGTTTTGGCTGCAGTTCTCAAGGCCTTCGGCCCAATCGATCAGAAGACTTTCCAACGTCAAATGGACGTTGTAGCTTCCGTTTGGCTGCCCACGCAGCCGGTTGATTATGTCTAGATAGCAGAACAGATTTCGCGTGTCCATGCGCTTGAGCACAGATTCGTCGATTGCCGCGGCCGCGCCCTGCCGGCGCACCGACGAAGCCACGAAAATGGCCTGCTGAACCTGCCTGGCCAGCCAATTCAGTACAAATGTCGCGTCAAGTCGTGCCCAGCGCGCCGCCACCTCGAGCGCGGCAGACCTGCCGCGCGCAACGTCCGCGAAGTCGCGCGTCATGCTTGCATGCGTATCGAGTTGATCAAGCGCTCCAATCGCCACCAGCGGCGCGTTTCCGGCCAGACGCATCGCCTCGGCCCAGGCCGCACCCGGTTGCCATTGGTCGAGCCATGCCAGCCCCTCGGCTTCGCCGGGAAGCCCTATCTCGATGCGCTGGCAGCGGCTCATGATCGTTGCCGGCAGCCGGCCGAGCCGATCCGCAACCAGGACCAGGAGCGCATCACCGGACGGCTCCTCAAGCGTCTTGAGCAGGCTGTTGGCGGCGTTGCTCGTCATCGCGTTTGCAGGCTCGATCACGGCAACTTTGCCGCCACCTTTGTAGCTGGTCAGGCTGAATTCAGCCACAAGCTGACGTATCTGATCGATGCCAATAGTGTCTTTGTCTTCTGCGGGCGCGATCCAGTGCAGATCAGCGTGCTCGATGACCGGCGTCGGGTGCACGGGCAGTTCCACCTGCGTTCCAATAGCCAGGCGACCTGCGGCTATCCAGGCAGCCGCAGCGCGTTTGCCAACGCCAGGGGGGCCGGTCAATAAGACCGCATGTGGAATGCGGCCGTGTTCGACGCGGTCGTTCCACGCGCTGCTGAATTCTTTTAGCCAGGTAATTTCCATTTTATCAATAAGTTATATAATCTTTATAAACTGAATTATCACATCATAACGCGTCCGCAATGGCTCCGATCGCCTGTTGCACGGTGGCGAGATCCTGCGTGGCATCGACGATGATGAATCGATCAGGCTCCGCTTCTGCAAGCTGCAAATAGGTTGCCCTGACGCGCATGAAGAACTCGCTTCGCTCCAGCTCCCAGCGATCCGGGGCACCCCGCTGCCCGGCCCGGCTCATGCCGGTTTCGACGGGCGCGTCGAGCAAGATCGTCAGGTCCGGCCGCAGGTCGCCGTGCACCCATTTGGCGAGCAGGTTGATGTCTTCCTGCGGCAGGCCGCGTCCGCCGCCCTGATACGCCCGGCTGGAGTCCGTAAAGCGATCACAGATGACCCAGGTGCCCGCAGCCAGCGCGGGCCTTATGACGTTGTTCACGTGTAATGCGCGGGACGCAAATACCAGCAGGAGCTCGGCAATATCCGGCATCGCCTCGTCGCCGTGCTCGGCGACCAGTTCTCGAATGCGCTCAGCCATCGGCGTGCCGCCGGGCTCGCGCGTCGTCAGCACGGTGTGGCCGCGTCGCTCGATTGCCTGCGTGAGATGCGCGATATTGGTCGATTTGCCGACCCCCTCGATTCCCTCGAATGTTATGAACTTGCCTGTCTGCATGCGTCTCTAGTTGCCTTGTTGCCGTTGCCTGCGGAGCTGTCGCAAATACCTCGCGACAGCGTCATCGTGTTGTTCCTTGGTTGCCGAGAACTCATGGCTGCCATCTCCCAGCCCCGTCGCCACAAAAAACAGTTCCTCACCGTCGGCCGGGTGCAGGGCCGCATGAATAGCGGCGCGTCCGGGCAACGCAATGGGCGTTGGCGGAAGACCATGCCGCGTATAGGTGTTGTACGGCGTGTCCGTCTGCAAATCACGTCGGGTCAGATTGCCGTTAAAGTCCGAACCGATACCGTAGATTACGGTTGGGTCGGTTTGCAGCCGCATGCGTTTCTGCAGGCGGCGGGTAAATACACCCGCGATTCGTGGCCGCTCGTCGGCGAGGGCCGTTTCTTTTTCGACAATCGAGGCCAGGATCAGGGCTTCGTACGGAGAAGCAAGCGGCAAGCCCGTATCGCGCGCTGCCCACTCCTCGGCGAGAACGTCCTGCATCTGGGCATATGCCCTGGCCAGCACTTTGCGGTCGCTCGTATTGCGCGGGAATCGATACGTCTCGGGCAGGAACAGACCCTCCGGGTGCGTGAATTCTATCTGCAGTTCTTCGAGCAGCGCGGGCCAGTCTTCAACGGTCAGGCTGGCGTTGATGTTGGGATCGTCGCCAAGCGCCCGCAGCAGATCCCACTGGTTCCATCCCTCAATGATCGTGAATGAATAGAGGCGCACGTCGCCGCTGCTGAATTGCTCCAGCAATTGCACGGGTGTCGTGCCCTGTTTGATCAGGTAGTCGCCCGCCTGCACCGCACTCGCCTTCCCCTTCCACCTGGCATACAGCCGGAAATAGCGTGAATCGCTGATGATCCCGCGCTCGGCCAATGTGTCGCTGACGCTCCGAAACGACGCACCCGATTCGATCGTGAAGTCCTCGCCGTCAGCGCCAACGGTAACCGCGGTATGCAAAAAGTTATTCAGTTGCAGAAAAGCGAATCCGGCTGTAGCCAGCAACAAAACCGCAACGACGAGCCCAATGACAACAAGACGTTTCACAGTGCGCACTCGGCGACGCCGGCGGCAGCCGCAATGTGCATCACGTTCCGGGTCATTGCCCCGACGATGGAATCTTCGTCACCCACTCGCCGCACGGGCAGGACGCCGAACTGGCTGTTCGTCAGGAATATTTCGTCAGCGGCATACAGCTCGTCGAGTTCAATGTCGCGAACATCGCAATGCAGTCCATTTCGCGCAAGCGACGCGATGATGTGCCGGCGCATGACACCGGATACGCCGCAACGTGAGAGCGCCGGCGTGGCGATACTGTCTTTGCTGCAGATAAACACGTTGCTCATGGTACCGCAGATGAGTCGGTCATCCGTATCGAGCATCAGGCCTTCCATGATCGACGGGTCGCGCCATTCGCGGCGCGCAAGAACCTGTTCAAGCCTGTTCAGTGACTTGATACCTGCAAGCTGCGGCTGAATTGCCAGTCGCGTCTGACAAAGTCGTACCGTAACGCCCTCGCGAAACGCATCGGCGCCGGGCAGAACGGAGTCGTACAATCCGATACGGATTACTGACCGCAGCTCGTCGGGACGCCGATAGCCGCGTGGTCCGGAGCCTGCGGTGACGATGATCTTGGCCGTCGCGTTCTCGATATCGATATCACTGGCTACCACGGCGCGTTGCAAGTCGGAAGAAAGACTGCGCTCGGCTGGAACCGGCAAGCCGAGACGCTCGCAGCCAATGTGCAAACGGTCATAGTGCAGGTCCCAGAAGCGAGGTTGCCCACCACGAATTGCCAGCGTTTCGAACAGGCCATCGCCGTATTGGAAACCGCGATCGTCGGCAGGCACCGAGTCGGTCAGTTTTCCTCGAACAAACCATTCAGTCATGTGGACAACGCCTGCAACAGCCCTTTCGCCTTGGCACGAGTTTCCGCTAATTCCGCCTGCGCTTCGGAATCGGCGACGATACCTGATCCTGCCCGGAAACTGACATCGCTGTCACGCATGACGATGGTCCGAATCAGGATATTGAGGTCGAGGCTGCCATCGAGATTCAGATATCCAAACGAGCCGGTATATGCGCCCCGCGCCCCGTTCTCGAGCTCGCTGATGATCTGCATGCAACGAAATTTCGGACACCCGGTTATGGTTCCGCCCGGAAATACCGCCCGTATCGCGTCGCCCGGTGTCACCTCTTTGCGAAGCCTCCCGCGCACATTGGAGACAATGTGATGAACATGCGCGTAACTCTCGAGCACCATCATTTCATCGACCTCGACGCTGCCGGGTTCGCATATCCGACCCAGATCATTACGCTCCAGATCGATCAGCATGATGTGTTCAGCACGTTCTTTCGGATGGGCAAAAAGCTCAGCCGACAGATTGTCGTCAATGTCGCTACTGGCGGAGCGTGGCCGTGTGCCCGCAATCGGTCTCGTCGAGACGATGCCGTCACGCACCTTGAGCAGCCGTTCGGGCGACGACGAGATGATGGTCGTGCCCCGCCAATCAACCAGGCCAGCAAACGGCGCGGGGTTGGATTCGCGCAGCGCCTCATAGATCTGGTCGGCGTCCGCGCCCTGCGCCGCTGTCCCTGACCACTGCCGCGAGAGATTGGCCTGGTAGATGTCGCCACTTGCGATCAATTCCTGTGCGCGTACCACGGCCTCAAGAAACAGCGCAGGGTCTTCTTCGACGGTATCGAGCTGACTGCATGTCCCGTTGGTGTGTGTCGCCGCGTTGCGCGCGCACGCTTCGATATCGCCGGCTATCGTGTCGCGGTAAGCCGCCGCCGAATCCTCGACGACAATCGAGCAATGCTTGCGCTGATGATCGAAAATGACAGCGGCCGGGCATCGCACGGCCATCGCGATTGGCATCGCTGTATCGGCGTGCAGGGCCAGTGCCGGTTCCACCTCGCCGGCCAGTTCGTAGCCCAGATACAGGAACCAACCGCCGGAAAATGGAACATCCATTGTGACCGGCGCAGTACGCTGTGCACTCCACCAGGCGTCCAGTGCCCGTAGAAACTCGGCCTGGCCCTCACTGTAAGGCCCCACGAGTTGCCCACGAGCCTCGAGCAGCAACGCCTCGCCAGGATACGCGAACAGTATGTCGTAGCGACCGAGCGACTGCGTCGTCGCGGTACTTTGCAGCAGAAAAGGGTAACGCTCAGGTGCGTAGCGGTGCAGTGCATGCAAATCGACCGTCCCTGTGAACGTGGGCACGGCAGCTTGCTCAGTCAAACGCGCGAAAAATCAGGCTTCCGTTTGTGCCGCCAAAACCGAAGGAATTAGACAGGGCTATACGAACGTTTGCGTCGCGCGCTTCATTTGCAACGTAATCGAGGTCACACGCCGGGTCCTGGTTGTCGAGATTGCTCGTGGGCGGCACCACCTGGTTGCACAGTGCCTGAATACAGAAGATACCTTCCGCAACGCCCGCCGCACCGAGCAGGTGCCCGGTCGACGACTTGGTTGAACTGACCATGAGGCTGTCGGCCGCAGCACCAAAGGCGCGTCGAATACCGACAGATTCGCCGATATCACCAGCCGGTGTCGATGTCCCATGTGCATTGACATAGTCGACGTCGCCCGGATCGATGCCTGCATCCCTGATGGCCGCGGCCATTGCCTTGCGTGCGCCCTCGCCGTCGGCAGGCGGTGCAGTAATATGATACGCATCACCGCTCATGCCGAAGCCGATCAACTCGGCGTAAATTGTTGCGCCTCGCGCTTTGGCATGCTCGAGTTCTTCGAGAACAACGCATCCGGCACCATTACCGAGAACGAATCCGTCGCGATCAACATCAAACGGGCGGCTCGCTCTGGTCGGATCGTCATTGCGCGTGGACATCGCCTTGGCGGAACAGAATCCGCCCATCGCCAGCGGCGTGGTGGCGTACTCAGACCCGCCGGCGAGCATGACTTCGGCATCGCCGTGTTCAATCATTCGGCCGGCGAAACCGATGCAGTGAGAAGAAGTTGCACATGCTGTGACGATCGAGACATTCGGCCCGGTGATGTGCTGGTATATGCTGACGTACCCGGACGTCATGTTGATGATGCTGCCGGGAATGAAGAATGGAGACACCTTGCGGGCGCCCCCCGTCACAAACTTGTTGTGATTGTCCTCAATGGTCTTGATGCCGCCGATTCCGGCGCCCATCGCCACACCGATCTCATGGCCGTTTTCTGCCGTTATTTCCAGACCGGAATGCTTGATTGCCTCAACGCTGGCGGCGATACCGTAATGAATGAACGGGTCTGTCTTGCGTATGTCCTTCGGTGGCATGTAGTCGCTGGCATCGAAGTTTTGCACGATGCCACCGATTTGCGTGGCAAAGGTACTGGTATCGAAATCCTCGATGAGCTGAATGCCGGACACGCCTTCGCAAACGTTATTCCAGGCTTCGTCCAGCCGATTACCCACCGGTGACACGATGCCCATGCCGGTAATGACGACGCGTCGTTCCTTCAAGGTGTTTCCGAGATTTGGTGGCAGAACTGCCGGTGCATTACTGTAGAGACCAGGCGCGACGATGACCGCCGCGCCTTGATACTCAGTCTTTGCCTGAGCGAGACGTCACGAAGTCGATGGCTTGCTGAACTGTCGTGATTTTCTCCGCTTCTTCGTCAGGAATTTCGGTTTCAAATTCCTCTTCAAGCGCCATAACCAGCTCGACTGTGTCGAGCGAGTCGGCGCCCAGATCATCAACAAAGGAAGCATCGTTCGTCACCTCGTCTTCTTTTACGCCTAGTTGTTCGGCAACGATGCCCTTAACTTGTTCTTCGATACTGCTCATAGTGGTCGCTTCTCCTGAGAAGACTTTTCAAAATGTCGCTCGGTGGAGGCCCAAAAGGCGCTCAAAATCACCGCTAAAACCCCCAAAAAACGCCGTAAGTTCTTGATATTCCAAGGTGATGTTCGGTCGTGGCACGGTATTGTATGTGAATCGCCCATGGCAATCTACACAGAATGCAGGCAATTCAGTCCATCAGCATGCCGCCGTTCACGTGCAAGGTCTCGCCGGTGATATAGGCGCCGGCCGAGGACGCAAGAAAAAGAACGGCATGCGCGATATCTTCGCCATTCCCCAGACGCCCGAGCGGGACTTGCGCCAGCATGCTGTCGCGCTGTTCCTCTGCGAGAACACGAGTCATATCCGTATCGATAAAGCCCGGCGCGACAACATTTACGGTGATATTTCGAGACCCGATCTCACGTGCCAGCGATTTGGAAAAGCCAATAATGCCCGCTTTTGCCGCCGCGTAATTCGCCTGGCCGGCGTTGCCCATAACAGCAATGACCGACGCGATATTAATGATGCGTCCCTTCTTCGCCTTCATCATTCCTCGCAGACAGGCTTTGCTGACACGATAGACGCCGCCCAGATTCGTCGATAAGACATCGTCCCACTCCTCGGCTTTCATGCGCATGAGAAGATTGTCGCGTGTAATGCCGGCATTGTTGACAACGATCGTAGGGCTGCCCTCCTTGCCCTGAATATCCTTGATCGCGGCCTGCACCGATTCGTCATCGGCGATGTTGAGAACGATGCCACGACCGCCGCTGCCCAGCGTCTCCGAAATGGCTGCCGCGCCCTTGTCAGTGGTTGCGGTACCGATAACCGTGGCGCCGGCGGCGGCAAGAGCATTGGCCACAGCCGCGCCGATTCCCCGGCTCGCGCCGGTAACCAGGGCGACTTCTCCAGCCAGTGCATTGCCATCAAAAGGACTGCTCATGATTTTTCCTTCGGCTGCAGCGCTTTCTGCAGACCACTCAGTGAATCGATAGTCGCAACCGGCGTGCGCCGATTGATGCGTTTAATCAGGCCCGCAAGCACTTTTCCCGGCCCACACTCAACAATTGATGTCGCACCCGCTTCGAGCATCGCGGTTACCGTGTCAACCCACCGTACCGGACGGTACACCTGTCGTGAAAGGCGTGATCTCATGTCGTCGGCGTCGCTGTACGGGGTTGCATCGGTGGCATTGATCACGCTGACAACGGGCGTCGAGAACGCGGTCGCCTGCAACGCCCCCGCCAGCGCTTCACCGGCCGAAACCATCAATGAGGAGTGTGATGGTACGCTCACAGGGAGGAGGATCGCCCGGCGAGCGCCGACCTCTTCGGCCCGCGCAATGGCATGATTCACCGCTTCCTTGTGGCCCGCAATCACAACCTGGCCGGGTGAATTGAAATTCACCGCTTCCACCACACCGATGCCGGAGCTGTCGTCACAAACGGCGCATACCGCCTGATCGTCGAGACCGATGATGGCAGCCATGGCCCCGGTACCGACCGGTACAGCCGTCTGCATGAGTTCTGAGCGCTTCTTGACCACCTTGAGGGCATCGGTGAAGCTGATCGCTTCGGCGCAAACCAGCGCCGTGTATTCGCCGAGGCTGTGACCGGCCATATGTGACGGCACTGCGCCCCCCGCAGCCTGCCAGGCCCGCCAGGCGGCATACCCGGCTGTCAGCATGGCCGGTTGCGTGACAACCGTCTCGGCCAGCCTTTCCGCAGGCCCTTGCTGGACCAGTTGCCACAGGTCGTAGCCCAACACCTCGCTCGCCTCGGCGTAGATTTCCTGTACCAGGCTGTACTCCGCCGCCAGATCGGCCTGCATACCTTGCGCCTGCGAACCCTGTCCGGGGAATACCATCGCTATGGTCAAGTCACTCTCCAATGTGAGTTACTGCTGACCGCGCATTATATCGACGCCTGACGCCGGACTCTAATTCTGAGCAACCCGGCCGCCAGCGCTCCGGCCAGGGCCCCGTATGCGTGTGCCGCGACAATGACGTGGCCGCCGGTGGATTCTTCCGAACCTGGCAACGGGCCGACAGACTGCTCGTAAGCGAGTTTGGCAATCAATGCGACGGCGAGAATCCACACCTCGATGCGCTGGCTTCCGAGGCATCCGAGTATGCCGGCAGCCAGCAAGCCGTGCAGCAGCCCCGATAAACCGACGTACCAAAGCAAATGCGTTTGAAAGAACCAGAGTCCGGCATCGACCCCCGCGATGACCATCAGCGTGATCAGCAACCACTGCCAGCGACGAAACGCCATGCCTGTCAAATACCAGACCAGCAGCAGGCCGGCCAGATTCATCACCAGATGGGATATCCCGAGGTGCACGAAGTGACCGCTCGCAAGACGCCAGAGTTCGCCCGAGCGAATGGCCGGTCGCGAATACGCCAGCCACTCACGCCCGGTATCGCCGAACAGGGCAAGAATGACAGCAATGCTGATCGCGCAAATCGGCAGCCACCAGGCGGCGATCGCTCGTGCTTGTTGGTGACTTAAGTCACCTTGGTGTAACCCCATGTTTGATATACTGACGTTTATACATTTGTAGAGTCAATTTCGGCGCATTGGCGCCGTGGAGCCATTACTGTGAGTCAAACTGTCGGCCTGTCCGCTATCCCCCGTCATCAGCAAGGTTTTACGCTGATCGAGATCATGGTGGTTGTGATCATTATCGGTATTCTCGCGGCGATTGTTGCGCCGAATGTCATTGGCCGTGTCGATGATGCCCAGATTACGAAAGCCAAGGCGGAAATAGCCAATATCGAGAATGCGATGAAGTTTTATCGCCTTGACAATTTCACCTACCCGTCAAGTGAACAGGGCCTCGAAGCCCTTGTCACCAAACCGGCTGATCCGAACATCAAGAACTGGAAGTCCGGCGGCTATCTGGAACGGGTGCCCAAGGATCCCTGGGGCAATCCGTATCTGTACCTCAATCCCGGCAACCAGAGTGAGATCGATATCTATACTCTGGGTCGGGACGGTCGTCCGGGCGGCGAAGGCGTCGACGCCGACATTGGCAACTGGAATCTGGACTAGCGTCGGTACACCTGTCGCATCGACGTGCCGCAATGAATAAGCAAGGGCGCGCTTTTTCGCTAATCGAATTGCTCGTTGTCATCTCGATTATCGGTATCGTGATGTCGATTGCGCTGCTGTCGCTCGGATTGCTGGGCGATGATCGCGAGCTGCAGACCGAGGGCCGCCGCATAGTCGCACTTGTCCAGGTTGCGCAGGACGAAGCGGTGATGCAGGGACGGGATTTCGGTCTGGAATTCATGCTGAACGCGTATCGCTTCGTCGAATACGATCCCTTTCTCAACGTCTGGGGAGAATTGATCGGCGACGACACGCTGCGCGTGCGGCAGCTGCCGGAGGACTTTGAGTTTGATTTGTTCCTTGAAGGCCAGCGGGTCCTGCTGGCACTGGACCCCGCCAGCCTCGAAGAGCCGGACGAAGCGGACCGCCGCGATCTCACCGAAACGTATGCGCCACACATCCTGATCTTTTCCAGCGGCGATACGACGCCGTTCGAATTGCGTATCGTGCGCAGGACCGACGATCAGGAGGTCGTTTTGGAAAACAACTTGCTGGGCGACATCAAGTTCGCAGAGGCGGAGGAATAACGACACGTGTCCGGCTTGCGCAGAAAGGGATTCACTTTGGTCGAGGTCATGGTCGCGCTGGCCATCATTGCGCTCTCGTTGACTGCAGTCGCCGCCAAAATGGGGCGCATGATCGATACCTCGAACTCCATGCGCGAACGTACCTATGCCAGCTGGATCGCGCAAAATAAAATCGCCGAACTGCGTCTGGCAAATGTTATTCCCGAAGTCACGGCTACGAGCGGTGAAGTCGACTACGCCAACACAATCTGGCGTTGGCGGGCCGTTGTCTCGGAGAGCGGCATCGAGAATCTGTTTCGCGTCGACGTTTCGATTTCTTATGAAAATGACGATGCTGTCATTCGAACGGTGACGGGTTTCATAGGTGAGCCCGTCATTCCAGGGCAAAGCAACCGTTCCTGGGATCGTGGTTCGGAAAACAGCGGAGCGCGCGAATGAGGCAGCTTGTTGTCAGGGGCTTCACACTGATAGAGGTGCTGGTCGCGCTCGCTGTGTTCGGTGTCATGTCGATGCTGGCCTATACGGCGCTGGGATCGACGCTGAATAACGCTGATTATCTCAGCAACCGCATGGATCGTTTGCAGTCCATACAACGCACGGTGCGATACCTGAGCACTGACCTGTTTCAGGTCGCACCCCGCCCGGTTCGTTCCGAAGTCGGCGACAGTTACAGCCCGGCGCTGCAATCCAGTCTGGGTTCGGAATTCGCGCTCGAGTTGACGCATGGTGGCTGGAGCAATCCTGCCGGTCTGCCGCGTGGGACATTGCAGCGGGTCGCCTACCGCATCGAGGACGATGAGCTTGTTCGTTATCACTGGAATGTTCTGGATCGCACGTATGCGAATGAGCCTGTTGCGACCGTTTTGATCGATGACGTCGAGAGCCTTTATTTCCGCTATTTCGACGCAAGCGGCGAACCGTCCGACGTCTGGCCGCCGCAGGCTGCATCGGGTCCTGCCCTGCTGCGATCGAGACCGCGTGCTGTCGAAATCGTGCTGACCCTCAACGATCAGGGCGAGATTCGACGCCTGTTGGAGATCGCACCATGAGGCAGCAACGCGGTGTGGCATTGATTACTGCAATCTTGATCATGGCACTGGTCACGACGCTCACCTTCAGCCTCGAATGGGACAATTCACTGGATTTGCGTCGCACCTACGTGTCGATGTATCGGGAAGAAGCGATTCAGGCTGCCATCGGGGCCGAGAGCTGGGTGATGAGCATTCTCCGTCAGGATCTCGAAGACAGCGAAACCGACCATCTTGGCGAAATCTGGGCGAGCGAATTACCCGTATTACCGCTGGGTAGCGAGGGCGACAGCATTCAGGGCGAAATTTACGGCCAGATCGAGGACCTGCAGGGCCGTTTCAACATCAACAATCTGATCGATCAGAACGGTGAAGTCGATCAGCCATCGCTCGAGCAGTTTCAAAGGCTGTTAATCGCGCTCGGCCTTGATGTGCGTTTTGCCGGCATCGCGGCTGACTGGATCGATGCCGATCGTGATGCAAGCTTTCCCGACGGCGCGGAAGATTCGATATACACCGGCAATGTTCCACCCTACCGCACGGCTAACCAGATTTTGTCCACCACGAGCGAGCTGGCAGCACTCGAGGGTATCGACAAAGCCACGCTCGACACGCTGCTGCCGCATATTGTGGCGCTGCCCGGCCGTACGATAATCAACGTCAACACGGCGACGGGACCGGTATTGCAGTCACTCGACGAAGAGATGGCAGCCTCGGATGTGGAGCGGTTGCTCTCGGAAAGAGAGGAATCGGGATTCGCCGACATCGAGAACGCATTCTCGCAATGGCCCGAGGTGAGAGCCCAAATAGCCGATACGAGTGAATATTTTCAATTGAAGGTGATCGTGCGGGTTGATACGGTTCGCATCACCTACTTCAGCTTACTGGAACGCGGTCCCCGGGGTGACGTCACCCCAATACTGCGCAGCCTTGGAACAACCTGACTATGGCAGAGTATTTGGTCATTCGGCTCGGCGCCGATCCCGATAGTGCGGCGAACTGGATTGCGGTCGACAGCAATGGCACGCGTATCAGTCCGCCCGTAACCGGGCCGCTGTCTGAGGCCACGAAGGATATCGCCGAGCGCGCAGTGATAGTGCTCGTGCCCGCGGCAACCGTTCTGACGACAACAGTCGATATCCCGGTACGTGGCGGATCGAGGCTGCTCGCCGCGCTGCCATTCGCGCTTGAAGAGCAGCTGGCCGATGACATCGAAAACCTGCATTTTGCCGCCGGTACGCGCCATGAGAGTGGATTGTTGCCGGTGGCGGTGGTTGCCCATGAGCAAATGCAGGAGTGGCTCGCGCACTTGCTGGACGCGGGAATATCTCCGGCCAGGGTAATCCCGGAGATTTACGGTCTTGCACGCATTCCCGGCACGCTGAGTATGCTTGCCGCTGAAGACCAGATCATGTTCAACGATGGCGCGGACCTCGAGTTCGTCATGCAAGGGGTCAAGCCCAGTGACGCGCTTGCGGTCGCCGGTGCGCTCGATAATCCGGCCGGCGAGGATGCAGCCGACGGTTCCTCCAGGCACCTGCTCGTTTATTGCGGGGCGGCTGAGGAGGCGGATTTTCAGCACGACTGGAATGCGCTGCGGCATGAACTCGCCAGTGTGGACCTCAATTTGCTGCCCGACGGGGTCTTGCCGCGCCTCGCCGTCACAGTGGCGACGGGTCGTGGCATCAATTTGCTGCAAGGGCGCTATGGGGCCCGGACCGGGATGGGCGCCCTGTTTCGACCGTGGCGCATCGCCGCGATGCTGCTGTTGACCCTCGGTGTCATCGGTATTGCCGGCAAAGCCGTCGATTATTACCGGCTGAGCCAGGAAGAGCAGGCACTCAAGGAACAATTCATACAGGAGTATCGACAGATCCGGCCTAATGATAACCGCGATATCGTGGACCCGATTGCGACCGTAAGCTCGGTGCGCCGCAGTTTCGGCGGACCTGTTGCTGCGCAGGTATTTCTGCCATCGTTGCAGCAACTCGGTCTGGCGCTGCAACAAAATACGGCGGCCGACATCGAGGCCATCAGCTATCGTGCAGGTGTCATCGATGTGCGGCTGACGGCACCGGATGTCGCAACTCTGGATAGCATTCAACAGACTATTAGCGGTTCCGGCCGATTCGATGCCTCTATTCAGTCTACTGATCAGGTCGGTGACAAGGTCAGTAGCCGTATTCAGATTCGCGAGTCGGGCGCATGAGAGACTGGTTCGACACGCTGGACGCAAGAGAGCGGATTTTTGTTGTTGGCGGCGCTGTGGTCGTTGTGCTTGCCCTGCTCTACGCATTCATCTGGGCGCCGCTCGACAAAGGTCACAAAGCCCTTGAAGCGAGCGTTGCGACCTGGGAGCGATCACTTGCCGAGCTGCGCCCCTTGAAGGGTCTGCAACCATCGTCCGCCGGTTCGAACCCGGCGCCACGCGGCGGAACGCAACAGACGCCGGTTGTTATCGTGGACCAGACATTACGCGCGCGTGGCCTGGATCGCTCGCTGCAACGCAGTCAGCCGACGACGAGCAACGGCATTCGCGTCGAGTTCGAAGACGTTGCATTCGACGATCTGGTGCTCTGGCTCGACGACCTGAGCGCACAATATGCAATGCACGTGTCATCAGGCAGCTTCTCGGCCGCGAGCCGGGCCGGACCCGGACGCATCAATGCGACCATGACCCTCGAGCGTGCGCTTTGATGAAAGTCCGTTCGCGCCTGATCACGGCAGGGCTGGTTACATTTGTTGTGGCGTTGATCGTCTTTTTCCCGGCGCGCGTGGCATACCGGTGGTTGGCGCCCGACGGTATTGCCCTGGCCGGCATCAGTGGCTCTCTCTGGAATGGCGGCGCGCTCGAAGGCCAGGCAAACGGGATCTACCTGCGCGATATTGCCTGGCGCGTGCAGCCCCTGAAGCTTTTTACCGGCAAGCTTGGCTTTTCCATCGAAGCGGCGCCACCATCCGGTTTCGTCGATGCGAACGTGGCGGTGGGGATTGGCGGAACCGTCACATTGACCGGCGTTAAGGCATCGCTGACTTTGCAAAGCTTGCAGACGATCGTGCGCATGCCGGGCTTGCGCGGCAATGTAAACGCGCAATTCGATCGCCTGATCATCGATTCGGGTCTGCCCGTTGCAGCCGACGGTGTTGTCGAGGTCGCCGATCTTGTTGCGCCGGCAGTGAACCAGGCGTCAATCGGCGGTTATCGTGCCGAGTTTTTCACGCAGGAATCCGGCGTCATGGCCAGCGTGGAAGATACAGATGGAGTCATCGATCTGGCCGGTAGCCTGCAAATATCGAGTGACCGGAGTTATCAGTTCATTGCGCAGCTTGCGCCGAAGGACAATACACCGGCAAGTGTGCGCCAGCAGATGCAATTCCTGGGCTCGGCAAATGAGCGCGGTCAGCATCAAATGAGATTGGAAGGTCAACTCTGACCGTTGCCGGACACCAACGGCACTTCGACAAATTCCTGCAACAGCGGGAAATACAATGCACAACGAACATCTGCGCCCGAATAATTACGGTACAGCTCCGCGTATTTTTGCAGTTGCGGGCGGTAGCGGTCAATTTCAGCGGCGAGAAAACTCCTCAGGTCGCCGCCTTCGTGCGAACTGGTCTTGTAGTCAACGATCCAGTGCGTGCCGGCGCTGTCGATTCGAACGCGATCGAGCAGCACCGACTCGTTGCGCCCGTTGCAGACGCCGCTCAGGGGTAGCTCGGCGAAGCCCTCGCCATGCAGCAGCCACCTGCCCTTCGCATCGGCGATCATTGCGCTCAGCGCTTCGTCGACACGAGCGATGATGGCCCCGATTGAGTCGTCGCTGACCCCCATCTCCCGTAACCAGCGCGTGCCCGTCTGCTGCAGCGTTGCGCCGAATCCTGCACTCAGGTCCACACGCCCATCAGCCGCCAGTTGCGCCCAGCGATGCAGCAAGGTGCCAGCCATGCGGGCGGCGGCTCCGACCCAGTAGAACTCGACGGCACGGCCGTCCTCAGCCGCAGGCGGCCCAGCAGCCGTTACAGGCAAGGGTGGCGCGTCGGGGGCGCTCCAGGGCGAATCAAAGCGTCTCAGCGCCGGTTGCACCCACATCTCATCTTGGCCTTCGCTCTGTCCGCCAGGTTCAGGATCGAAGCACCGCTCGAAGTCTTCACCAACGACTGGCCAGAGCAGGTGCAGCAAACTCCGTGGATCCGGGCGCATACCCCCCTTGAACAACCTTGCGTTGCCGTGCAAATGCAACGACTTGCGCGCACGAGTGCATGCCACGTACAACAGGCGCCCGAGTTCGTGCTTGTCTTTTTCCGCTTCCACTTTGCCGATGTAGGCATGGACCGCATTCTTTTCCAGGTCTGCCCTGGGGCCGACCGGGCTGATGACTTTTCGTGTCTGACCGTGCTCGTCCGGAATATCGAACCAGCTCAGAACGGCCGAGTCCCGTGACCGTGGCACCCGGCCGAGCCCGAACAACAGGACATGATCAAACTGCAGACCTTTGGCGCGATGCATTGTCATCACCTGCAAGCGAGCATCGACACCACTGGATACGTGCTCCGCATCCAGTGCATCTTCCAGAACAGCCACATCCGGCAAGGTTCCGGCAACTTCCAGTTTCTGAATCACGTCGAGATAGCGGTACACGTTTTCAACCGCATGGGGTTCGTCGAGGATCGCCGGGCCGCCGAGGTCCAGCCATGCCCTTTCAACACGATCACGTAATGATTCAATACGGCAGGAGGAAATCGCAGGCGCAAGTTTCAGTCGAAACGGCTCGAGCGCGGATCGTGCATAAGCGGACAGCTGACTCACAACTTCTGCGTTGTGCAACTTCTCCCAAACGGTACTTTTGGTGTCGTTCCTGACCAGCGCATGCAGGTCAGTCCAGTCAAGCCCAAGCCAGGGCGAGCGCAGGACAGCAAGCCAGGCCAGCCGGTCCCCGTGATGCACGAGCGCGCGAGTCAACGCGAGAACGTCTATGATCTCCGGAAGATCGGTCAGCCGATCGATCTCCACAGCGCGATAGGCAATGCCTGCGTCCCGCAGACGGTGCAACAATTCGGTCAAGTGCGTGCGGCTACGCACGAGTACCGCCATGTCGTCGTCAGGATTTGCCGCGAGAGTTGCGGTGATTACCTCAAGGCCAGTTAGCGCTTCCGCTTTGGAATTGCTACCGAACGATGGGTGTATCACAAACTGCCCAAGCCCTTCGAGCGCCGGCACCGGTACTGCCGCCGAGTAAGACACGGCACTGCGCTGCACGTCGTCCCGCTGTGGCAGAACACGAGCAAATACCTCATTGAACCAGTCGACAAGCTTTTCGCCGGAGCGAAAATTACGCCGCAGCGTCAACGTTTCGAGCGGCACGTTGCCGATACCCGCATTCTTCGCA
Organism: Gammaproteobacteria bacterium; assembly: GCA_029863305.1. Classification (GTDB taxonomy): domain Bacteria; phylum Pseudomonadota; class Gammaproteobacteria; order Steroidobacterales; family Woeseiaceae; genus UBA1847. The sequence continues at coordinate 38,472 of JAOTVR010000009.1, read as the reverse complement.
AGGAGGAACTGCCCGACCTCGGCGTTGCGAAAGCGATATATCGATTGCATTGGATCGCCAACGCAGTACAACGATCGACCATCGCCGCTTTCCCAGCCTCCGGTCAATGCTTCAATCATTCGATACTGCGCGCTCGACGTGTCCTGCATCTCGTCAACCAGCAGGTGGCGGATCTGATAATCCAGCAGCAGTGCGACGTCACCTGGATCATCCGCGCTGCCGAGGGCGTTGCTCGCACTCAGCGCAACCTCGATATGGTCGGTCACACTGCGCTCCGCGAAAAGTCTTTTCAGCTCCATCACGGCAAGCGGTAGCAGGCGAAACAGCGCCAACAGCACGGACCACTGTTCATCGCCGTAACGAACAGGCGGCAATATCCGTGTTTCGTGAATCAGTTCGCAACATTGCCCACCCTCACCGAGCGCAGCCAGCAAGTCATCGAGCCTGTCCTTTTGACCGCTGTCTCCCGGCGGAAAGCCCTGATTCTTGTTAACGCGCTTGCGCAGGCTCCCCTGCCTGGTCAACAACATCTCGGCAATACCGATCCATTGCGGCAACGCCACGAGGTCCGCAGCGGGTAATGCCTCGAGTCCCTCGAGCTTTACGATCGGACTGTCGAGCAGACCGGCATCGCGCAATTGACCTGCCGCGTAGCTGCCCAGAGACGCGAGCTCGGTCGCCAATTCGGCCGGTACAGCCTCGCGCGTTCTCTGCAGGTGCTGGGCGACCACAAACTCGAGGTTTTGCTCGAACCGGGTCCGTAACGCCCCAGCCTCACTCGCATCGACCAGTCCACTGCCGACGAACGGCAGCCACTGATCGCGGGTGGCAAGCATGCGGGACAGATAGCCAATGTACACAGACGTGTTTGTGTCGACATGCAGCAACACCTCGCGAGTCGCGTCTTGCAGGCCGCCCGTTTCAGCCAGCTGGTCCAGCGTCAAGGCGGCCGCATCGCGATACAGGGTTTGCATTTCGACATCTGCAATGATTGCGTAGCCTGACGCGCCACCGGTCGTGGTGAGCGGCTGCGTGCGTGAGATTGACGCATTCAGCGCATCCAGCGTCTGGATGCGCATGCGCCGGGGATTGGCAATCAGATTCCAGCCCAATTCGTCATCGCGCTGCAGCGCAAGCGTCGCGGCCTTTGCGGTTACCAGGAGATGCGGCTGATCGGGCACATCGTTGTTTGCGGCTTTTTGCAGGGCCTGAAGAACTCTGATCTGCATTTCCGCGGCGGCCTTGCGCGTAAACGTGATCGCCAGAATCTCTTCCGGACACTCGACGCTTGCGAGCAACGTCAAATAGCGCTGGATCAGCAATTCCGTCTTACCCGACCCTGCGGGTGCCTGCACGATGAAGGACCGCGAGACGTCGAGTGCGGCAGTGCGTGCGTCGGCGTCGTCGCGCAACAGCTGCTCATCACGCGTCACGATGCAGCTCCCGAATACGGCTCAACAAACTCAACGGCCTTGCCGCCTGCACAGATTGCTGCGTATTGATACGCACATCACCCTGTCGAATCTCGCCAGCGGCATCGTCGACCTGAGACTGCCATTCCGACAACACGTGGTCCCAGTCAAGACCGGGCGAAAAGCCCCTGCCGACAATGTCCATAGTGACTTCGCGGCTGTCGACATTGATCAGACCCAGACCGGCTATCGGTTCGCACAGCGCTCGTGCATAAACCACGAGTTGCAGATCCCTGGGCTTGCCATCGCCATCCAGGATCCGCTTACGCATACCTGTCTTATAATCGAGGATGATCACCTCACCACTGCCCTGCCGGTCGATACGATCGATCCGCAATCGCAGTCGAACCCCGTTTATTTCGGCGTCGATGACCCTTTCGACATCAGCTATGGAGAATTCTTCTCGCGTCAGATCTTGCGCAACCACCGTTCGCAACAGCGCTGTTACCCGAACCCGTTCCAGTTGCAGCAATTGCCGCAGCGTGAGGTCGGCATCACGCTCCTGACGCCAGAACGCTTTTTGCACGGCCGCGTCGATGCGTTCTGGCAGCGATGATTCGACCCAGGATCTGATCTCCGCTCTTGTCGGCAGGTCCGCGTACAAGCGGTGCAAGGCGTCGTGAATGAGTGTGCCCCGCAAACCGGCCGTGAGCCCATTGGCGAATGGCGGGACACCACGCACGCCAAGCCGGCCAAAAACGAAGGCCGAAAATGGTTCCACCAACTGACGTTGTATCGTCGCGGCTCCACCTGCCAGTGACTCGTCGGAAGCAACGGCGGGCACGCGCTCCCCGGCCACCGGCACTGCGGTAGTATGTGCAACAAGATGACTGGCGTTCCATCCCGGATCCACCGGGCTCGGCGCCACTTTCGTCGCGATGTCCGTTACGAGGCCCGACCGGGATTGTGCAATGTCTCCCTCCGTCAGCGGATAGCTGCCTTGCCACTGGTCCGCACTCGTCGCGAGCCGTCGCAGGACCCGCCGCGCGTAGTCAAGTGTGTCCTCCGGTGTTGCGTCAGGCATGCCGTACTGACGTTGCAGCGACCTGGAAACGAGAGTCGATGGCCTGCCCGCAGGCGGCCAGTTCGTGGCGCTGAGTCCGCTTATCCACAATTTGTCGAAATGCAGACCAGCAGCTTCGAGCGGTCCGAGCAGATGGACAAGCGTTCCCTCGACCTCGGGCTGAAATACTGTCTCCCCGGCCATCGTGTGCAATCGTGAAACCACTTCGGCAAAACTCATCGTCGTTGCGACCAGCTCCAGTCGAGCCAGATCGTTCAGCAGTTCGCGCCATCGATTGACGAGTTGAAATTCCCTGCTTTGCAGAGCGTCGCTGCCGGGCCAGTTGAGTTGCTTGAGCGCATCATCAATCAGCATTACCCATTTCGAAGGCGTCTCGCGCGCCGGCAGCTCGCCTCGCAGTGCGTCCAGGGTAGCGACACGAGCGAGCCAGTCGCGGGCACTCCCGGAGCTGTCAGCGTTCCTCAGAACCCCCAGCACCATCGAAGGAGACCAATTCCTGTCCGGCAGTTGCCGCAACGCCAGGTCAAGTCGGCTTCGCCCACTGATGTCCGGGTCACCGATAGACGCCGATCGCAGCAAGATTCCGATGTCCTGGGCTGTCAGGTCACTGCGCAGCCAGCGCAATGCCAATAAGGCAACGGCAATCGCCGGGTACGAGCTGAGTTTTTTGCCATACGACACATTGACGACGGCTCTGTATGCGTCGCCCGATGTCTGCCAACCGGGCGCCAGCCCCTCCCGTAGCAGACGCGCGCATCGCTCTGCATCCCTTTCCAGTCCCGTCGCGACAATGGCAATGGTCTGGGTCGATTCCACTTCGAGCTGATCGCGCGCCCATGCTCCCGCCGCGCGCAGCTCCGATTCGGAATTCTCGTAGATGTGGATGGCACCTTCATAGCCGGGTTCGGCCTCGGTTGGCAGATCGATCCGGACCCCCTTATCTGCAAGTGCAGCCATCAATGCCGCCACTTGCGGGGAAAGCCGATCAAATCCCGCGAATGTTGCCGACACGGGGAGCCGAACCTGTCCGGCCGTGATCAGATCCGTCACCAGTCTGCTGAGGCAGGCGTCATCGACCCAATGTTCGCGAAGCAGAATGGACTGATAGCTGCTGGCGGCCCTGGCGAATAGTCGCTGGTCCCGGCCGCTGGCCGCGGCTTTGCACGCAGCCAGCGGCACACGGAATTCATGCAGTCGCGCCCATGAGTCTCGTGCCTGGCGCACGAGCAGCGCAACATTCAGCAGCGGATCGGTGATTTCCCGACGCAGGCAGCGTTCCCAAAGAACACGACTTTGCTGCGCGGTGATGCGCGTCGGTAAGTCATCTGCTGGCTCTGCCGACGCAAGCAGGTCCGGTAACCATATTGACCAGGATCGGATGATGGGGCTGCGCCATGCCAAATGACCCGCAGCAATCTGTTGCTCGGCGAACGCTTCTGTGAGCGCACGCGCAAGCCGCTGATTCGCCGTAACGACCTGGCCGGAGTCACGCAGTGCACGAGTCAGCCAGTCATACATCACTCAGGCGCGCTGCTCCAGAAGCGCATCGATCCGGTCGAATACCGTGTTTATCGTTTCGACATCGGGCAGCGTCGTAATCCGAAAGTGGTCCGTGTACGGTGTATTGAAACTGCTGCCCGGCGCAACGAGGACGTGCTTATCCTCGAGCAACTCCTGGGCGAAGCTGCGGTCATCGAACCGGCCTGCAAATCGATCATCGATCTTGATGAATGCGTACATCGCGCCCATCGGGTCCTGCATGCTCAGGTAGGGGCTGTTGCGGACCCGGTCCATGACAGCCTGACGTTGCACATACAGGCGTCCACCTGGACGCACCAGGTCCTTGATGCTCTGGAAGCCGCCCAGCGCCGTTTGAACTGCCCACTGACCTGGCACGTTGGCACAAAGCCGCAGTGCCGCCAGCAATTCCATGCCGTGCACATACGCTTCAGCACGATCCAGGTCCCCGCTGAAGACGCACCAGCCGACGCGATATCCACAAGCCCGGTACACCTTGCTCAAACCTGAAAAGGTCAGGCAAACGGCATCATCGACCAGGGTCGCCATTGGCACGAATTGCGCGTCGTCGTACACCATTTGGTCGTAGATTTCGTCTGCGAGCAGGACGATATTATGCTTCGTGGCCAGCGAGACGAGATGCTCGAGCGTTTGGCGGTCATAGACCGCGCCGCTCGGGTTGTTGGGGTTAATAATTACAAGCGCTTTCGTGCGGGCGCCGATGAGCGACTCGATTTGGGCGACGTCCGGCTGAAATTCGCGTTGCGGATCGCAGTGATAATAGCGCGGCGTCCCGCCATTCAGAGAGACTGCGGCAGACCACAATGGGTAATCAGGGCTGGGTACAAGCACTTCATCGCCCGCATTGAGCAATGCACGCAGCGACAAGTCGATCAACTCGCTGACACCATTGCCAACGAAGACCTCTTCGGCCGATACACCGTGGATGCCGCGATCCTGCTGTTGCATGACGATCGCTTCGCGCGCCGGGAATATACCCTTTTGATGGCAATACGGTTCCGCCTGACTGAGGTTTTCGATCATCGCGAGGCGCATGGTTTCCGGCGTGCGAAATCCGAACAGTCCTGGATTGCCGATGTTCAGCGAAATGACTTCGTAACCGCGTTTCTCAAGTTCATTGGCATGATTTGCGAGCTGCCCACGAATTTCATACTTGACGTCACGTAGCGTTTCGCTGATCTGAATACCGTGTTCCATTTGCTCATCTTAAAGACAATATAAAACCCGGCCAACCTTTCGGTTGGCCGGGCGGGTCCGCACGGAGATTGCGGATTGCGTGACCAAATCGTCTTACCGGGAACCGGTCGTCAATTCAGTCCAGCTCTTCTACCTCGGCACCTTCTACGTCTTGTATTGCCGGGGCTTGTTCAATTTCCGGATCTTTCTTACCGAACCGGATCAGCAATTCGTCCAGTTCCTCAGGTTCCAGTGCGCGAACCGAGGCGATGCGAATTGACTCTGTCCCAAAACCGTCATCGAAGATCACTTCGCCGGTGTTGCCACAAAACATTCCTGTCGCAGAGTGGAATCCGATCTTCCAGGATGACCTCAGTCCAAATGCGCGGCGCGACAAGACAACATGGTATTTTCGCTTGACGGCCGCCGTGACAATCAGATTGCTGTCATCCAGGACTTGGTAGTCTCGGATAGACGATTGCGAGATGCAATCGCGACGCGTCGTCTGGCCGGCCGAAGCGGACTCGTCAGATGCCTCTGGGGTGCCGACACAAGCTAATATAATGCTTGAAGTAAACAAAATAAGTATAAGATTAAAAAAGGGTTTTAACATTATATAATCCGCTCGTTTACTATACTAAACATCGTGTTTGGGCGCTTCCGTGTTTCTATTCCGACAGCCGGAAACTGCATTAAGTTCACGTGCCTTCCGCGTGATTTGAGGCGAATTCTACCTTCTCAGGCCGCGCCGGTGGCGACCGTTCTGGCCGGATCGCCTATCCATTCGCTCCACGAGCCCACATACAGGCGCGGTTCCGGCAATCCGGCAAGCAAAGCGGAAATCACCAGGTGGCAGGCAGTGACACCGGAGCCACACATGACGGCAAATGGGCGCGAAGAATCGTCACCGAGTACGTCGTCCCACTGATCACGCAGCGCGCGTTCGTCCTTCCAGCTGCCGTCGGCATTCAAGGACGCCGAAAACGGCAGATTCACGCTGCCTGGGATGTGCCCCGCTACGCGATCAATCGGTTCCGCTTCGCCGCGAAACCGCGCGGCATCGCGTGCATCGACAAGCCGCAGCGATTCAGCGGGCGTGGCCATGATTTCTGCCGTTTCAATGACCAATTGCGCCCGAGGCTCGGCCAGGAACTCCCTCGCAACAGGTACGACTTCGCCTTTTTCGATCGGCAGTTGCAGTGACTTCCAGCGCGCAAAGCCACCCTCGAGTACCGCGACCCGCTCGTGCCCAAGCCAGCGGAGTAACCACCAGGCGCGCGCGGCAACGGCGCCGCTACAGTCGTCGCAAACGACGACTCCGGTGTTTCTGGAAATTCCCATCTGACCAAATGTCAGTGCCAGAGCAGCGGCATCCGGCAACGGATGGCGCCCGCTCATGGCAGTAACGGGCGCCGCCAGGTCCTTGTCGAGATCGGCGTAGACAGCGCCCGGTATGTGCCCTCGCAGGTAGCTGTTGCGACCGGCGTCAGCTTGCGTCAGTTCAAAACGGCAGTCGACAATGCGCAAATCGGCACTGCCTAAGCTGGTCTCTAACTGCTCGGCGCTAATTACCGGGCTCTGGTCATTCACGGCATTATCCTTGTCGCAAGGCGCAGTCGGCCTTGTACACGCTGAGTCGGTCGGAGACAATACCCGGGTATCGGGCAGCGCCTGTTTTTTTCCCTCTCTGGAGCATTGGGAGACCTATCCGTGGACAAAATATTGGTCGGCCTCAAGCGGGTCGTGGATTACAACGTGCGCGTGCGCGTGAAGAGCGACGGCAGCGGTGTCGAGACCGACGGCGTCAAAATGAGCATCAATCCGTTCGATGAGATCGCGCTGGAAGAAGCGCTGCGCATCAAAGAGAAAGGCGGTGCGAGCGAAGTGATTGTGGTGTCTATCGGCGCTGCCGAGTCGCAGCAGCAGTTGCGAACCGGTCTGGCGATGGGCGCCGATCGCGCCATTTTGGTGGAGACATCAGAGGCTTTGGATTCATTGAGTTGCGCCCGCGTTTTTCTGGAGATTATCAACCGCGAAAACCCCGGCCTCGTGATACTCGGTAAACAGGCCATCGACGACGACAACATACAAACCGGTCAAATGCTGGCCGCGCTGTGGGGCCAGGCTCAAGGCACATTTGCGTCGCACATTGATCTCGACGGCGACAAGGCACGCATAACACGCGAAGTCGATGTGGGCCTGGAGTTGATTGAAATCGATTTGCCAGCCGTCATTACTGCGGATCTGCGCCTCAATGAGCCCCGCTACGTTAAATTGCCGGACATTATGAAGGCGAAGAAGAAGCCACTTGATCAGATTCCTCTCGGCGATCTGGGTATCGAACGTGGTCCGAAAATCGTAGAGACAGTATTCGCGCCGCCAACCGAGCGTCAGAAAGGCGTGATGGTTGACGATGTGCCCGGACTCATCGCCGCCCTCAAAGACAAAGGACTCGTGTAATGGCAAAGATACTGTTAATCGGCGAACATGACGGCGCCGTACTCAATCCGAGCACAGCGAAAGTTGTAGCCTGTGCCGCAGAAATCGACAATGCTGAAATCGATGTGCTGATTCTGGCCGAGTCCGCTTCACAAGTGGCAGCGGAAGCAGCGACTCTTCAATCGGTCAGTCGCGTACTCACAGTGGAAAACGAGGCAAACAAGCATCCACTGGGGGCGGTTCTGGCGCCACAAATTGTCGCGCTTGCCGACGGCTACAGCCACATCTTCGGTCCATCCACGACGTTCGGCAAAGACCTGATGCCGCGGGTGGCAGCGTTGCTCGGGGTCAATCAGATCAGCGATATCATGAGTGTTGAAGGGACGCATGAATTCAAGCGACCAATTTATGCCGGCAATGCAGTCGTGACAATGCAGGCGCCTGCCGATGTGCCGCTTGTGGCAACGGTGCGAACCGCATCCTACCGGGCGATCGGTGATGGAAATTCAGCCCCTGTAGAGAGCATGGATGTAACTGTTGAATTGCCAACACACACACGATTTCTGGAACTTAAGGCCGGATCGTCGGATCGACCAGATCTGCTGACTGCTGCTAAGGTTGTGGCGGGCGGACGCGCGCTCGGCAGTATCGAGAATTTTGAGCTCATCTACCAGCTGGCGGACAAACTCGGTGCCGGTGTTGGAGCGTCCCGGGCCGCAGTGGATGCCGGGTACGTGCCTAACGAAGTGCAGGTTGGCCAGACCGGCAAGATCATAGCGCCGGAACTCTACATCGCCATTGGCATATCAGGTGCGATTCAGCACCTCACAGGCATCAAGGACGCCGGGACAATTGTTGCCATCAATAAAGACGAAGAGGCGCCAATTTTTGAGGTTGCCGACATTGGCGTGGTGGGCGACCTGTTTAAAATTGTGCCTGAGCTAAACGACGCTTTGTAAGATCGGCATCATAAGCTGGCCAGGATCGCCTCGGCTTTGCTGACTTCGAGCTTGCCGGGTTCTTCCACTGCTACGTGGGTGGCGACGCCATCGTCAACGACGATTGCGAATCGCTGCCCGCGCATGCCCATGCCAAAACCGGTGCCGTCGAGTTCCAGGCCAAGGGCTCGTACATAATCGCCATTGCCATCAGCCAACATCGTTACCTTGTCGCCTACCCCTCGATCCTTGCCCCAGGCGTGCATGACAAATACGTCGTTAACTGCCATGCACGCGATCGTGTCGACGCCCTCGGCCAGCAATTCATCCGCCTGCTCGACGAAACCGGGCAAGTGGTTCAGTGAGCAGGTCGGCGTGAAGGCGCCAGGAACGGAAAGGAGGACGACCTTTTTCCCGGAAAACAGCTCATCCGTTGACAGCGTGCCCGGCCCCGATTCGGTCATCACGCCGAAAGACCCTGATGGCATGGTTTCGCCAGCTTGTATTGACATCAAATCTCTCCTCAGTATTCGTTATCTGCAACATGAATAATCAGACCATCGAGGCTCTCGTCTACCTCGATTTGACAGGTCAGGCGGCTATTGTCCTTACGCTCAAATGCCGCATCGAGCATGCTGTCTTCCATGTCATCCATGGGCGGCATCTTGTCCAGCCACGCGTCATCAACATAGCTGTGACAGGTTGCACAGGCACAGGCACCGCCGCATTCTGCGACAATCCCGTCAATATCATTATTGATAGCGCCTTCCATCAATGAATAGCCGTTCTCGACATCCACCTCGTGACGCGTTCCATCCGTTGTAATGTAAATAATCTTCGGCATCTACCGACTTTCTCCAGAGTTTGGCTCAGCGCGAAAGTTTAGGGGCGCTGCCGGTTCCCCGTCAACGCCCCTAAATGGCAATGTGCGATCGTCGCAATGTTCGTTTCGTCAGGCGCGGCCGCTCTTGGCGAGACGATCGCTGATTTCCTTACGTTTCTTACGTGCGGCTTCCTCGGCAAGACGAATCTGCTCATTGCGATCAATATCGGCACGAATGACGTTGATCCATTGATTCGCCACCCTGCGCGAACGTGGGGTTTTTGCCGCTGTTTCGAATGCGTCGATTGCTGCACGATATTGCCGCAGATTATACAGGCACATACCGAGTGAGATCTGCGCGTTATCAGGGTTCTTCAGCCCGCCCTTGCGGATGCCTGCTTTAACCGCATTTACGCACTCATTGTACTCACCGGTATTGAGCAACGCGTTACCCAGTCGTACGTCAAGCTCGCCGTCACTACTAAGGCGAGCCGCCTCTTTGAGCGCCGGAATCGCTCTCTCATCTTCCATCGACAATTGCCAGGCCTGCGACAGCAGCCGATAGTTCTTCGCATTTTTCGACACGCGTCCCGACGCCATTTCTTTTTCGAGCAACTGACCGGCCTTGTACGGCACTTCGCGCTGCATGAAAAGCTGCGCCATGGTCACGAGCTCGCTTTCTTTCTCCAGCATACGTTGATCGTAGGCGGCGGCGTAAGCATTGATCAGGTTTTCGTCTTCGCCCAGTTCCGTGTAAGCCCCGGCAAGCGAAAACCAATAGCGTTTCTTGGGCCAATTGAGTAGCAGGGTCTTCTGAATGTCCCGAACTTTGCGGTAGTTCTCCTGCTGAAAATAGGCGAAATTAAGCAACACGTACCAATCTTCCTTGACGGGTTTTTCGCGCTTCACCGCGACTTCCATAGCCGTCTCGATCGGTTTGATCATCTCGGTATAGCGTTGCTCCTGGTAAAGGTTTTGAGCCTTGAGGATGTAGGGTTCAGGTGCCGGATTGGTCTCCAGGGCAAACCACCGGTCGAGCGTGGTCAACGCCTTGCCGTACTGCTCCTCCATGGTGTAAAGCTGAGCCAGTGTATAAGTCGTTTGCTTTTTCATCTGCTCTTCGAGACTCGGAATCGCCACCATGCGCTCATAGGTCCGAATCGCGTTACTGACATCGTCCATGTTGTAGTAGACGAAGCCGATGTAATTCAGAACATTGGCCTGCTCGTACTCAGTCAACTTGTCGGGGTTGTACAGGCTGTTAAGGCTCTTCAAAGCGCCCTGATAGTCCTTCGCATCGACCATCTCCTGCGCTTTCTGAATCTTGTCGTAAACGTCCTTGCTGACGGCCTGTGCCTGTTTCGTCTTCTGGCTCTCGGACTTGCGCTGCGCCGCGTCTTCATCCTGGGCAACCGCAGGATTCAAGGCGAGTGCCGCACCCATCAACGACACACAAACAACACGAGAAATTCGTCTAATGCTTTTCATATCGGAATATGTCCTCTTCGCTCACTGGATCACTCAAGGATCCCTAGTCCTCGATCTGGAATGAGATACGAGTCTTCACGTTCGGCACATCGACCGGAACGCCATCGACGACGCGTGGCTTGTACTTGAATTTCAGCACGGCTCTGGTGGCCGCTCGCTCAAACAGGCTGCTGGTGGAGAACAGAATTATCGGATCCCGAACCGTCCCGGCTGTCGTAACCGTGAATGACAGATCGACGTAACCTTCAAGACCGCGCGACAAAGCCCGTGCCGGATAAACAGGCGCGACGCGCACAATCGGCAAGTAGTCGCCCTCAGCAATATTCATACCACCCGGACCGCCAATATTAGTGTCAGTAGCCACCGTTGGCGGCGGAACATTGATCGTCGGAGCGTTCGGGTCCATGTTGTCCATTTCCTGCGGCGGCGTCTCTGGTGGCGTCTCAGGCGGCTTGGGCGGTTTCTCCGGGGTGAAGTCCTCGGTATTGAGAGCCTCGTTGCGCTTGACGCGAACAAACTCGAGTTTGGCCCGATCTCGCGGCTTGGTCAGTGCGGCTTTACCCGTTGCTATCAATAAATGCATGACAAACAACAGGCTCAACGTAACGACGACACCTACGACAACGGAAAACGCGTAACGGCCTATCATGTTTCAACTCTCCTCAGCGACCGGGGTCGCTTGACAAAGATCTTCTAATCGGCAACAGCTGCAATAGCGACGTTAGTGACTCCAGCTTGTTTGGCCGCCTCCATGACGACCACCAGCATCTCATTCGTCGATTCTTCATCAGCCTGAATGACGATCGACCCTTTTGGATTTTCCGCGTGCAGGCGCTCGATGTTGCCCCGCACTGCGCGCGGATCTACCTCACGCCTGTCAATCCAGATTTCGTCATTCGCACTGATCGCGATCAGGATGGCGGCGTCTTCCTGTTTGTCCGCCGTCGGCGCGTCTGGTCGGTTGACGTCGATGCCGGCTTCCTTGATGAACGACGCAGTTACGATGAAGAAAATGAGCATAATGAACACTACGTCCAGCATTGGCGTCAGGTTGATTTCATTTTCTTCTTCTTGGCCGCCCAAAGGAGCTCGTTTTTTTCGCATGGCTCAGTTCCTCAGCTGCGATTATCCGCAATAGAAATATTGTAAACACCGGCCTGTCTCGCAGCGTCCATCACGGTAACGAGCATCTTGTTGGTTGACTTCTTGTTTGCCTGAATGACAACAGAACCCTTCGGATTCTCGGCATGGAGCCGCTCGATGTTTGCCCGGACGGCACGCGGGTCGATGAGCCGACGATCAATCCAGATCTCGTCCGTAGCGCTGATCGCGACCAGGATATTTGCCTCCTCCGGTTTCGTTTCGGTTACCGGCGCGTCAGGACGGTTCACATCGAGGCCCGCTTCCTTGATAAAGGAAGCGGTAACGATGAAGAAGATGAGCATGATGAAAACAACATCGAGCATAGGGGTGAGGTTGATCTCGTTCTCTTCCTCTTCCTGCATCTCAAGTAGGTGATGATCACGCATGTCTGCTCCTAATGATCCATTGTCAGTGTGTCCTCGAGGAACTGCACTTCGTGAGCCGCACGGCGACTGAGTATTGTGACCAGCAGCACGCCCGAGAGTGCCCCGACCATCCCCGCCATTGTCGGTACGGTGGCCTGGGATACACCGGCTGCCATTGCGCGGACGTTACCCGATCCGGATACAGCCATGACCTCAAAAACCTTGATCATGCCCGTGACGGTGCCCAGCAAGCCAAGCAGTGGGCACAATGCCACGAGCGTCTGGATCATACTGATCCCCTTGGTCGAGGCCATGCTGAATCGCGAAATCATCAACTCACGAATTTGTTCAGCATTCCAGGATCGACGTTCGGCACGCCCTTCCCAGTCATCATGAATTGTCCGCGCCATGGCCTTCATCCCCGTGCGGAAATACATAATCCGCTCGACGATAAGGACCCACATCAGGAAGATCGTCAACGCGATCAGCCGCAGCACCGGCCCGCCGAGATTCATAAAATCCCGAATAGCCTCTATAGAGTCAGTCAGCCAAAGCATGGCTACTCCTTACGGCACTAGCCGTTCTTTTCGGAATGCTCGGCAATCAAGCCCGCACTCTGCGATTGAATGACGTTGATGACCTTGCGGCTCTGGCCACTGACGATCGTGTGCAGCAACACCATCGGAATTGCCACAACCAGTCCCAGAACGGTCGTCACCAGCGCTTGCGAAATACCGCCGGCCATCATCTTCGGATCGCCTGCACCGTAGAGTGTAATCACCTGGAAGGTCTTGATCATGCCCGTAACTGTGCCGAGCAGCCCCATGAGAGGTGCCACGACCGAGATTACCTTGATGAATAGCAGGCCCTTGGTGAGCCCGGGCATCTCTTTGAGTGCCGCCTCACTGAGTTTGAGCTCGATCGTCTCCGTATCCGCTCCCTTGTTGCTCTCATAGGCAGCCAGGACCCGCCCAAGTGGGTTGTCCGTGCTCGCGCTGTCTTGCTTGAGCTGAGCTGAGACCCTGCGACTGTCGCTCGACAGACCCATGAAGCGCCAAATGGCAATCAGCAAGCCAACGGCACCCAGTGCGAGAATGCTGTAGCCGACGATGCCACCCTGATCGACCTTCTCGGCGAGAGTCGGCGTTTCGACCAGCAATCCGAGAATGCCGCCGCGCGTGACGTCAACACCAAAATTCACATAGCCCGCTTCGGCATTAAACAGGTCATCTGCGGAGCCCGTGATACGGCCGTCGGGCTGGCGCAACAATTCGCTGATCGATCCTTCGCCGGCGTCATACTCGAGATAGCCGTTGTCGGAGATCAGATTGAACGCACCAACTCGAACAACCTCCATTTCTTCCTGCTGGCCGTCGGCTTTGGTCACGAGGTGATTGAATCGAGCCACTTTGCCGGATTCATTGATCTCACGCTGCAGTTCGAACCAAAGGCGCTCGATGTCTTCAATCTGCGCAAGCTCCGTGGCGCTGGCCATCTTGCTGCCCAGCGCGACCAGGAATGTCTCACGCTCCGGATACTGAAGATTCGTCAACGACGCATTAAAGCGGCCTTGTGTGTCACCGGAGACAGTCTGCAGGACACCGAACAGCTCTTTGAGAGCGCCGAGGCGTTCGTCAAGCGCAGCTCGCGCCGCGACAATCTTGGTCTGATTGTCTTCGAACAGTTGTTCGAGACGCGCGCTCTCGTTCTCCTGGCGCGTCCGCTCGGCACGTGCGCGGTTGAGCAGATTCTGTTGCTGGTTACGCTGCTGGTTGAACTCAGCTTCGCGCTGCCGCGCTTCCTGGGAGTCCCGTGCCTGACCCTGCTCGATCAGACGCAGTAATTCCGACATGCTCGCGGCCTCTTCCTGAGCGTTAACCACGCCTGTTGCAAGGCTGAGCAGCCCGGCGGCAATAATGATTGATAAGCGTTTCATTTAATTAGCCTCCGAAGGTGCGGCTACGGGGATGACAATCAACTCCGGCGCAATCAGCTGTTTCGCCATACGCAAACCGGTGCGAACGGCGCTTCGAGCAGAGTGGTCCATCACCCACTGGCGATCGTTATTATCCCAGCGCCCGGTAATTTTCGAATCGTCCGATTGGAAGTACAGCCCGACCCGGCCGATACGCAGGATGTTGTAACTGCGCGTCGCGCCGTCAAGCGTCAATGACTGTGTATACCACTCCGATGAAGAGCCGTAGTCGTTTTCAATCTGATACGCCTCCATGACTTTGCGGAATTTCTCAGCCACGCTTACGTCGGAACGCTCCATGATGGCGCGAAGGTCGTCAACGCGTTTGGTTCGTTCTTCCATCAGGAATGGCACATCAAGACTAACTGACTGATCGAGCCCGTCTATCATGCGTTCCATCATCGGAAAGATCTGCCGATTGATCACATCTACCTGGTCCATCGACAACGCGATGTCCTCCAGAGTCGCCGTCTGACCTCCGGTTTGCGCCGTCATCAGGCGGTTGTATACCTTCAGCCCATCAATCTCTTTGTTTATGGCCCGATACTGGTCTTCCAGCGAACGCGTACCCTCAACAATATTGTTGATTCGTTCCTGTGATTGCTGTGCCAGATTTAACCGACGATCCTCAGCCTGCAAGACCTGGTCGACAGTTTGGGCGAAAACGCTGCCGGATACCGCGATGAAGCCAGTTGCGAATAATGCAACGCTTATGCGCCGACTGCTGCTTATGCACCGTTTCATGAACGCTCCTTACGTAAAGGTCGATTGTTGTTAGTAACTGTTACGGAGAGGGATGCAACGTATCCGTTGAATACATGCACAAATAAAGCACAGACACCGCCATTAGCGACTCTGCATGCGCACACAGCCCTCTCCACCTTCGCCGCGGCGATTAATCCCGTTGGTCCTCAGCTTATCTCTCTTGTCTTTGGCTACCCGGTTAGTCAACCCCGGTTTCCCCGCCATTTGTTTCTGTAATATCTGTTCAGGACCCAAACTAACTGACGGCAAGAATAACATATGCCTCATATATCGCCAGCCCAACAACAACAATAAGTACAGCGCCTGCGAATGACATGTCGACGTGCTTACCGTCGACTGATTTTGTATCACAAGTAACTGATATTTCGAGTATTGACATCAGAACGTCGTTGCAACATGATTCGCGGCTATGACGATTACGCGAAAACAAGCTGTAGCCGGGTTCAATCCGGGCGTCGTGCTTCTTCCGCCAGCACAGCTTCTTCTTGGGAGACAGGGCGGGTAGCGCGTATCCAGACATTGGACATCGTAAACCCCGCATCCGCATCGGATTGTGGGGTTTTTTTTGACTTGAGCAAATAATTTGACTCAATCTGCCTGATTCGAAACAGGCATACAGCCGGGGAATGAAAACCATGCAAATGTACTTGGAAGCAGATGTCGATACCTCCTGTCTGAGCGACAGGCAGGTTACGATCTTGGGCTATGGCAGCCAGGGACGTGCACATGCATTGAATCTCAAAGACAGTGGATTCAATGTTGTCGTTGGCCTGAGGCCTGATGGGGGTAGCTGGGCCAGGGCTGAGGCGGATGGTCTGACCGTCATGGCGCCAAACGAGGCAGTGAGAGGCGCGAGCATCGTCGCTTTCCTTACGCCCGATATGGTCCAGAAAGACCTCTACCAGACGGTTGTCGATGACCTGGCGGACAATGCCACCTTGTTGTTCGCGCACGGATTCGCGGTGCATTTCAATCAGGTCGTACCCCGCGGCGACCTGAACGTCGTACTGATTGCGCCAAAGGGGCCCGGCGGACTGGTGCGGCGTCAATACGAAGAAGGTCATGGTGTGCCATGCCTGGTCGCCGTGCACCAGGATGCTACTGGCGATGCCCTGAAGCTCGCCCTCGCCTATTCCGCCGGCATTGGCGGAGCGCGCGCCGGCGTCATCGAGACAACCTTCGCCGAAGAGACTGAAACTGATTTGTTCGGTGAGCAGGCGGTGCTGTGCGGCGGCGCAACCGAATTGATCGTCGCGGGCTTCGAAACCCTGACCGAAGCCGGGTATCAGCCCGAAGTCGCGTACTACGAGGTCATGCACGAACTCAAACTTATCGTCGACCTGTTGCATGAAGGCGGCCTGCGCAAGATGCACAAGTTCATCAGCGACACAGCCGCGTGGGGGGACATGATCAGCGGTCCCCGAGTCGTCGACGCCAAATCGCGCGAGGCGATGAAAGCCATTCTCACCGATATCCAGGATGGCACGTTCGCCCGCAACTGGATCGCGGAAAATGAAGCCGGCATGCCCGAGTTTCGCCGCATGATGAATGCGGACCTCGAACATCCCATCGAGAAGGTCGGCGCTGATCTGCGTGGCCGCATGGAT
Source organism: Gammaproteobacteria bacterium (assembly GCA_029863305.1). Lineage (GTDB taxonomy): Bacteria > Pseudomonadota > Gammaproteobacteria > Steroidobacterales > Woeseiaceae > UBA1847. The sequence goes on along the minus strand of JAOTVR010000009.1, from coordinate 21,718 downwards.
TGGCTGGAAGAGTAGTCGCCGGCAGACAAGCGCGGCAGGCAGGCCTGGAGGAATAGAGCCATGACAGACAAGCGGATTCGCATATTCGACACGACCTTGCGCGACGGCGAGCAAGCTCCGGGTTGCAGCATGACACTGAGAGAGAAGCTGCGTGTTGCCCGGGCGCTGTCTGAACTCAGAGTCGACATCATCGAAGCCGGCTTTCCGGCCGCGTCACCCGGCGATTTCGAAGCTGTCAAAGCAATTGCCGATGAAAATCTTGGCCCTGTCATTTGCGGCCTCGCAAGGTGTAACCCCGCTGACATCGAAAAGGTACATGCGGCGGTGAAGGGAGCCGACAGGCACCGGATCCATGTCTTCGTGGCGACCAGCCAGATCCATCGTGAGCACAAGCTCAAGATGGCTAAAGAGGAGATCATCAGGAGTGCTGTCGGAGCCATCACGATGGCCAGGGAGTTGTGCGATGACGTGGAGTTCTCGCCCGAGGATGCCTCGCGCACCGAACTTGCGTACCTCGCAGAGGTCGTGAGCGCAGCGATCGACGCGGGAGCCACGACGGTGAATATTCCTGATACGGTCGGCTACACCGTACCCGCTGAATTTGACGATCTGTTTTGCTACCTCGCCGAGCATGTTCAGCGCATTGATGAGATCACGCTCAGCGTGCATTGCCACAACGATCTCGGCATGGCTGTAGCAAACAGCCTCGCGGCGGTTTGCGCTGGCGCCAGGCAGATCGAATGCACGATCAACGGCATCGGCGAGCGTGCCGGCAATTGCAGCCTCGAGGAAGTTGTTATGGCTGTGAAGACGCGCGCCGAGTTCTTCGGGCTCGAGACCGGCATCGATACGACGCGTCTGTATCCGACTTCACGGCTTGTCTCGAGTATTACCGGGATGCATCCGCCGCGCAACAAGGCCATCGTCGGTGAAAACGCGTTCTCGCATGAGGCGGGCATTCATCAGCATGGCATGCTGCAACACAGTTCGACCTACGAGATCATGCGTCCGCAAGACGTGGGTCTCAGCAAGTCAAATCTGGTGCTCGGCAAACACAGCGGACGGCATGCATTTCGGGATCGCGTTCGCGAGCTTGGCTTCGAACTCGACGAATTCGAAACCAACCGGGCGTTTCAGGAGTTCAAGAAGCTGGCTGACAAGAAAAAGGACGTGTATGACGGCGATATCGAAGCGATCATCATGAACGTCGATAACGCCTCGACAGGGCCCTGGTCACTGCAGTCACTCGAGGTGCAAACCAGCACCAACAAGCCAGCGACGGCTACGGTCCTGCTGCGCGGCGCGGACGGCGAGGAATCATCGGCGACGGCGAGCGGCGATGGCCCGATTGCGGCTGCTTTTCAGGCGCTCGAGCAAGTCACTGGCGTATTGCTCACCCTGAAGAACTTCGAACTTCACAGTGCCTCGGTGGGCGAAGATGCCCTGGGCGAAGTAACCGTAACTGTGGAGTATGATGGCGACAGCTACCGCGGCAACGGCACCAGCGTCGATATTGTCGAGGCCGGCAGCCGAGCCTGCCTCGAGGTAATGAATCGTATCCTGAGGCGGCGCCGACCGGAGTCCGGTGAGACAGACTCATCGGCGAGTGCGGAGCGGGCAACCATCTGATGCGCGGCGCGAAAACCCTGTTCGAAAAGGTCTGGTCGGACCATGTCGTGGTCGACGAGACTCGCGACACACCCGCCGTACTTTATATTGATCTGCATCTGATTCATGAGGTCACGACGCCGCAGGCGTTCTCGGTATTACAGCAACACGATCTTGCAGTACGCCGACCCGATCTGACGCTCGCGACAATGGACCATTCGACACCCACGACGCCTGTCTCGAGCTTCAAGGACGTCAAGGTGGTGGGCGCAAATGCTGCCAGACAAATTGCGCGCATGGAGGAAAATTGCCGCGACTTCGGCATCGAATTGCTCGGTTTCGGCAGCGAACAACGCGGTATTGTCCACGTCATCGGGCCGGAGCTCGGAGCAACGCAACCGGGCAAGACGATCGTTTGCGGCGACAGCCATACGAGTACACACGGGGCATTCGGCGCCCTCGCCTTCGGCATTGGTACGACCGAAGTCGGTCATGTGCTTGCCACTCAGTGTCTGCTGCAACGCAAACCCAGAACACTGGCGATCAATGTCGACGGCCATCTCCCCGCCGGCGTCAGTTCGAAAGACCTGATACTCGCCATCATTGGCCAGATCGGCGTCGATGGCGGCACCGGCCATGTGATCGAGTACCGTGGCCCGGCTATAACGGCGCTGGACATGGAGGCACGCATGACCATCTGCAACATGTCCATCGAGGCCGGCGCCCGCGCTGGCATGATTGCACCGGACGATGTGACCTTCGAGTACCTGCAGGGACGACCCCGCTCACCGCGAGGGGCGGACTGGGATGCGGCGGTTGCCCGCTGGCGAGAGCTGCCCTCGGATGCAGATGCCGAGTTCGATCAGTCTGTCTCAATCTCTGCCGCACAGCTGGAGCCGATGGTGACGTTTGGCACCAATCCCGGGATGGTGGTGGGCATCAATGAGCCGGTACCTGACAACACCGGTGACCCGAGTTATCGAAAGGCACTCGACTACATGCGGGTGCCCACGGGCAAACCGCTGACGGAAACGACGGTTGATGTGGTGTTTGTCGGCAGCTGCACGAATTCACGGCTTTCCGACCTGCAGCAAGCCGCCAATATCCTGCAAGGCCACAAGATCGCCGATGGCGTCCGCATGCTCGTCGTACCCGGCTCACAGCAAATCAAAAAGGAGGCCGAAGCACTCGGACTGGATCGGATATTTATCGCCTCGGGCGCCGAGTGGCGTGAGTCGGGCTGCTCCATGTGTCTGGGCATGAACGGGGACACTGTCAGCAACGGGCAGCTCAGCGTGAGCACGAGCAACCGCAATTTCGAGGGGCGTCAGGGTATCGGCGCACGCACGGTGCTTGCGAGTCCGATGACCGCCGCCGCTTCTGCCATAGCCGGTCGCGTTGCCGACCCCCGCCAGTACCTGTCCTAGCCGAACGCCATGCAATCAATTACACGAATTCAGTCGAAATCGGTGGTGCTGCCTACCCGGGATATCGACACCGACCAGATCATTCCGGCACGATTTCTTACCACGACATCGCGTGAAGGTCTCGGTCAGTTTCTTTTCCACGACCTGCGTTTCGACAAGGACGGCGAAAAAATTACGAGCTTCGTTCTGAATCAACCCGCCGCAGAAGGCTGCCAGATTCTCATTGGTGGCAACAACTTCGGCTGCGGTTCTTCGCGTGAACATGCACCGTGGGCGCTGCTCGACTACGGCATTCGGGCCGTCGTCAGTACCGAAATCGCCGACATTTTCCGTAATAACTCGCTTAAGAATGGCTTGATTCCGATTGTTGTCGACACGACGATGCACCAGTACTTGCTGCAGAACCCCGGCATCGATCTGGATATCAGTATCGCCGACGCGACGCTGACCTTGCCCGATGGGAAGGTCGTTGAGTTTCCAATAGACAGATTCGCGCGGTATTGCCTGGTCAAGGGAATTGACCAGCTCGGGTACCTGCGCGAACAGCTGGATACCATCCGGAATTTCGAAGAGACTCGCCCCTGGACGCCCTGATCACACTACTGCCGGGTGATGGCATCGGTCCGGAAGTCACAGCCGCGGCTCATCGCGTGCTCAAGGAAGTCGCCGCGCGATTTGGTCACACGTTCAGCTTCGACGTGCAATTGATTGGCGGCGCGGCTATCGACCGCCATGGAGACCCGCTGCCGCCAGGTACGGTTGCGAGCTGTGAAGAGGCTGATGCGGTGCTGCTCGGTGCCGTCGGCGGCCCGAAGTGGTCGGACCCCAATGCCAGTGTGCGGCCCGAGCAAGGGTTGCTCAAACTCCGGTCCGTACTTGGCGTGTATGCGAACTTGCGGCCGGTCAAAGTACTCGAAGAGCTGATACCGGCTTCTCCGCTGAAAGCCGAAATCCTCGCCGGCGTCGATCTTGTCGTGGTACGGGAACTCACTGGCGGAATCTACTTCGGCGAAAAGACCCGCGATGCCACAACGGCCAGCGACCTTTGTACTTACCACAGCCATGAAGTCGAACGCATAATCCGTGTGGCCGCCAATCTGGCTACCCAGCGTCGCGGTCGCCTCTGTTCGGTCGACAAAGCAAATGTCCTGGAAACATCGAGACTGTGGCGCGACGTCACGGACCGCTTGCTGCGCAATGAATTCCCGGCTATCGAGGTCGAAACCCTGCTGGTCGACGCCGCGGCGATGCACTTGCTCAGCCGGCCGGCGGATTTCGACGTCATCGTGACCGAAAACATGTTCGGCGACATCCTGACGGACGAAGCCTCCATGCTGGCGGGCTCGCTGGGCATGCTGCCGTCAGCGTCGCTCGGCGATTCGAAACGCGGTCTTTTCGAACCGATACACGGGTCCGCACCCGATATTGCGGGGAAGAACCTCGCCAATCCATGCGGCACCGTCGCCAGCGCAGCCATGCTGCTTCGCTACAGTCTGGGACTGCATGCCGAGGCAGATGCTGTCGAAACCGCAATTCACGCAGCGATTTCACAGGGGGCACGCACCGCCGACACGGCGGCCGCCGGCGCTACCGTTCTTGGCACCGACGAGATGACAGACCGGATCATCGGCGCGCTGGACTAAGCTCCCGCAGCGACCGCAACGGGCTTCAAGGACACCGCCAGCCTCGCAGCCTCCAGCGCCGCAAGAACATCAGCAGCCAGGTCCTCGGCGCTTTCCAGGCCAACCGACAGGCGAATCAGGTTGTCACGAATTCCCGCTTCGGCAAGTGCTTTCTCGCTGACCGGAGCATGTGTCATTGATGGCGGATGGCAAACGAGACTTTCGACACCACCCAGCGATTCTGCCAGCGAGAAGTACTGCAAGTGGTTGACAAATGCCCGAACTGCAGCTTCACCACCGCCGATTTCGAAGCTGATCATCCCGCCGAACCCACTTTGCTGACGCGCGGCAATGTCGTGTCCCGGATGGGATTTCAGGCCCGGGTAGTAAACCCGGTCTACGCCGGCATGTTGCTGCAGCAGGTCCGCCAACAGGTTGGCCGTTTCCTCGTGTTGTTTCATACGCGTATGCAAAGTCCGGATGCCACGCAGCGTCAGGTAGCTGTCGAATGGTGCGCCGGTAATACCCAGGCAATTGCTCCAAAAATTCAGTTGCTCCGCCAGCTCATCGGTCGCTGCCACAACGCTGCCACCCACGACATCGCTGTGTCCGTTGATGTACTTGGTGGTGGAATGCAGAACGAGATCCGCGCCGAGTGAGATCGGCTGCTGCAACGCTGGCGACAGGAAAGTGTTGTCAACTGCCAGCAATGCTCCGGACTGTTTGGCGAGCGCCGACACGGCCGCGATATCGACGATTCTGAGCAACGGATTCGACGGCGTTTCGACAAGGATGATCCGCGGATTGAGTTCGCAGGCTCTGCGCAGTGCGGCAGAATTGGTTTGGTCAACGAATTGCACGTCAAAGTGGCCCTTGGCCGACAGATTCTGAAACAGCCGGTAGGTGCCGCCGTAGCAGTCGTGTGGCGCGATCAGCAGGTCGCCCGGCTCCAGCAACTGACAGAGCAACGTCAATGCCGCCATTCCGGATGACGTCACGACGGCACCCGCTCCCCCTTCGAGTGCTGTCAGCGCGTCAGCCAGCGCATCCCGGGTGGGATTGCCGGAACGCGTGTAGTCGTACTGGCGTTTTTCGCCAAATCCCGCGAACGCGAAGTTAGACGAGAGGTGCAATGGTGGCACGACAGCGCCGTGCTGCGTGTCCGACTCGATGGCGGCGCGAACAGCCTGGGTCGCGGGATTAGCTCTGAAGGTCATTTTCGGTCTCCATATCGGTTCCAATGTCGTTCTTGCTCATCGGAACCCTACGGAGCCCGTAAGGGAGGGAATCGCGCCCTTCAACTGTTTCGTCAAGACTGCACCCGAGACAGTGTGTTGCTGCGACTCTCATCTCTCGGTGTCGTCGTCCATTCGGACGCTTCACCGTAGGAGTTGGCACCTTTTCAGGATGGTTAGTCCTGATGGTTGCCCCGGCGTCATTGGGCCTGTCCCTCAGCCGGTCTCGATGAGTTCCGGGCAGTCTATGTGCAAGCGACCGCCATCGTCAAGACGCAGGTCGCATTTAGTTAGTCACAACAGAAACCAATAAGGACGCGGCTTGCGGGCTGAAATGGCGCACTGTGCAATAAGCGGTTGCAGTCGACGTCATAATGTAATAGCGTAATAACGCATTAATACATAGGTGCAAGCATGAAGCCTAATCGAGACAATAGCGAGAGTCAGCAAACCGCCGCCGAGGATGCCCTGTTTCGCGCGGTGATCAGCCTGTGCACGGTCGAGGAATGCCGTAACTTCTTTCGCGACCTGTGCACGCCGGCGGAATTGCAGGCCCTTGTCGATCGTTGGCAAGTCGTTGAATTGCTGGAGCAAGGCCTGACCTATCGCAAGATCCACGATCTTACCGGCGTCAGTGTAACGACGATCGGACGAGTCGCTCGATTCCTGACCGACGGATTTGGTGGCTACCGCACAGCAATTGATCGTACCGGTACCGAAGAATCCCCTACCTCACACTAAGGAACCCACATGGATGCCTCCCAGCAGCGCATAAAGATTGCGGTGCAGAAAACCGGCCGTCTCACGGAGCACTCGATCGACCTGCTCGAGCGTTGCGGTCTGAAGGTCACGAAGAGCAAGGATCAGTTGTTCTGCTATGGCGAGAACATGCCGATCGACCTGCTCCTGGTCCGCGACGACGATATTCCTGGCCTGGTCAGCGACGATGTCTGCGACCTGGGCATCGTCGGACTCAATATCGTCGAGGAAAAGCGCCAGGCGCTGCTCAATGATGGCCGGGAAGCCCTGTTCAAACAGGTCTTCGAACTGGACTTCGGGCATTGTCGCTTGTCCATCGCCGCGCCGGATGGGACCGACTACCGTGGACCTCAGTCTCTTAATAACTCAAAAATTGCAACAAGTTACGTTGGTCTATTGAGAGATTACCTGAAGAAAAATTCGATAGTGGCGGAAATTGTGTATTTTTCCGGTGCGGTCGAAATCGCACCGAAACTCGGCAGGGCCGACTATATCTGTGATCTGGTCTCGACCGGATCCACCCTGGAGGCAAACGGCCTGAAGGAAGTGGACCTGCTGCTCGAGAGTGAGGCGGTGGTCATTCAGACCCGCGCCGAACTCAGTCCCGACAAACAAGCGCTCGTCGATCGCATGTTGCAAAGACTCGACGGTGTTCTGCAGGTGCGCGAGAGCAAGTACATCATGCTGCACGCACCGCGCACCGCGCTTGCCGAAATTCGCGAACTGCTGCCCGGATCGGAAGCACCGACCGTCATTCCGCTCGATGGTGCAGGTGACAAGGTCGCGGTGCACGCCGTTTGCCGGGAAAACGTTTTCTGGGAAACGCTCGAGAATCTCAAATCCGCTGGTGCCAGTTCCTTGCTGGTCCTCCCGGTCGAGAAGATGCTGGCCTGAACAATGGGTATGACGATCAATACCTGGAACGACCTCGATGACAAGGGACGGCGCCGATTATTGGGCCGGCCGGCCATGCGTTCCGACTCCGCGGCAAGCACCACGGTGGCGGAAATTCTGGCGCGCGTGCGGCGGGAGGGCGACATCGCCGTGCGTGAGTTGACGCAGCAATACGACGGGGTGAGCACGGATGCGCTAAGAGTCAGTGAACGAGAATTATCGGAGGCATTTGCTGCTCTCGATGACGCTGACGTCGCCGCGATCGATCTTGCGATCGCCAACGTGCGCCGCTTTCACGAGCTGCAGATGCCCGCATCGATATCGGTGGAGACAATGCCGGGTGTGCGCTGTGAGCGTATCAGTCACCCGCTCGATGCGGTCGGTCTGTACGTTCCGGCGGGAACTGCGCCATTGCCCTCAGCAGCCATCATGCTGGCTGTGCCTGCGGCTATCGCCGCCTGCCCGACGCGAATTCTGTGTACGCCACCGGGTCCCGATGGCAGAGCCAATTCGGCGGTACTGGTTGCGGCATCACGCGCCGGTGTTGCCGATATTTTCAAGATTGGCGGCGCACAAGCGATCGCTGCAATGGCGTACGGCACGGAGTCGGTACCTAAAGTCTGCAAACTGTTCGGCCCGGGCAACTCCTGGGTGACGAGCGCCAAGACCCAGGTCAGTGCTGACCCGGATGGCGCTGCGATTGACATGCCCGCGGGACCGTCGGAGGTACTCGTCATCGCCGATGAAACGGCGTCGCCCGAGTTCGTTGCTTCCGACCTGCTGGCGCAAGCCGAGCACGGTATCGATTCGCAGGTGTTGTTGCTGACGACGAGCATGGCATTGGCGCGACGGGTGCAAACCGAAATCGACTCGCAACTGGATGATCTGTCGCGCGCCGACATCGTGCAGCAAGCGCTGCAGAACTCTTGCATCATCTGCGTCGAAACTGTTGCCGATGCAATTGCAATCAGTAATCGGTATGCGCCGGAACACCTGATCATTCAAACTGCCACGCCGCGCGAAGTCGTGGCGCAGATCCGCAACGCCGGATCCGTATTCGTCGGTGCCTGGACGCCTGAGTCGGTCGGCGATTACTGCAGTGGCACAAACCACGTCCTGCCAACTTACGGATTTGCCAACACCTACAGCGGCCTCAGCGTCGATCAGTTTTTGCGCTACATGACGGTACAGGAATTGTCGCGGGAAGGACTTGCAGGACTGGGTGACGCCGTAATCCGGCTCGCGTCGCTGGAGGGGCTCGACGCGCACGCCGCATCCGTCAGCAGACGTCTTGGAGCATCGAAATGACCATCGCCGATATAGCAAGAGCTGAAATTCGGGCGCTCAAGCCATATGCAGCAGCAATTCAGGTCGACGATACGATTCGCCTGAATGCGAACGAAGCGCCGTGGGCGAGCAGTGGCGATCGCTTCCGCCGCCCACTTAATCGTTACCCGGAAATTCGACCATCCGGATTGCGCGGTGCCCTCGCCGATCGTTACGGATGTGCTGCAGAAAACTTGCTCGTAACACGCGGCAGCAGCGAGGCCATCGATCTTTTGGTGCGAGTTTTTTGCAATGCGGGACGCGACAATATCGTGACGTCCACACCGACGTTTTCGATGTATCGACACTACGCGACGATTCAGGGTGCCGAGCTGCGCGAAGTGGAGTTAGCTGCGAGCAATGACTTTGCGCTGGACCCCGATGGGTTGCTCGGCGCGTGCGATAACGCCACACGACTGGTGTTCCTGTGTTCGCCAAACAATCCTACGGGCACGCTGATGTCGCGGCAGGATCTGATCAGGGTGCTCGAAGCGCGGCGCGATCGCTCTGCGGTGGTCGTGGATGAGGCTTACATAGAATTTGCGCAACAGGATTCGGTCGTCGGTTTGCTTGACCAGTACGAGAATCTGATCGTGCTACGCACCCTTTCGAAGGCCCTCGCGTTTGCAGGCGCCCGCTGTGGCGCGGTGATCGGGCCGCGCGACGTTATCGAGATGCTGGACGCTGTCCAGGCACCGTACGCATTGGCCACGCCAGTCGTCGAATGTGTTGAAAACGCGTTACGGGCAGAGAGCCTGAGCGAAGCAGATGGTTGGGTCAGACAGATTGTCACGGAGCGCGAGCGCTTGATTGATGCCATTGGCACAATGTCGTTCGTTCGCAGGGTCTGGCCCAGCGCCGCGAATTTCTTCCTGATAGAAGTCGATAACGCTGAGCAGCTGCTGCAGGAATGCAACAATGACAAGGTGCTGCTTCGCTACTTCGGCGGTGCGCTGGCCGACTGCGTACGCATTACGGTTGGCAGCCCCTCTGAGAACGACAGGCTATTGCAGGTGCTTGCAGCGGTCGGGAGGGCATAGAGTGGCAACGAGAGTCCTGTTTATCGATCGCGACGGTACGCTGATTGTCGAACCTGATGATTTTCAGGTCGACGCGCTGCACAAAATTCGACTTGTAGACGGTGTAATTCCCGCACTCCTGGAGCTGCATGAGCATGGTTATCGATTCGTTATGGTCAGCAATCAGGATGGTCTTGGGTCCGATTCGTTTCCTGAAGAGCAATTTGCAAGTTGCCAGGAGCACGTGCTTGCATTGTTCGAATCGCAGGGTATCGAATTTGACGAGATCTTTATTTGTCCGCACCTGCCCGACGACGGCTGTGAGTGCCGCAAACCACGGGCTGGACTGCTGACCGGCTATCTCGCGCAGACAGATATCGATCTGCAGCATTCGGCGGTCATCGGCGATCGGCCAAGCGATCTCGAACTTGCGGAGAAAATCGGTGTAACAGGGTTGTTGTTGAAGCCAGACGGCGCGCACGCGCAGACCTGGCGAGGTATTGTCCAATCATTATGCTATGCGGATCGCCAGGCGCGCGCAGAGCGTGCGACGAACGAGACACGCATCACCGTGTCGGTCAATCTCGACAGCCCGGCGCCCGTCTCCATCTCAACGGGCATCGGTTTTTACGACCACATGCTGGAACAAATCGCCAAGCATGGTGGCTTCAGCCTGGAACTCAGTTGTGCCGGTGACCTCGAAGTGGATGATCACCACACGGTCGAGGATACGGCGATCTGCCTGGGTGAAGCTTTGCGCAAGGCGCTCGCGAACAAACGCGGCATCGGCCGCTATGGGTTCGTCGTGCCGATGGACGAAAGCGAAGCACGCGTGTCGATCGATCTATCCGGCCGCAGCCGATTCGTCTTCAATGGCGAGTTCCCGCGGGAGCGAGTTGGCGAACTGGCGACCGAGATGGTTGAGCATTTCTTTCGGTCTCTGGCTGATTCGCTCGGCGCGGCCGTGCATATCGAGGTGCGCGGCCAGAACGCCCATCACATGGTGGAAGCCTGTTTCAAGTCAATCGGCCGAGCCTTGCGCCAGGCCTTGCGCCGCGATGGCACTGAAATGCCATCGACAAAAGGCAGTCTTGTCTGACATGGCCACGCCTGTCGTAGCGATTATCGATAGTGGCGGGGCCAACATAGCGTCATTGCTGTATGCCTTCGAGCGCCTCGGCACGAAAGCGATACTGACGACGGATGCTGCGATTATCAGAGGTGCAGGCCGTGTGATATTGCCCGGGGTCGGCGCAGCGAAAGACGCGATGACACGACTGCGAGAACATCGCCTGATCGACGTCATTCGCGATCTGACGCAACCGGTCCTTGGGATCTGCCTCGGCATGCAATTGCTCGCCGATGCATCCGAGGAAGAAGACGTCGAGTGTCTGGGCATTATTCCGGGAACGGCCAGGCAGCTCGAATCCGCGACCACCTGCCCGGTGCCAAATATGGGGTGGTGCCCAATCAGCATAAGCGCGGACCATGCTCTGCTGGACGGTCTCGCGGATGGCGCCTATTTCTATTTTCTGCACAGCTATGCCCTGCCCGTTTCAGACCACACCGTGGCAACCGCCAGCCACGCCGAACCATTCGCCGCCATCATCAGTCGCCGCAACTTCTTGGCAGCTCAGTTTCATCCGGAGCGATCCTCACATGCAGGCTCACTCCTGTTACAGAATTTCTTGAGATCGGCAGCGTGAGGGTCATTCCTGCGATAGACCTCCAGGGCGGCAAGTGCGTGCGCTTGTTCAAAGGCGATTTCGCGCAGACGACGGAATACAGTGACGACCCGGTTGCTGTCGCGCAGCAATTCGCCGCCATGCAGACGTCGGACCTGCACATCGTGGACCTCGACGGCGCCCGTTCCGGCGCGCAGGACAATCACGCAATTGTCACTGCCATCGCGCGCGAAATCGACGTTGAAATCCAGCTCGGTGGCGGCATACGTGATCGAGGCACAGTCAGCAAGTGGCTGAAGTCCGGAGTGTCTCGCTGCGTCATCGGAAGTCTGGCGATAACCGACCCCGACGCCGTCAAGTCCTGGCTCGCCAGATTTGGGGGCGATCGAATTGTGCTGGCACTGGATGTCAATATCGGGTCGAATGGCATTCCGCTGATTACGACACATGGCTGGACCCGTCCAAGCAACACGTCGGTTTTCGAATGCATTGAAGGCTATCTCGAAAACGGCCTGCACCATGTCTTGTGCACGGACGTAAGCCGCGATGGCGCAATGGCCGGGCCGAACCTGGATTTGTACGTGGAAATTCTGCGGCGCTTCCCCGATCTGCAATTGCAGGCATCAGGCGGCGTACGCAACATTGGGGACCTCGAGGAATTGCGCGCACGCGGCATTCCGGCCGCCATAAGCGGCCGTGCTTTGTTGGAAGGTGAAATCACATCGGCGGAGGTAGTGGCATTCCAGCGAAACGCATAATTCCGTGTCTCGATGTTCGGGACGGTGTGGTGGTCAAGGGCGTTCAGTTCCGCAACCATCGTATCGTCGGCGATATCGTGGATCTGGCGCAGCGATATTGCGCTGAAGGCGCTGATGAACTCGTCTTTTACGATATAACCGCGAGCCCTGACGGACGCACGGTCGACCGGGCCTGGGTCGATCGCGTTGCCGCGGTTATCGATATTCCGTTTTGCGTGGCCGGCGGTATTCGCAGCATTGCGGACGCCGAAGAGGTTTTGCACAAGGGAGCCGACAAGATTTCGATCAACTCGCCCGCGCTCGAGCATCCGCCCCTGATTGATGAATTGGCGAAGCGCTTTGGGTCGCAGTGTGTGGTACTTGGCGTCGACAGCCATGAGCAAGATGGCAGCTATCACGTTTATCAATACACAGGCGATCCGGACAAAACGACGGCGGCAGAGCGCTCGACAATCGACTGGATTCGAGAAGCCCAGGACCGCGGCATCGGTGAAATCGTTCTGAACTGCATGAATCAGGATGGCGTTCGCGAAGGCTACGACACCGATCAATTGCGACTCGTAAGGGACAATAGCCAGGTTCCGCTGATCGCCTCAGGTGGTGCCGGCGCGATGCGTCATTTTCTTGATGTGTTTGCCCGGGCCGATGTCGATGGTGCGCTCGCGGCCAGTGTCTTCCACAGCGCAGAGATCAACATCAGCACTCTTAAGAGCTACCTCGCCGATCATGCGGTACATGTCAGACAATGAGGGCAATGCGTTGAGCAATAATAATTGTGAATTTCTCGCTACACTCGAGGGCATTATTCAGAATCGACTGAGCAATCCTGTTGCGGGCAGCTATACAAATAGTCTCCTGGCAGCCGGGCCAAAACGAATGGCGCAAAAGGTCGGCGAGGAAGGCGTCGAACTCGCCATCGCCGCGGTCACAGGAGAACGTGACGAAATGCTCAACGAAGCGGCAGACCTCCTCTACCATATGCTGGTTCTGTTAAGCAGTCAGCACATCACCCTGAATGAAGTGTCGGCCACCCTGGAGGCGCGACACGCGGATTAATGTGTAGTTTCTTTTTCCTCCTCGCGCCGCTCCTCACACGTCGGCACGACCGGCAGTTTGCGAAGTACTCGCATGTACGGGTCGACGAGAACATCGCGCTTCGCGACGCCGTGCAGGATCGCTTTGTTATTCTCAAATTCGATATGCAGAATGCGATCACTGAACCTGACCGGAATCGGCATCGGAAACGGTAAGGCATCGGGTGCCTGCCACTCCAGCAGGAGACCGTCCTTATTTTCGCTTATTTCGAGCACAGGCAATGGCCCGCGGCGAGCATACACTTCGAAGAACCAGGCGAGGTCTTCGCCGGCCTCTTCGCTGGCAATGTGCATGAAATCATCGGTCGTCCGATATCGCGGCATAATCGGAGCGTTAAGCTCGGCAGGATTGACCGTGTCGTAGACGAGGCGTCTGGTAGCTCTCCAGAACGCATCGTCTCCAATCAAATAGCGCAGCGAATGCAACAGCCAGGTTCCTTTCGAATAGATGTCGCCGCCAGGTCCTTTGCCTTCGGGATCGTCGAAGTACAGTTGGTCGTCTGAATACTCCTCGCGAGGCGCAATCGCGTTGCATGCATTGATGCCTAAATAAGTTCGGTACATGCTCGCGTGAAACGCTGCATCACCCAATAACTCGCGTGCATATTCCGGCTGCATGAAGGCCCCGAAACCCTCGTGTAACCACATGTCAGACACTGTCTTGTGCGTCATGACATTGCCGAACCACTCATGTGCCAGTTCATGATGAAATAACCAGTCAAAGCCGTAGTCGCCGCGCCTGAACTTATTGCCATAGGCATTAATTGTCTGGTGCTCCATACCGAGATGCGGAGTCTCGGCCACGCCAAGCTTCTCCTGGCCCCAGGGGTATGGCCCGACCTTGCGCTCATAAAACTCCAGCACTCGCTTGAATTCGCGATCGAAAAGATCCTGCGCATCCTCTGCGTGATCTTCGATAGCCCAAAACTTCAGCGGAATCTCGGTGCCGTTCGATGATGTGTAAGTTCCCTCGATGAGCACGTACGGCGCGATATTCAGGGCGATACCGTAGGTGTTCGTTTTCACCTTCGTCCGCCAATGAAATATCTGACGATCGTTAGGCGCTGGTTCTACCGAGACCAGTACGCCATTACTTGCCACCGTCAAACCCTCAGGCACCGTGAAGAAAAAGTCGGCGGAATCCGGCTCGCCCGCGGGATGGTCTTTGCAGGGCCACCATATGTCGCAGCCTTCGCCCTGCATCGCGGTTGCGATCCAGGGCTTGCCCGAAGGCGTGGTACTCCAGACGAACCCACCGTCCCATGGTGGCCGGCTGGCTTTGAGCGGTTGCCCGTGATAATGCACGGTGACGGTATGAGTGGTGCCGACCGGAATGGGCGTGCGTAGCGCAACGAAAAGTTTTGCTTCATCGCGCGTGTAGCTGAGCGTGCCCTGCTCGTCATTGATGCCATCGATGGTAAACAGGCCGTCGAAGTCGAGTTCCAGAACCGACATAGGCTCGACGGCGCGAAAACGCACGCTGGCCGATCCGGCAATTGACTCACGATCAATCAATATATCGTGCCGAAGCGTGTAGTTTTCGACATCGTAAGCCTTGAGGCCTTCGGACAAGGGCCGACCGGAATCCGTCGTCACTTTGCTCCGGATGACGTTGCCCCCGGTACAAGCGGTCGCCAACGCGACAAGTCCGACAACCATGATTTGCCTGATTCGCAGACCACCCGATTTGTGGATCAAAGCGGTATCTCCCTTGTCTTTAACTCGCGTCGAGCGCCAGTGCTTTTTGGTAGGCGGGCCGTTGCAGACAGCGGTCCGCATAGTTATTGAGTACCTCGGATTCGGGCAGCATCTCGAACCGGCGCAGGAATACGACACTGGACCCGACCATCACATCGGCTGCGCTGAACGAGCTGCCAAGTAGCCAATCGCGGTCCGTCAAGGCGTCTTCCAGGGTTCTGATCATCAGATCGAAATCTCCCCAGCCGTGTGAAACGTGATTTGCTTCAATTTTATTGTATGTCTCTGACATCGCCGGTTCGATGACGGCCGGCGTATACATGATCCAGTAGAGAAACTTGCCGCGCGATGCATCGTCAAGAGCCGGCGCCAGGGTGCCCGGACAATAGCGATCTGCAACGTAAAGCGCGATCGCCGCCGACTCCGACATGCTGACATCGCCATCGATCAGGGCCGGCACTTTGCCCATCGGGCTGGCATTGCGAAACTCCATGCTGTCCTTACGCTCGGGGCTGCGGATATCGATACGCTCAAGCGCATACTCGACGCCCGCTTCTTCGAGTATCCAGACGGCCCGCGAAGCGCGTGTTTGTGGTGACCAGAAAAGCTTCATGTTGATCTCCGGGGGTGCCTAGATGACCAGTTCCTTCGCAACCTCACGCCGATTGTACTGTGAACTCATGACATACCCATAGGCACCCGTGTTAGCGATCAGGATAACGTCGTTTTCATCCGCAGGCGGCATCAGGCGATCGCTGCCCAGCCGGTCTCCGGTTTCACAAATCGGCCCAACGACGGTCACCGTTTCGGTAGGCGCTTCCGCCGCTTTGGTGAGATTGACAATCTCATGATAGGAACCGTACAAAGCCGGCCTGATCAGGGAGTTCATGCCGGTACCGATGCCGACGTAGCGCATATCGCCTTTGCCCTTGACTTGTGTTACACGACTGATCAGAACACCGGACTGGGCTACAAGGTAGCGGCCGGGCTCCAGCCATAGCTGGTATTGCGGATAGGCTGCACAGATTTCCTTGAGTGTGTCATCGAGCTTCGCCAGATCAAACGGCTGCTCGCCAGGCTTTTCCGGAATTCCTATACCACCGCCAAGATCGATCGATTGCACCCCGGGAAACCGCTGCGCCACTTCGACGAGTTCCACGGCTACTGCGCGCCAGTTATCCGGATCCAGAATGCCACTACCACTGTGTGCGTGAATACCGATGACCTCCGCGCCCACAGCGTCGACAAGCTGCTGCAGCTGATCAACTTCAAATCGGGGAATACCAAATTTCGAGTGCATGCCCGCCGTTTTGACGTTCTCGTGGTGACCGCGACCCTGTCCGGGATCGACCCGGATGAAAAGCTTCTTGTTAGCGAACAACTCGGGCCATGCCTGCAGTGGGTACAGATTGTCCAGCGTCACCTGCAGGCCTTTGTCCAACGCCCATGCGTACTCATCGCGCGGTGCGAAATTCGGCGTGAACAATATCCGATCGAGATTGATGTCCGGAATGACCTGCTCAATCCATTCTACTTCTCCCGGTGATACGCACTCGAAATCGATGCTCTCTTCAGCCAGCACCTGCAGAAGCTCCGCGTTGAAATTCGCTTTGACCGCGTACAGAACCCGCGCCACACTGCTTAGCCCCAACAGACTGCGCGCAGCCTGCGCAACGCTGTCCCGGTCATAGACGTAGGCACTGAGCTGTTCTTTGGCGAGTTCCAGCAATTGCTCCCGTTTGCGCATCCACCATGTGTCGTGGGTCTGCACGGCCGTCTGATCCCCGCGAAAAAGTCCTTCCCAGCTTTGGCCGAATACCGGGCTGCCTCCAGCTTTACGAATAATTGATGCATGCAGCTTGCGCACCAATCGCGGCCCCTGGCCCTGATCGACCACGAAACTCAGATTCAAATCGTTGGCCGCCTGCGACATCAAATGGATCTTCTCTTCCTCGAAGACTGTCAATGCAGGCGCCATGCGCGGCAGAATAGTACGAATCTTGCGGCCGACGAGGCTGACAGCCGAACAGTCCCTGATTGCGCGAACGCGGCACAGATCTTCCAGGTCGCTGAGCAGGGCTCGCTCCGTATCCGGTGGCAGCATGCCGTCCGCCGTATCGATGGAAACGGTGACGTTCGTTTCGGACGTCGATACCAGATCAACTGAGACGCCATGTTCGCTGAAAACAGCAAATGCCCGGGCGAGAAACCCTACCTCGTGCCACATTCCCACCCCGTCCATGGAGATCAGCGTCAGGCCGTTGCGCAAACATATTCCTTTGACCTGTGGCTCAATCTCATCCGTTACGGACGACACGACTGTCCCCGATAGCTGTGGTTCGGTTGTGCAGCGTACGAACAACGGGATACCACCGGTCCGCAGCGGCGACAGACAGCGCGGATGCAGAACCGAACTTCCGGCAGAAGCCAGCTCCTGAGCTTCATCATAATGCAGCGACAAGAGCAAACGCGCTGATGGCACGACGCGTGGATCGGCCGTGAACATCCCCGGTACGTCGGTCCAGATCTCAAGGCGTCGCGCCTGCAAACGCGCAGCGAAATAGGACGCGGAGGTATCGGACCCTCCCCGACCAAGCAACACGGTTTCACCCCACTCGTTTCGCGCGATAAAGCCCTGCGTCAGAATCACTTTGCCGGGCGCATCCAGTTTTTTTCGAAACTCGGGATCGGCAGTCGCATCACATCGCGCGGCCAGATAGTCCTGCGCGCGTTGCCCACCGCTCACACTAACGCTCGTCAGCAGGTCTCGAGCGTCGGTCCACGCGACAGGAAGATCGGCATTCTGCAGATACTCAGCACCGAGCCGTGTCGCCATAAGCTCGCCCAGGGCCATGATGCGCACCCGGACGCGCACACTGACTTCGCGAATTAGGCGTACGCCTGCGATGAGCTGCTCGAGTTCATGCAGGGTATCGTCGAGCAATGCTGCGCCATCAAGATGCAATGCTGCTGCCAGCGCATAGTGCTGCTCGCGTATCCTTGCAAGGCTATCGGATACGTTGCCCGCCGCAGCTTCGCGCATCGCCTCTTCCAAACCGTTGGACACACCCTTGAGGGCCGAATGCACGACAACAACTTTAAAGCCATCAGCAAGACGATTGCGAATCAGGCTGGCGATGATCGACCAGCTTTCGGCCGAGGAAACACTGCTCCCTCCGAACTTCATAACTACCCATGGCGACTCCGCGACCTCGGCAGGGGCGCCCAATGCCGCGCTGAGAGCAAATGTCGCTTCCGTAACCGTGTCGTTCATGCGTTCACCCATCTCTCAAGCGCACCAGCCAAAAAAAAACCCGCCAGGAGTCTCCTCGCGGGTTCGTCGACAGTGCCCGAACTTTATTACTAGCCGGTACTACTGCCATTCGCACCCACGCACCTCTGGCGCGCCATATGTTTTATGTGTTTTTTCACTTCGAATCGCTCGATGTGCTGGCACATTACGTGGGTGACGGAAAATGTCATTCACGGAGTAGAGCGAATCACGTGCGAAAGGTCAAGTCTCTAGGCATCCCAGGCGGGCGGAATCGTCACCGCGCCCTCCGAAGCTGACGATACCGCCGCCCGGTATTTGGCGAGCGCCCCGCTGGTTACCGGCGATGCAGGGCGCCGCCATTTCTGCTTGCGTGCGGCCATTTCCGCGTCGCTGATGTCGAGCAGGAGCCGCTTGTTTTCAGCATCGATCACAATCGAATCGCCATCCTCGATCAGCGCTATTGGCCCGCCAACGGCCGCTTCCGGCGATATGTGCCCAACGACAAAACCATGGCTGCCGCCCGAAAACCGACCATCGGTGATCAACGCCACATCAGAGCCGAGACCTTTCCCCATGATTGCCCCGGTGGGACTCAGCATTTCGCGCATCCCGGGCGCGCCTTTCGGTCCCTCATAACGAATGACCACAACGTCTCCTGCCTTGATTGCGCCATCCAGAATCGCCTGGAGAGCTGCTTCTTCGGCATGAAACACGCGCGCGCTGCCTTCAAAACGAAGGCCTTCCTTGCCCGTAATTTTTGCCACGGCACCTTCGGGTGCGAGGTTCCCGTACAAAATGGCCAGATGACTGTCGGATTTGATCGGGTTGTCGAAGTCACGAATGATGTCCTGGCCTGGCGGATAATCTGCGACGCCCTCGAGATTGTCAGCCAATGTCCTGCCGGTCACTGTCATGCAGTCGCCATGCAGCAATCCCCGATCGAGCAAACGCTTCATCAGGGGCTGGATGCCGCCGATTTCAATCAGCTCCGACATCAGGTATTTGCCGCTGGGTTTGAGATCCGCAAGTAACGGTACTTTCGCTCCGATCAGGGTGAAGTCATCAATCGTGAGGTCGACCTGTGCTTCCCGCGCCATCGCCACCAGATGCAGTACCGCATTGGTTGAGCCACCGAGCGCAATGACGACGGTAATCGCATTCTCGAAAGCTCGCCGAGTCATGATATCGAGGGGTTTGATGTCGTTCCTGATCAGATTCAGGACGGCCGCACCCGCACGCCGGCAATCATCCACTTTTTGCGCCGATACGGCTTCCTGGGCAGAACTGTTGGCGAGGCTCATACCGAGCGCCTCGATAGCCGATGCCATTGTGTTGGCTGTGTACATACCGCCACACGCGCCCGGCCCCGGAATCGCCGTGCGCTCGACCTCGAGCAGTTCTGCCTCGCCGATCCTGCCGCTGGATTTCGCCCCAACCGCCTCGAACACCGAAACGATATCGCGACGTTTTGCGCCGGGTTTGATCGTTCCGCCATAAACAAATACGGATGGACGATTCAGGCGCGCCATCGCCATGACGCAAGCCGGCATGTTTTTGTCACAACCCCCGATGGCGACAAGGCCATCGAATCCTTCTGCGGCGGTTACTGCCTCGATAGAGTCCGCAATAATCTCCCTCGAGACCAGCGAATACCGCATGCCCGGCGTCCCCATTGATATGCCATCGGATATCGTAATCGTATTGAACACGACTGCCTTGCCACCCGCAGCATCCGCGCCTGCCGCAGCTTCAGCCGCCAGATCATTGATATGCATGTTGCACGGTGTGGTCATCGCCCACGTCGAAGCGATGCCTATCTGAGGCTTGCGAAAGTCTTCGTCGGTGAAGCCGACGGCGCGCAACATCGCGCGGCTTGATGCCTGCTCATCGCCATCGACAACGACGCGTGAGTAGCGCCGCAGTTCCTTTTCTTCCATTGTGATCGCCCTGCTCTCGAATCCGGACAGCCTGACGCATTGCCAGGCCGGGAAAGGCAGTCTAACAACGTTTCGGTGGCCTGCGCAGCATCGAATCGAGGGGCCTGTCAGGCCCTATTGATCGTCGTCACGGATCATGACTGCAACACGGCGGTATACATCGACATCAACGGCAGAGGTACCGGGCGATAACTCGACACTGAACGCCTCATTGTTTTCATACTCCGAATCCTGCACCAGCGGAATCAGCAGTCTCGTGCTGCGCTGACCCGGCCCGAACGAAATCGTGAATCCGCCAGGGGCGAAATAGTCTTCACCCTGAGTCGCAGTAATGTCACGCAAACTGTATTCGATGACGAGGGGCGTATTGTCCGGATTGAAACGAATGATATCGAGTTGTACAGCCGGATCCTGCTCGTTGACCGATACCTGACTCGTGGCAAATGCGACCGTATTGGGCGGCAGTGTCTCTTCAAAGGTCCGCTGGTCATCATCTTCGAGCACGACATTGATGATGGCCAGTTCCGATGTCGCCGAATCCGAGTTGCGCACACGCAAGGTCGATTGTTGATCGGCTTCGCGAAGCGGATCAGACATCATCGTCAACGTCACGCGGGCACGGCTTTGACCCACGGGAAAGTCGAGGTAGCCATCATCAGAAAACTGATACTGACCGGCGGCCCATGGCGATCGATTGCCGCTAAAGCCAACTTCCTCGAGCCGCAATGTAAGCGGAAAGTCGATATCTCGGCGTACCAGATCCACTGTCACCGGCTGTCCATCTTCGCGCAATGTTACCGTCACTGAATCAGGTGTGCCGCCAAATCTGTCAATGCGCAGTTCCGTGGTCGGTGGCGGCAGTTTCGAAAAATCGACCAGCGGTACCGCGACAAGGTCGGGCTGCGGGATTTCCACAGGCTCATCAAGCTGCAGTATGTTTTCGCCCGAATCTGACTCCACCAGTAGTTCGTCGACGACCTGTTCGGGCAAAGCTGCTTGTTGTTCGTCGGTACCGACTTGCGGTGCATCGGCCGTATCGGCCCCGACGATCGCGGGCTCCTCCAGAATCTGCGGCGCTGCAGTCTGCAAATAGCGTTGCTTGATCGTGTCAAGCCAGCCCATGTTGTTTGCGACCACCGCGCCGAGGCCAGCGAGAATGACGAGACCCAATAGCGCTCTGCCCGGGCCGCTCCCTTTCTCCACTTCACTGAATCGAGGCGGCGCAGGGATGTCGACTGTGATCGCTTCAGCTGATTCGCTATCAAGCGCATCGATAAAATCTGCCATCGAGCTGAAGCGCGTGACGCGTGAGTACGAAAGTGCCTTCTTCAGGACTCGCCAGTTTGCGTCACTGAGTTTCTCGAGGCGCTGTGGCTTCATAC
>JAOTVR010000034.1 GCA_029863305.1 Gammaproteobacteria bacterium | reverse complement strand
GGCCGCTTCGGCGGCGTTCCGCGGTCCGAATACGCGATACCCCGCAATGAGTCGATACAGCAAACAAGCCAGGGAAAAGACATCGTCGGCCGGGGTCGGCTTTTCGCCGGTCAGCACCTGCATGCTCGAGTAGGCCGGGGTCATCAGGCCAAGAACCCCCGGATCAAAGTCGGGATCATGGTCGAGCTGTTTCTGGCGGATGCGTGCGACACCGAAGTCGAACAGCTTGGCGTCTCCATTGGGAGCGATCATCACGTTCCCGGGCTTGACGTCCGCGTGAACGATGCCACAACGATGCGCGTAGTCCAGCGCTTTTCCAAGCTGACGCACGATTCTGAAGGCTCGTTCGATATCGATACTGCGTGAATCGGGCGAATCCAGAATGTCGGCCAGCGTTCTGCCTTCCAGCCATTCCATAACGATGAAATACAACTCGTCATCGCGATCAAGATCGATGAAGCGAACAATATTCGGATGTACCAGACAACGGCCTTTGGCCGCTTCCTGTTGCAGCGCGCGCAAAGCCTGACCATTTTGCGACAGTTTCGACGACAGTACTTTGACGGCAACCCACGGTGCATCGTCGCCCGCCTCCGCCAGCCGCCGGTCCATCGCCTTGTACACCTCGCCCATACTGCCGCCGGTGACACGCTCTTGCAGCAGGAAGCGATCACGCAGCACGGATCCGACCTGGATCCGGCCGTCGGCCGTGTCTGGCGTCACCGTGTCCATGACTGGAATCACCAGCGTCGAACTCATCGCATCGTCAGCGCGCGGTTCGACAGCATCGAGATCCGCACGCCGCGGCTCGACAATTGTCGGCTCAGCCTGCGTCTCTGCTTCCACGGCGGGAGGGCTCGTCGGCAGGCGCTCAGTGACATACCCGTCGAGCATGGACTTGACGAGCTGGAATGTCTCCTTGCGCAGATCGCCGCCGTCATAGCGATCCTGCAGGATGCGCCGGATTTCCGCCTCACTGCCGCCACTGTCGCCAAGCAGGCGCCCGATACCCTCCTGAATTTCGGCGAGCATCTCGACGTCGTCAATCTTGCTATCCAGCCTGTCTTCAAAACTCGACAGCTGATCGACAAGTGAGTCGCGAATGTTGTCTGATTCTGCGTTCATAGTGCCTGGCAGCCGCCCTGTAATCGTTGCGACCACGCGCATTGAGCCCAATTGGGCGTAGTCTACCGTGTCGGTCAAGTCGTCACGCGGAACTGGTCGTCAAATTACCTTGCCCGGATTGAGGATATTTTGCGGATCGAGAGCCATTTTCAGCGATTGCATCAGCGCGAGCTCTGTTGCACTGCGATACCGCTTCAGATGTGCCTTTTTTAGCACGCCGATACCGTGTTCGGCGCTGATACTACCGCCCATGTCGGCAACCAGTTCGTAGATCGCGTCGGTCAGGACCGTGCCCTGCTGCATGAAGGCCGCAGCATCTGCATCGGCAGGCTGAGCGATATTGTAATGCAGGTTGCCATCGCCCACGTGGCCGAATGCGACGAGCCGCGCCGTCGGCATCAGGGATGCCAGCAGTGCATCGCCCCTCGTCAGGAATTCGCCAATCCGGCCGATTGGCACCGCAATATCGTGTTTGAGATTGCCACCCTCGAATTTCTGCGCTTCGGAAATCGAATGCCGCAGGCGCCACAGACTTTCGGACTCCGCGGCGCTTTTAGCGATAATCGCGTTGACGATGAGTTCGTGTTCGAGAGCACGACCAAGCATGTCCTCGAGAAGGGCTTGCTGCTCGTCAACAACAAGCTCACAAAGAACAAACCAGGGATAGTCTTCGGCGAATGGCCTGACCGATCCCGCTATATGCCGCGCGACAAAGCGCAGGCATCTGTCCGATATCAATTCGAAGGCCTGAATTCGATCGCCAAATGATTCGCGCACGCGCGCAAGCAAGTCGACGGATCGCTGCGCAGAATCCAGGGCGACAAACAGCGTTGCTGTCTCGCCGGGTTCGGGGTAAAGCTTCAGCGTGGCCGCCGTAATCACACCCAGCGTACCTTCACTCCCCAGGAACACCTGCTTCATGTCATAGCCAGCCGTGTCCTTGCGCAATGAACGCAGCCCATTCCAGACGGTTCCATCGGCCAATACGACCTCGAGGCCGAGCACCAGTTGCCGCGCCGTGCCATAGCGAAGCACATTAATGCCCCCGGCATTGGTCGAGAGGTTGCCGCCTATTTGACAACTGCCCTCCGCCGCAAGACTCAGCGGAAAAAACCGACCCTGGTCGCGCGCGGCTCTCTGCACATCAGAGAGAATGCAGCCGGCTTCAACAACCATGGAAAAGTCATTGGCGTCAACGGCCCGAATCGCGTTGAGGCGTGCAAGCGACAGCAGCACCTGTTGTCCTGACTCGTCAGGAATCGCTCCGCCGCAGAGCCCGGTATTGCCACCCTGTGGAACGATAGCCACACGCTCACTGGCACAGGCCTGCACGATCTGGGCTACCTGCTGAGTCGTATTCGGCGAAACCATGATGAGTGCCCTGCCACGAAGTCTGTCGCGCCACTCCGTCAGATGTGGATCGAGCACGTCAGCGCTGGTGCTCCAACCCTTCCTCCCGACGATGTTCTTCAGATCATCAAGCAGCATCTGAATTCTCGAAGATGGCCTGCGCTTCAAATGTGGCCCAGTCGATATTGCTGCCACAAAAGAGCAAGACCACTGTTTTCCCGCGCAGCCGTTCGCGCAATGGCCCGAGCAGTGCCGCCGTGCTGGCGGCACAGGCCGGTTCCACGGCTATCTTCATCGCCCGAAACAAGCAACCCATTGCGCGACGCAGCTGCAGATCATCGACCAGCACCAGATCGTCCACATTTTGTCTGCACAGACCGAACGAATAAGGCATTGTGAACGGTGCTCCCAGGCTGTCCGCAATCGTCCGCACTTTGTCGATGGATCTTGGTTCGCCGGCGGCAAAACTCCGATGCATCGAATCAGCGCCCTGAGGCTCGACACCAATGAGTTCGCAGTCCGGCCGCAGTTGTTTAATTGCATTTGCAATGCCGCCGAGCAATCCACCACCACCAATCGGCACGATTACGGCGTCGAACTGATCGCATTGTTCACAGATTTCCAGGCCAACCATGCCGGTTCCCGCCGCAATCAACGGTCCTTCGAAAGGATGGACCAGAAAACGACCCTCATCCTCCTCGATCCGTTCAGCGACCTCAAAAGCCTCGTGCACATTGTCGACCAGGACCAAAGTTGCCCCAAACGACCGGCATAGCTCGATGCGCACAGGATTGGCCGCGGCCAGCATGACGATCTTCGCGCTTGCGCCAACCGCCTGAGCAGCAAAGGCAGTTGCAACGGCGTGGTTGCCCGCGCTGACCGCCGTTACGCCGGCGGCTCGCTGATCCTCGTTCAGTCCGTGCAGAGTCGCCAGCGCTCCGCGCGCCTTGAAGGTTCCGGTACGTTGCAGAAACTCCAGCTTGCCGAATACTCGCGTATCCGCACCCAGCAGATCCTCCAGCGCGGCACAGCGGAGCATTGGCGTGCGCACGAGCTGCTCGCCGAGCGTCTGCCGAAGCTGTTTGATTTCCGCGACCCCGGGGCCACTAATCATCCTGGGGTGCTCCACCTGCCCGCCGGCCGCTTATGTAAAATGAACAGCATAAAACGGTCCGGGATTCGCTGGAATATAAATCAGATACAGGCACTTCTTAATAATACTTGCGCTATACATAAGAGTTGATTACTTTCGCACGACGGTATCGACGCACTGTCGATACCGGCGCTGGCTGTGTGAACTGTGGCAGAGAAAGCGGTCGCACGGAAGTCGCTTTGGGTACAAGCATGGAATTTGACGAACTCTCGCAATCTGGCATACGGCGAATAGCTGACTTTTCTCCGTATCTGGACCAATTGGCCGGTCTTGCGCAAGACATGGGGCTGCGACAACGCAGCAACCTTGTCGATCTCGAACGCTGCCTGCACCAGCACTGGTCTCTCGGCCAGAACAATATCCTGAGTTGGGCGCCGATCGATTCGGGCTTGCTCATCCTTGTCGTACCGCACTATGCCATTGCCGAATACACGTCTCCCCAAAGCGGTGATAACGGCTCCAGGGTGTCTGCACGGTTCATCACCGAATTGATCTCGGGCGAACGTCGGTTGTCGTTATCCCAAATGCAAAAGGTCGCACGCCTGTTGGACGTCGAACCTGTATCACTGCTGTTGCGCCAGCCATTGACCGGACATCCGGTCGAGACTCAAATCATCGAGAAGATGATCCGGCGCTACGGCATCAACTACGTTGCCAGTCGCGCCGTTACGCTGTTTGACATTGTTGGTTTCGGCCTGTTGACGCCGTTCGAGCAGATGACGCAGTTGAACAGCTTGGCGTATTCGCTGAATTCGGCGCATGCCAAGATGCTGGAACAGGATGTCGGCATCAACTTCGCACGCTCATCGAGCGGCGACGGCTTCTATGTATGGAATCGCGACGACGGGCTCGAGGCTAATGTCAATCTGTATCACTTCATGCACATCGTCCTTGCCGATAACGCGATTGCACGCAGCAAGTCCATTTCGAAGGCCGTGCCACGATTACGTGCCTGCTTTCATGTCGGTGCCTGCTATGAATTCCACCAGGCAGAAGGACTCAATCCAACAGGTCACGACTTTATCGTCGGAGACGTGACGATCGAACTTGCGCGCATGATCGATGCGGCATTGCCAGGGCAAATCCTGGTCGGCGATTTCCTTGCCGATATCACCACCGAATACGTCGATCCGGCACAAACACAAGCAAACCTCGACGCCGTCACTTTCCTGCAACGCGCGCAGGGCAATCTGTCTAAACTCAGCGGCCTCGAATTTTCCGGCGAGCGGGTTACGGCGATCAAGTGCTATCTGACCGGTGAAAACATGGGCGGGGGCCAGTTCAACATTCGACGCTTGCACATTAAGGACAAGCACGGCCTGTCACGCGTTGCGTATAACGCCAAGGTCAATATCTATCGGGAGACTGCTCAGCCGATTCTCCTGGGAATCGAAGATCGCAAACTTGCGGCGGCTGTGCTGCCGGTCTGAGGCAGCATTCGCGTTCGGCCGGCTTTACTGTTTTCAATCAATCAGGCTGCCAGGCTGCGGGTCCGGCAGTTCATCGAAATTGGTCGGGGCGAGAGGATTCGAACCTCCGACCCCCACAACCCCATTGTGGTGCGCTACCAGGCTGCGCTACGCCCCGACCGACTACGATGTCACGCCTTTGCAGGCGCTCGAACAGAGCGGCAATCATACTTGCCGTGAATTACAGAAGAAAGGTGATTTTTCAGCGGCGCAAAATCTTAAGAACTTGTTCAAGTTCCAATCGTAACTGCTTGATAATCTGTTGACTCTGCGTTACATCTGACTTCGCTGTGTCACCCATCAGTCGCTGACGCGCGCCACCAATCGTAAACCCCTCGTCATACAGGAGGCTCCGAATCTGGCGGATTATCAGTACGTCCTGACGCTGGTAATAGCGGCGATTTCCGCGTCGCTTTACCGGTTTCAGTTGCGGGAACTCCTGCTCCCAGTACCTGAGTACATGCGGCTTAACGGCACAAAGGTCGCTGACTTCACCTATCGTAAAGTAACGTTTGCCAGGTATTGCAGGTAATTCGTCGTTATTCCCCGGTTCCAGCATATGCTTCTACTCGGGCCTTTAGTTTTTGTCCCGGCCGAAACGTCACCACTCGTCGCGCAGTGATTGGGATTTCTTCTCCCGTTTTGGGGTTACGCCCCGGCCGTTCTTTTTTATCCCGAAGATCAAAATTCCCGAATCCGGAAAGTTTGACCTGCTCCCCAACTGCAAGCGACGCTCGCAGCTCTTCAAAATACATGTCGACTAACTCGCGTGCTTCTCTCTTGTTGAGACCGAGCTCGTTAAACAGCGATTCCGCCATGTCTGCTTTTGTCAGTGCCATTGCTTTCTAGTCTCTCAACTCAGCCGCAAATTTGTTTTGTAATAATTGCACTGCAGCGGTCATTGCGGCGTCCGCGTCAACGTCAGTAAGGGTGCGGGATGTTTCCTGCAAAATCAAGCCTAAAGCGACGCTTTTTAGCCCTGCTTCTATGCCCGGCCCCTTATAAATGTCAAAAATCCTGACGCTCGAAATCAAATCCGGGGCACTCGAGGCCACCGTCTCGACCAACTCCGCTGCACTGATCCTGTCACTGACAACGACAGCGATATCACGACGAATGGATGGAAACTTTGAAACCGGGTGTGCTTTTGGCGTTGCCGAAGCGAGCGCAGCCGCCGCATCCAGTTCGAATACGAAGACATCGCGCCTCAGTTCAAACGGCTTCAAGTGCCGTGGATGCAGCTTGCCGATCACACCAACGGGTTCACCATTGCGAACGATTTCCGCAGCCTGTCCCGGTTGCAACGCAACGTGCTCAGTGGCCACATATTCAATTTGTGCCGCATCACAAGCAAGCTGTAACAATGCCGAGACATCGGACTTTATGTCATAAAAATCAACGGGCTGGTTGTTACTCCCCCATTGCTCGGGGAGCGCGGAACCCATCACCACGCCGGCGATGCGCACGACCTCGTCATGCGCATCAAGTGACCCATGGAACGACTTGCCAATTTCAAAGAGCCGTATCCGATCCTGTTGGCGCGCCGCATTCGATGCGACCGCCGTCAACATGCCTGGCCACAGTGATGCGCGCATCACCGACATCTCTGACGAAATCGGATTGCTCAAAACCAGGGTCGGATCGACTCCGGTCAAATGCTTGTTTGCATCCGCATCGATGAAGCTATACGTGATCACTTCCTGATAGTCCCGTGCAACCAGTGTCGCAGCTGCCTGCTCAAGTTCGATCAAAGACTCTGTCACAAGCTCGAGTGGCGTTGCAGCGATTGCAGTGGCTTCAGGGATTTCGTCATAGCCGTATATGCGGGCAATTTCCTCGATAAGGTCGACCTCGATCTCGATGTCGAAGCGATGACTGGGTGCAACAACATCCCAGCCGTCGTCCTTTTCGCTGGCCACAAGCCCCAATCGCTGCAAAATATCAACGATGGTCCTGTCAGCAATTTCCACTCCAAGCAAATTCCTGATGCGCTCCCGGCGCAATCGAATGGTGTTGCGCAACGGCAAGAATTCCTCTGCCGTGGTAAGCACCAACGGTCCGGCATCGCCACCGCAAATCTGCAACAACAGACTGCTCGCCCTGTCCACGGCTCGCGCCTGGCCGGCAGGATCGACACCGCGCTCGAAGCGCAGCGAGGCGTCGGTGTGCAATCCGTAAGATCGAGCACGCCCGGCGATGAAGTCCTGTGGCCAGAAGGCGCCCTCGAAGAAGACATCGGTCGTTGTATCGCTTACCGCTGTGCTCAGACCACCCATGATCCCGGCGATGCCAATCGGACCGCTGTCATCACTGATAACCAGTGTATCTTCGTTGAGTTCGACCTCTTTTTCGTCGAGCAGTGTGACTTTCTCGCCTTCCCTCGCCAGTCGTGGCCGAATTGCGCCGCGGACAAGGTTCAGATCGTACGCGTGCAGCGGCTGTCCGAGTTCCAGCATCACATAATTGGTAACGTCTACCACCGGATGGATGGCCCGCAGACCCGCGCGGCGCAATTTCTCAACCATCCACAGCGGTGACTGCGCTGCCGTGTTGATGTTGCGGATGACTTGCCCGGCGAAACTCGGGCAACCCTCGGGCAGTTCCAATACGACTTCATGGGTGTCATCAATGGTTGGCGCGACAGGGGTGAAATTCGGCTCCTGAAATTCTGCCCCCGTCAGGGCGGATACGTCACGTGCGAGTCCCATAACGCTGAAGCAGTCGCCACGATTTGGTGTCAGGTCCAGATCGATTACGGCATCCGGCAGGCGCAGATATTCTGCCAATTCCTGCCCGACCGGAGCATCGTCAGGCAAAGCAATGATGCCGTCGGATTCTTCACCGAGACCGAGTTCGACAGCCGAACACAGCATTCCGTTCGATACGACGCCACGAATCTTGGTCTTGCGCAGCTTGATGCCGTTGGGGAGCTTGACGCCAGGCTTCGCCAGCGGGCTTTTCATCCCCTTGACGACGTTTGGCGCACCGCACACAACCTCGATTGGATCAGCGCCACCGTCGCTGACCGTGCATACGCTGAGGCGATCGGCATCGGGGTGCCTGGCGACGGCCAGTACCTCGGCAACGACAACGCCATCTAGCCCTGCTCCTGCGATCGCCAGATCATCCACTTCGTGGCCCGCCATGGTCAGGCGATGCGCCAGTGCCTCGGTGTCGAGGTCGGGATTCACCCATTCACGCAACCAGGATTCTGCAATCTTCATCGCGGTTACCTGAACTGGCGCAGGAAGCGCAGGTCGTTTTCGAAAAAGGTACGCAGGTCTGCTACGCCGTAGCGCAACATCGCCAGTCGTTCGACGCCCATGCCGAAGGCGTAGCCCGTGAATTCTTCGGAATCGACACCAGCGGCCTCGAGTACATTGGGATGGACCATGCCGCAACCCAGAATTTCGAGCCATTTGCCCTTTTCCCACAAAATGTCGACTTCAGCCGACGGTTCCGTGAAGGGAAAATACGATGCCCGGAAACGCAGTTCCGCGTCGCGTTCGAAATAACTTTCCACGAATTGATGCAACACGGCTTTAAGGTTCGCAAGACTGATGCCGCGATCGACGACGAGGCCTTCGACCTGATGAAACATCGGCGTGTGCGTCTGATCGGAGTCACAGCGATACACGCGCCCTGGTGCGATGATCCGAATCGGCACACCCTCTTCCACCATCGAGCGTATCTGCACGGGCGAGGTGTGTGTGCGCAGCAATTTCCCTCCCGGGAAAAAGAACGTGTCGTGCAACGCCCGTGCCGGATGATTCTGTGGGAAATTCAGCGCCGTAAAATTATGAAAGTCATCCTCGATTTCAGGTCCGGAGCGGATACCGAAACCGGCATTGCGGAAGATCTTGTCTATGCGCGCCATTGCGCGCGACACAGGATGTCGCCCGCCAATCGAGGCGCCTCGCCCCGGCAAGGTCACGTCGACGGCATCACCTGCCAGTTTGGCCTCCAGAGCCGCTGCATTAAGCGCCTCGCGACGCGCGTTGATGCTGGCCTGCAGTTTTTGCTTCGCCTTGTTGATTTCCTGCCCGGCGGCGGGACGCTCAGCAGCAGGCAACTCGCTGAGTGACTTCAGTCGAGCAGTCAGTTCGCCTTTTTTACCAAGATAGGCAACTCTGACTGCATCCAACGCAGCCAGATCGCTCGCGGCATCGATCGCCGATGCCGCGCTATCAACCAGCTCACTTAGTGCCCGCATGAGAACCAACCCGATAAGGCGCGGCGTGTCCGCGCCAGATTCGGTTGCTTAGCCGCTCTGAGCCAGAGCAGCTTTGGCCTGTTCGGCGATCGCCCCGAATCCTTCCGGGTCGTGCACTGCGATATCCGCCAATACCTTGCGGTCGATCTCGATATTCGCCAGATTCAGGCCATTAATCAGGCGGCTGTAGGACAGCCCATGCAAACGTGAAGCTGCATTAATGCGCGCAATCCATAAGGCGCGGAACTGACGCTTGCGCTGGCGGCGATCCCGGTACGCATATTGGCCCGCCTTGATGACAGCCTGTTTCGCGGTCTTGAACAGCTTGCTGCGCGCACCGTAGTAACCTTTCGCCTTACCGAGGACTTTTTTGTGGCGTGTTTTTGCAGTCACGCCGCTCTTTACTCTTGCCATCTCTCAATCTCCTCTTAACTGTAAGGGAGCATGCGGCGCACGCTCTTCACGTCGCTCTCGGCAACTTGCACGGTCAGACCGAGCTGGCGCTTCCGCTTCGACTTTTTCTTGGTAAGGATGTGATTGAGGTGGGATTGAGCGCGTTTGAAGCCGCCCTTGCCCGTCCGCCGGAAGCGCTTGGCGGCGCCCCGGTTGGTTTTCATCTTCGACATTGTCTTCTCCACTTTTGGCCTTGCTACGTACCGGATTGAACCGGCCGATGCAGGCGGGATATACGTTCTGCGGTTGTCGTAATTCGCAGCACGCTGTTACTGGAACTAGTGCTTCTTCGGTGCCATCACCATGATCATCTGCCGTCCTTCCATTTGCGGCATCTGTTCGACGATCGCGTATTCTTCGAGGTCTCCCCGGACCCGCGCCAGCAATCTCGCACCGAGTTCCTGGTGCGCCATCTCCCGGCCTCTAAATCTCAGCGTGACCTTGGTTTTGTCGCCGTTTTCAAGAAACTGTACCAACTTGCGCAACTTCACCTTGTAGTCACCTTCGTCCGTTCCCGGACGAAACTTAATCTCTTTTACATGAACCTGTTTCTGTTTACGCTTGGAAGTCTGGGCCTTCTTGTTCTGCTCGAACAAGTATTTGCCAAAATCCATGATCCGGCACACAGGTGGCTCGGCATTTGGCGAGACCTCGACAAGATCCAGGCCCACACTCCTGGCCAGTTCTATGGCGTCAGCCAGCGGCATGACACCCGCCTGCTCGCCGTCTGAATCTATGACCCGAACATCCTGGGCATCAATTTCTTCATTACGCCGTACGCGCTTCGTGGCTGCGATCCTAAAATCCTCCGGTATTCAACAGGGTCCTGCCCGCGCCACATGCACCGAAGTGCCGCAGCAAGAGCGGGAACGCGATTCTATATAGCCGAAAAGCAAGAAACAACCGTGGAAACGGCTGTTTTTCCAAAAAAATCAGGCATTTTGTGGTCCATACGCAACGCCGGGCTCATGCCGTGGAACTGGTGGGCGATGGTGGTCTCGAACCACCGACCTCCACGATGTCAACGTGGCGCTCTACCCCTGAGCTAATCGCCCGACTGTATCAACCTGCCCCAGCGCGGCGGCGGCCTACGATACTCAAGCCGTCTGCTGCGCGCAAGGCCCTTCAACCCGCCATGCGATCCGGCAGGCCCAGGCCATGCTGACGGATGCGCTGGATTTCGTCACGCAGCCGCGCAGCCTCCTCGAACTCCAGGTCACGCGCATGCTTGAGCATTTGCTTCTCGAGCTTTGCGGCCCGTTTCAAGAGCTGCCCGGGTGACATGCGGTCGTAATTTGCGGACTCGTCGGCGATGCGCCGATGGCGCTGATCGGCGGCTGGATAGGCGGCTTCCATGATGTCGGCAACCTGTTTGATGATCGTTGCAGGCTCGATGCCGTGCCTCGCATTATGCGCCAGTTGCCGATCCCGACGCCGGGTGGTTTCATCAATGGCCCGCTGCATCGAGCCGGTCACCCTGTCGGCATACAGTATTGCTGTGCCGTGTAGGTGTCTCGCTGCCCGACCGATCGTCTGAATCAAAGATCGTTCCGATCGTAGAAATCCCTCTTTGTCGGCATCGAGGATCGCAACGAGCGAAACCTCCGGCATATCCAGACCCTCGCGCAACAGATTGATGCCGACAAGCACATCAAATGCACCCAGGCGCAAATCACGAATGATCTCCGTGCGTTCGACAGTACCAATATCAGAATGCAAGTAGCGCACGCGCTTGTCGTGCTCTTGCAAATAGTCAGTCAGGTCTTCGGCCATGCGCTTCGTTAACGTCGTGATGAGTACACGTTCGTCCACGGCCACGCGCTTTGTTATCTCTGAGAGCACGTCGTCAACCTGCGTTTTTGCCGGCCGTATTTCGACCGCCGGGTCGACAAGCCCGGTCGGCCTGACAAGCTGCTCTACCTTGTTGTCCGCATGCTCGAACTCATAGTCTCCGGGCGTTGCCGATACGTAAATGGTCTGTGGCGCAAGACCTTCGAATTCGTCAAATCGGAGCGGTCTGTTATCGAGTGCAGACGGCAGTCGAAAGCCGAACTCAACCAGCGTCTCCTTGCGTGATCGATCGCCTTTGTACATCGCGCCAAGTTGCGGCACCGTGACATGACTCTCATCGATGAACAGCAGGGCGTTGTCGGGCAGATAGTCAAACAAGCATGGCGGCGGTTCGCCGGCTTCCCGGCCTGACAGGTAGCGCGAGTAATTCTCAATGCCGGAGCAGTACCCGAGTTCCTTTATCATCTCTAAATCAAATAAAGTTCGCTGTTCAAGTCTTTGTGCTTCCAACAGTTTTTCGTTATTTCTCAGATACTCCAGGCGGTCTTTTAGTTCCACTTTGATGAGTTCACAGGCTTCGAGCAGTTTCTCTCTCGGGGTGACGTAATGGGTCTTGGGGAAAATAGTCAGCCTTGCCACGCGCGCCGAAACCTCGCCTGTCAGCGGGTCGAAATAGGACAGCGACTCGATCTCGTCATCGAAGAGTTCGATGCGTACCGCATCACGCTCGGATTCAGCCGGAAACACGTCGATGACATCGCCTCGAACCCGATACGTGCCCTGCGACAGATCGACTTCGTTGCGCTGATACTGCAATTCGGCAAGCCGGCGCAGGATTTTGCGTTGGTCGATGCGATCACCGCGCACCAGGTGCAGCACCATGCTGAAGTAGGCTTCGGGGTCACCCAGTCCGTATATCGACGATACCGTCGCGACTATGATTGCGTCGGGTCTTTCGAGCAGTGCCTTGGTCGCAGAGAGACGCATCTGCTCGATGTGCTGATTGATCGAGGCGTCTTTTTCGATATAGGTATCGGAACTCGGTACGTACGCCTCCGGTTGATAGTAGTCGTAATAGGAAACGAAATACTCGACCGCGTTATTGGGAAAAAACTCGCGCATTTCGCCATAAAGCTGAGCGGCCAGCGTCTTGTTCGGCGCGAGAACGATTGCCGGTCGCTGCAAACGCTCTACGACACTCGCCACCGTAAAGGTTTTGCCTGAGCCGGTGACCCCCAGGAGGATCTGCCGCGCGAGACCGTCGTTCAGTCCTTCAACGAGGCCGCTGATTGCAGCGCCCTGATCGCCGGCTGGCTCGAACGCCGACACCAGCGTCAGCCGGTCCCGATCACTCCCGGTCGTCTTCTTGGGCAGATGTGTTGTTTCACGTACCATGTTTGTCGGCTGCGTGGAGGCAAGCGAGTGAGTTTATCAGTTTCGAAACGTATGGCGCGCGTCAGGCCGTCGCCAACCAGCGCGGTGCTGGCCCTGGCCGCCGAACTCAGAGCCGCCGGTCGCGACATCATCAGTCTGGGTGCCGGCGAACCGGACTTCGACACGCCTCGAGCGATCAAGGACGCTGCCATTGCGGCTATCAACGCGGGGGCGACGAAATATACGCCCATCGATGGTACGGCAGAACTCAAGGCGGCCATTGCCCGAAAATTCGCTCGCGATAATGAGTTGCATTTTGAACCCGCGCAGATCGTCGCCAGTTCAGGTGCCAAGCAAGCGCTTTTCAATCTGTGTTTGAGCATGCTTGGACCCGGAGACGAGGCGATCATTCCCGCCCCCTATTGGGTTTCTTATCCCGATATGGTGCTACTCGCCGAAGCCGAGCCCGTCATCATCGATACCGGCCTCGACGCAGACTTCAAGATCACGCCGGCACAGCTCGATGCGGCCATCACTGAAAATTCGCGCTTGTTCATACTCAATAGCCCGTCGAATCCAACCGGCGCAAGTTACAGCGCGGCCGAGCTGAGGGCGCTGGGCGAGGTGCTCGAACGCCATCCGCAGATCGTCGTGGCATCCGATGATATTTACGAACCCATACATTGGGGCGATGAGCCGTTTGTCAGTTTTGCAACGGCTTGCCCCAGACTGCTTGAGCGTACGGTAACCATCAACGGGGTTTCCAAAGCTTTCGCCATGACGGGTTGGCGCATTGGCTATGCTGCGGGCCCTCTGACGCTGATCCAGGCGATGAAGACAATACAGAGCCAGAGCACCTCGAATCCCTGTAGCGTGTCTCAGGAGGCCGCCAGGGCCGCCCTGGACGGAGATCAATCGGTCGTGCGCGAGATGGCTGACGAATACCGTGTGCGACACGATTACGTCGTCGCGGGGCTGAATGATATTGCCGGATTCGAATGCCGTCCCGGTGAAGGCACGTTTTATGCATTTCCAAGGGTGACCGAGGCGATCCGGCGCCTGCGGCTCGCTGATGACGTCGCTCTGACCCAGCATCTTCTCAATAAGGCGAACGTGGCTGTTGTTCCAGGCAGCGCCTTTGGTGCCGCCGGATATCTTCGGCTGTCGTTTGCCTGTTCGCTCGAGGCACTGCAGGATGCCCTCCATCGCATAAAACAAGCGGTGTCCGCTTGACTTCGGTCGGGCGCTGGTCGAAAATCCCGGCCCGCACCTGATGGTGACCAACTATTCCCCGATAGCTCAGTTGGTAGAGCGATTGACTGTTAATCAATTGGTCCCTGGTTCGAGTCCGGGTCGGGGAGCCAAATTTCCAGAAGCCCTCTTTCGAGGGCTTTTTGTTACCCGTCTCGGTGACGTCACCACGTTGACGCGGTACTGGCGAAATCCGCGCTTTGGGGGCGAACCACGCAGAAACGATGCCCGGTTGGCGCTTCCATCACGCACCAGGTCCTGACCATTCCGAGCCGTTTCGCACCCAGGCTTTCCAGCCGCCGGACTTCAGCCTCGATATCGTCGGTTTCGATATCAAGGTGCACCCTGCTGGGGTGATCAACGCGCTGTACCTCGATGTGCAATCCGTCCGCCCCGGTATCGAGTCGCCGATACTTTTCCTCCTGGGGGTCGGTGAGGGGCATGGCTTCGTAGCCTAGCGCCTCTCCCCAGAAGTGCGCGGCTGCGTCCAGATCGCCGCCATTGCAATCTATGATGAATCCCGCCAATTGACTTCGATGCATACCCGGCCACCTGCTGTTTTCATTACGCGAAAGGTGAAAATGTCTGTCGCCTGTCCGTCAAAATATCATGTAATCCTCAGGACTTCGTCAGGATTCTCGCCATTGCCAGGGAGAGCATCTATCCTGTTGCCGAATTCGACCACGGGGCCAGGCTGATGACGACACCTGCAATCTCCATCGTATTTTTTCTTGCCGCGGCCTTATTGGGTGCGCTTGGCCAGTATTTGTACAAGTCGGGAGCCGAACTGGCCGGAGGCACGATCGCCAGTTATCTGTTGAACGCTCGACTCCTCGGTGGTGTGGTCTGCTACATCGCCGTCATGGTCCTGTTCGTTGCGGCATTCAAGAAGGGTGGCTCGCTCACGGTGCTCTATCCGATCTATGCGACGACGTTTATCTGGGCCGCCCTGCTCGCCTTGATGGCATACGGAACACCGATCAAGCCGATCAACATCACGGGAATGGGACTGCTCGTGGTCGGCATGTACCTGATGGGGAAATAGGATGATGACCATTGATCTGGCACTGCAGAGCGACATTTACCTGAACTATCTCGCCATCGTGGGCGGCGTTCTCGGGTTCGCAGGCATGGTGCTCGGCGTAATGACGATATTCGGCAAGGACGTGTCTTCGATCTGGAGAACCTACCGCGGCTGGCTGATCATGATTCCGCTGGTCATGGGAACCATATTCCTCGGCAGGACCGCCGTCATCGTCGGCGTGGCCTTGCTGGCTATCTTCGGCTTCAAGGAGTTTGCACGTGCAACCGGTTTGTATGACGACTGGTGGCTGACCGGACTGGTGTATCTCGGCATCATTGCCCTGGCAGTTGCCTCGTTCGTGACAGATCCGCGACTTGGCTATCCGGGCTGGTATGGCCTGTTCATGTCGCTTCCGGCGTATGTGGCCGGCGCCATCCTGTTAATACCGATCCTGCGTAACCGCGCGAAAGGCCAGTTGCAGCAGGTGGCACTCGCGGTCGTCGGCTTTATCTATTTTGGCTGGATGTTCAGTCATCTCGGGTTTCTCGCGAACACGAAGTATGCGTACGGGTATATCCTCTACCTCGTACTGGCTGTCGAAATCAACGACATCGCTGCGTTTACCTGCGGAAAACTATTTGGCAAGCGCAAGCTCCGGGAGAACATAAGCCCTAACAAGACGATCGAAGGATCGATCGGGGCGATCTGTGTTTCTCTGATCATTCCGTGGCTGCTGTGGTTTTCGTTTCCGCACTTCGAGCCCTGGCACCTCGTCCTCACCGGGCTCATTGTCGGCGTCGGCGGCCAGCTCGGCGACCTCGTCATCAGCTACATAAAACGGGATATCGGCAT
Organism: Gammaproteobacteria bacterium; assembly: GCA_029863305.1. Taxonomy (GTDB): domain Bacteria; phylum Pseudomonadota; class Gammaproteobacteria; order Steroidobacterales; family Woeseiaceae; genus UBA1847. The sequence continues at coordinate 17,570 of JAOTVR010000034.1, read as the reverse complement.
CAAGGACATGGGAGCGGTCATCGAAGGCCACGGTGGCATTCTCGATCGTGTCGACAGCATGATCTTTGTTGTACCAATTTTCTTTCATGTCGTGCGCTGGGTTCACGGCATTCGTTGATCGAGGCCACAGCATGACCGAATGGGAATATCACCCGGCACCGGACATCGACGAGACGATGGCCGAGCACCTGCGTAATTTTCCGCGACAACCGTACATGTTCATGTACGCGCTGCGGTCAATGGCGGCTCTGCTCTTGCGAGGATGGATGCGCCTCTATCACCGACTGCGCATTGACGGCCGAGAGCATCTGCCTGCAAGCGGGTCCTTTATTCTTGTTTGTAATCACACCAGCCATCTCGATACGCTGTGCATGCTCTGCGCGATGCCGCTGAACAAGATCCACAGGACGTTTCCGGCCGCTGCCGCAGACTATTTCTTCTCGAGCCTGCCCAGAAGCGCCGTGTCCGCAATTCTGATCAACGCACTGCCATTCGATCGTCAGGTCAACGGGGCTGAAAGCCTCACCGTCTGCTCGCACTTGCTCAACACGGAGGGCAACGTCCTGATCATTTTTCCGGAAGGAACCCGCACCACCACGGGCGAAATGCAGCGTTTCCGTTCTGGCATCGGACGCCTGGTCGTCGCCACGCGGTTGCCGGTCGTACCGTGCTACCTGGACGGTGGGCTCAAGGCCTGGCCCAAGGGAAAACTCTGGCCACGTCCATATCGTTTGCACCTCCGCATCGGCGCGCCGGTCAGCTACGAACAACTGGACGAGTCATCCGAATCGGTGCGCAAAATCTGTCATGATCTGCAATCACGTGTAGCTGAACTTGGGGAGATCGCGCAGTGACCATCTACGACCTCAAACCAGCATTTCAAAATTTGTTACGACCGGTGTGCAAGGCACTGGCTGCAGCCGGTGTATCCGCGAATCAGGTGACCGTGCTGGCTCTGGTCCTGTCGCTGGTCGTTGGCGCAACGTTTGCGTTCAATACGGACGCAAAATGGGCTTTGCTGCTGATCCCGGTATGGCTGTTCCTGCGCATGGCGCTCAATGCTATTGATGGCATGCTTGCCAGGGAGCACGACATGCAAAGTGCACTCGGCGGCATTCTGAATGAGATGAGTGACGTCGTGGCCGATGCTGCGCTGTATCTACCGTTCGCCCTGGTTTCCGGTATTTCGCCCGCGCTCGTGGTTTGCGTTGTCATTCTGTCTATCCTGACCGAAATGGCCGGCGTCGTCGCCGTGCAGGTCGGCGCGAGTCGTCGTTACGACGGACCCATGGGCAAGAGCGATCGTGCATTCGTTTTCGGCTTGCTCGCGCTGCTGCTGGGGTTCGGGCTGGACCTGCACTGGTGGGCCAACGCAGCGCTCGTGGTTGTCGCTGTACTATCGGCGCTAACGGTATTCAACCGATCGTCAAAAGCTCTCAAGGAGCTGTCCGCAAGCGATGAAAATCAGTCGCAGTAATGCACTTGCCTGGTTCTGGGGTCTTGCTGAAGCTACGGTCTTTTTCATTGTTCCGGATGTCTTCATTAGCTGGCTCGCAATTCAAGGGTACAAGCGTGCTTTCATCGCTTGCCTGTGGGTACTTTGCGGCGCGTTACTGGGTGGCTGCGCGCTCTGGTTTCTGGGACGAACAGATCCTGATTCCCTGAGGGCCATCTTCGTAGCTCTACCCGCGATCGACGGCACGATGATCGCAAGCGTACAGTCGCAGCTTCAAGAAGAGGGTCTCGTCGCGCTGTTTCTCGGGCCGTTGGGTGGCACGCCTTACAAGATCTACGCCGTTGAAGCGGCAAATATCGGTTACGGACTCGGCGCATTCCTGCTGATCAGTATCCCGGCCCGGTTGAGTCGTCTCCTGCTGGTGAGTGTGGTTGCCGGCGCGCTCGGCCAACTCGCACGCAGGAAACTGAGTTTGCGATCCGCACAGGCACTGCATATCACCGTCTGGATTGCGTTCTACATTTGGTATTTCAGCGTCATGGCCGAATAGAGCTAGCGGAGGACAAATGATCGGCTAGTTCGTTGCGGCAACGTCGATGATCGTCATCCACACAAAGCGGAGGAAATCGGTCATCGCCTGTTCCGATACCCGCTCGTTATCGCTGTGTGCGCCGTTGCCGCTGTTAAGTTCCGCAATGCTGCGGATCGGTCCAATGCCGTAGGCGTGGACACCCTGTGCCCTGACCTGGGACATGTCAGTCGCACCCGTCGACATCGTCGGTAACACGATGGCATCGGGATACATGCGAGCGGCGACGCGCTCGAGACTCTCGAACATCACGTTGTCGATTCCCGATGGTGCTGCCGCGGGACGATATATGGGCTCAGGTACGATCTCTACCCGGGGGTCATCGATGACTGCCGCAAGCTCCTCGTAAAACGCGTCGACATCCTCATCGGGCAGCATGCGAATGTCCAGGATGGCAGTGCCTTCCGATGGAATGACATTCCTGCGAAATCCAGCCTCCATGACGGTGGGCACGACTGAAGTTCTGAGCACCGAGTAGTGGTACGGAAAGGTCTCCAGAAAATGCTGTTGGATCGCAGCGGTTTCCGCGGGATCGCCGACATTGCGGTAACGAAAGGCATCGTCCGGTGACGATACCGTCGCGAGGCGTTCAAAGTAGGTCCTGGTCGTCGCATTCAGGCGCATGTCAGTTTCCCACGCCGAGGCTTTCGCGACCGCACGGGCCAGAATTGCCACCGCGTTATCGATTCGCGGAACCGAACCGTGCCCGGCCGTACCTCGGGCGACCAGCGTCACACGGCGGGGCATTTTCTCGGTGGTCTGCACGCCAACCACGGTAACGCCCTGGTCCTCGAGGATGCCGCTACCGCCTTCGGCGAGGCAGTACTCCGCGTCGATCAAGTCCCAGTGCTTTTCGACCATGAAGTTGATGCCCACTTCCGGTGTGCCTTCCTCACCCGACTCGGCCAGGAAGATGATGTCGCGGTCCAGCTCAACACCCAAACGCTTGAGCATGATCATTGTCATCAGTCCGGCTGTCACATTGTCCTTGTCGTCGAGCGAGCCGCGGCCATAGACCCAGCCATCCTTGCGCAGACCGCCGAAGGGCGCCTCGGTCCAACGGTCGGCCTGCACGCCAACGACATCGGTGTGGCCCATGATCAGAATCGGCCGCTTGGAGCCATTGCCTTTGATACGGGCTACCAGGTTTGCACGATCCGGATCGAGCGCATAAAGCGACGACTCGATGCCCTCTGCAGCCAACACCGCCTGGATGTACTTTGCGGCCTGCGTTTCATTGCCCGGGGGATTCGTCGTATCAATTTTTATCAGCTCGACCAGATGCTGCAGTGATTCTTCTGCAATCTGATCCCAGTCGATCAGATAGCGATCCTGCGCCAGCGTCGCCAGTGGCATCAGTGTAAGCAGCAGAGCCGGGATCATTCGCATAGTCGTAGTCCGTGCCGGTAGAAACGTCGCTCAGTCGCGTAACAGTTCGCGCAGATGTTCTCGCAAAGCCTCGCCTATTTCGTCATGGTCGAGGCCGTAGGCTATGGTCGCCTTGAGGTAACCCAATTTGCTGCCGCAATCGAAGCGCTCACCGCTAAAGGAGTATGCGTACACTGGTGATTCATGGAGCAGGTCGGCGATTGCATCGGTCAGCTGAATCTCGCCCCCGGCTCCGCGACCGGTCGTCTCGAGCTTGTCGAATATTTCGGGTGCCAGCAGATAGCGTCCAACGACGGCCGAGTTTGAAGGGGCCTTCGCCGGCGCAGGCTTTTCGACTATCTCGGTGATCCTGTTCGAATCGTCGACCGCAACGATGCCGTAGCTCGAGGTCTCTTCCTTTGGAACCGTCTCGACGGCGATGACGCTGCCTCCGTGGCGTGCATACTCGTCAGCCATCTGTGTCAAACAGGGCGGATCTCCCGCAATAAGGTCGTCGGCCAGATGCACGAAGAACGGTTCGTCGCCGACCGCGACCCTGGCACAAAGCACGGCGTGCCCGAGCCCGAGCGGTTCACCCTGTCGAATATAAATACAGGAAACGCCATCAGGAACAATGTCCTGAATCGATTTGAGTAATTCGTCCTTACCGCTTTTCCTTAACGCCTGCTCGAGTTCAGGGTCCGCATCAAAGTGATCTTCGATCGCCCGCTTCGAACTGCCCGTTACAAAGATCAGTTTGGTCGCACCTGCGTCGATCGCTTCTTCCACCGCGTACTGAATAAGCGGTTTGTCAACGATCGGTAGCATCTCCTTGGGACTGGCCTTGGTCGCCGGCAGAAAACGCGTGCCGCGGCCCGCTACGGGAAAGACTGCCGACCTGATCTTGTTGTCCACCTGGCTCTCCAATGTATCGTGCGAGTGCCGCATGATAGCCAATAAGAAACACCGGCGTCATGAACAACGTCACGAACACCGGTGCCATCGAGGTCGCCGACCGTGCGAGCCTACTTCTTTTTTGCTGCCGCAACGCGAATATTGGCGCGATTTATTTCCACGGTCCTGTCGCCAATGCCCTTGACCAGGGAAAGGTCTTCGGGATTTTTGAACGGCCCGTGCTTCTCTCGATACTCCACAATCGCTTTCGCCTTGGCCAGGCCGATGCCGTTCAGTTCGGCAGAAATCGTCTCGGCGTCAGCGGTATTGATGTCAACGGGTCCGGCAAACGCCCACAACGGCAAGCAGGCAATCAGCAAGGGTAACAGTCGCATTGATTTTTTCATCGCAAGCTCCTTTTGGCATGACTAAGGTGCCGCGAAACGCGACACCGGCATGGAGCTTATGGCAGACCCGCACCGACAACTGTTGCCTAAACTGCGCAATCAGTGCGGAAAAGGCCTGAGGACTTGTCAGGGATTTGTAATGGAATGCTGCAACACGGTATCGAACTGCACCCTCGAGGCCGGGCGTTGCGTTTCCCAATTGCGGCAACTCGGGCACTGCCAGAGCAAGCGCTGACTGGAAAATCCGCATTCCTGGCATTGATACCGCGGCGTTGCACTAGCCAGTTTCGACAGCGCTCCGCGGACTTTTTCGAGCGCCACGGCATGCGTGTTTTCGTCGGCGTGGGATAACTGGTGCAAATCCACAAATTCGGAGAGCGTCGGCTCGTCGAGTATGTATTGCTCGACACACTGATCAATAATATCGATGCCACCGATATTGTTTACGATCGCCGTGTAGGCAACCAGCGATTTCATGTCCGGATTTTTTCGCAGCATCGACTTGAGTGCGCGATCGAGTCCCAGCGTCGATTTCTCACTTTCATAGGTGGTGACGATCTCAGGCAACGCTTCCGCGATCAGGTAAGTATGCTCGTCGATGATTCTCTGATACAGACGAATCGCTGTCTTGTTGTCATTTGATTCGCGAGCGATATGCGCGCGCGTCAAAGCACCTCGCATCGTTCTCGGCCGGCCCGCCTGGGCCTTCTTCACGTATTGGCGCGCTGCGGTGTAGTTGTTGTCTGCGGCCGCCGCCTCCGCGAGTTCACAATAGTAATGCGCGATCTGCAGCGCCAGTGAACGCCCGCCCAGGGTCTGCAGTTTTTGGCCGGCATCGATTGCCTTCTCCCACTCCTTTTCCTGCTCGTAGATGCTGCACAGATTCTCAAGTGCCTGTACCTGGTATCGCGAACCCTGCGCCAGACGAACGAACAGTTTTTCCGCCCGATCCAGCAAGCCAGCGTGCAGATAATCCTTGGCGAGGGAAAACAGGGCCTGGTCACGCTGCTCCGCAGCGAGGTCGGGGCGCGCAATGATATTTTGATGAATCCTGATGGCCCGATCGACCTCACCACGACGCCGAAACAAGCTGCCCAGTGCAAAGTGCGTCTCGATCGTCTTGTCATCGACGCGCACCATCGCAAGAAAGTGTTCCAGAGCCTGGTCAGTCTGCTCGTTCAAGAGAAAATTCAGACCCTTCAGGTAATCAATGTTCAGCGGCGGGGCTGCTTCTTCGTCATCGCGCTCGCCAAACCGTCCCAGTGCCCAGCCTGCCGCGGCCAGCAGCAGAAATAGCCCGGCGAGCAGGAATGTCGACTCAGTCGGCATCTGAGAGCGGCAGATTTCTCAGGCTGGTAACTTCCGATTCGGACACGCGCAACGCACGTCGTAGTGTGCTTCGTTCCTTGATCAACCTGAAAACAAAGGCAGTCATGCACAGCATGCCAAACAGGATTCCCAATACGAACGTCGCAGCGAATGCCATCGAGATCGGATAGGTGTGTTTGAAGAAACCCAGATCAATCTCTATTTCACCCGTGTTCAGCGCGGTGAAAGTGAACATCACGGCAAACAGCACGATAATCAGTACAATCAGACCCACACGCTTCAACATGTGAACACTCCGCTAGACACAGCCATTGACGGTGGGCACTCAGGCCCATTGGGCTAAACACTTTGCAGCGGCGTTAGCCGTAGTGACGAGTTTATTGCAGTTACCGCAGATTTGGTAACCGTGCAGATGGCTTCCCGCAGCCGGCTAGCTTTTGATCGGGAAATGGTGACTGGAGTTGACGCGTTCGCGAAGGTCCTTGCCAGGCTTGAAATGTGGTACATACTTGCCAGACAAGGCCACTGCCTCGCCCGTCTTCGGATTGCGCCCAATGCGCGGTGGTCTGAAATGCAGAGAAAAGCTGCCAAATCCCCGAATCTCGATGCGCTGGCCTTTTGCGAGCGAGTCGCTCATTAAGTCGAGAAGGTGCTTGACCGCTAATTCCACATCCTTGGCAGGAAGGTGTTTTTGCTTGCGGGCGATAACTTCTATAAGTTCTGATTTGGTCATCTGTCGCTTCGCTTACTCTTCGGTAGCCCGTAACCCACGGATAATATTAGCAATATAGCCCAGACCATACGGTCTGGGCTACTGTTTTTACGTATTATTTGCTTCCGCCGGACATTTTTTCCTTCAAAAGCTCGCCGAGAGTCGTACCCACGGGTGCGGCACCGGCATCGGTCTTGTAACTGCTGATAGCCTCTTCTTCTTCGTGTGCCTCTTTCGCCTTGATCGACAGCGCGATCGTACGATTCTTGCGGTCGACGTTAGTGAATTTGGCCTCAATCTCCTCGCCAAGCTTGATCATCGTGCGCGCATCCTCAACCCGTCCGCGCGCCATTTCCGATGCCCGCAATGAGCCCAGCACACCATCACCCAGATCTACGGTCGCGCCACGCGCATCAACTTCAGTCACGGTGCCTTTGACGATCGAGTTTTTCGGGTGCTCGGCAAGCCATGCCGAGAACGGATCTTTCTCGAGCTGCTTGATACCCAGCGAAATCCTCTCACGTTCAGCATCGATGGCGAGCACGGCAGCCTCGATCTCCTGGCCTTTCTTGTAATTGTGCACGGCCTCCTCGCCCGGAACCTCCCAGGAGATATCCGACAGGTGTACGAGTCCATCGATGCCGCCGTCCAGGCCGATAAAGATGCCAAAGTCGGTAATCGACTTGATCTGACCCGATACCTTTTCGTTGCGATTGAATGTCGCTGCAAATTCGGCCCACGGATTCGACTTGCACTGCTTGATGCCCAGCGAAATACGACGCCGTTCTTCATCGATCTCGATGACCATGACCTCGACTTCTTCGCCAATCGAAACAACGCGCGCAGGGTTGACGTTCTTGTTGGTCCAATCCATCTCCGAAACGTGCACAAGACCTTCAACGCCATCCTCGATTTCGACGAAGCAACCGTAGTCGGCAATATTCGTGATCTTGCCGAATATGCGTGTTTGTGGCGGATAGCGGCGTGCGAGATCCTTCCACGGGTCGTCGCCCAACTGCTTCATACCAAGCGACACGCGCTGACGTTCGCGATCGAATTTGAGGATCTTGACGTCGATCTCCTGCCCAACTTCAACAACCTCAGAGGGATGTTTGACGCGCTTCCAGGCCATATCGGTGATGTGCAATAAACCGTCAATTCCTCCCAGGTCCACGAACGCGCCATAGTCCGTCAGGTTCTTGACGATTCCCTTGACCGTGTTGCCTTCCTGCAGGTCCTCCAGCAGCGCCTCGCGTTCTGCAGAGTATTCCTGCTCTACTACCGCACGACGTGAAACGACGACATTATTACGCTGCTTGTCCAGCTTGATGACCTTGAACTCGAGGCTCTTGCCTTCGAGATAGCCAGGATCGCGTACCGGTCTTACATCGACGAGAGAGCCCGGCAAGAATGCGCGGACGTTGTCGATTTCGACGGTGAAACCACCTTTGACACGACCATTGATGACGCCCTCGACAACCTTGCTCTCCTCGAACGCAGTTTCAAGGTCGATCCAGGTGCGCGCGCGAATCGCTTTCTCGCGCGACAGCTTGGTCTCGCCAAATCCGTCTTCGACGGCATCGAGCGCGACCTCGACTTCGTCGCCGACGGAGATTCCGCCTTCCGACTTGTCGTTCTTGAACTGTTCGATGGGGATAACGGCCTCGGATTTGAGGCCTGCACTGACGATTACGACATCGTCATTTACCGCTACAACGACACCGGTGATGATCGCCCCCGGCTTTATTTGTCGACTGGCAAAACTTTCTTCAAATAATTCAGCAAAACTTTCAGACATTATAATTAACCATGAGAACCTCGTGGTCCTCGCCCATACGTCAAACCGCTTCCTGCGGCAGACGGCACGTAATAAAAGAACCGAACCTCATGTCCGATCCATACCAATTTCCTGTCAGGATATTCTAGACTTCCGACACCCAATTAAGGACCGTACGGGTGACGTCCTTGATCGATTTGCCTGAGGAATCCAGTATCCTGGCATCCTCTGCAGGCCTTAGCGGAGCCACCGATCGCTCGGAATCCCGCCTGTCACGCTCCTCTATGTCCCGCGAAAGGGCCGCGAGACTAACATCAATACCCTTGTCATTCAACTGCTTATAGCGCCTTTTCGCGCGCTCTTCGGGCGTCGCGGTGAGGAAGACTTTCAGACCGGCATCCTTGAAGACGTGCGTGCCCATATCGCGCCCGTCCGCCACCAGCCCTGGCGCCCGACGGAACTCCCGTTGCAGGCCCAGCAAGGCATCCCGAACGGGCTGCAAGCCAGCGACGGCAGATGCTCCCGCGCCGCAGACCTCGGTGCGCAGCTCCTGGGTGACGTCCTCGCCATCCAGAAAGACCTGTTCCGCGCCTTCGGCGTCACTCGCGAACCGAATGTCGAGCGCGGCGGCCAGGCGTGCAAGACCGGCCGCGTTGTCGAGAGCAATGCCAGCTCGCCCGGCGGCCAGCGCCACGAGCCGATAGAGTGCGCCGCTATCGAGCAAGTGCCAGCCCAGCTCGTTAGCCAGGTTTCGCGCGATCGTTCCCTTGCCGGAACCGCTGGGGCCGTCAATCGTTATGACCGGTATCGGACTGCTCGTGGCGCCGCCGCGCTCCGCGCTGCCGGCGTGAATATCGATGCCGAGTGATGCCATAACGCCCACAAATCCGGGAAACGACGTATCGACCGCTGCCACATCGTGAACTGTCACCGCGTCGGCAGCGATCGTCGCCCCGATGGCCAGGGACATCGCGATACGGTGATCGCCGCAGCTGTCCACCGTACCGCCCATGAGCCTGCCACCGTGCACCACGGCACCGTCGTCGGTCTCGTCCACCTCGATACCCAGTGCCCGCAGACCACTTGCCATGGCGGCGATGCGGTCGCTTTCTTTGACGCGCAATTCCCCGATACTCGAGAACACGGTCTTGCCACTCGCAGCCGCCGCTGCAACGAACAGGATCGGGAACTCATCGATCGCCAGGGACACCAGAGCGGGATCGACAGGGCCACCGTGCAGTTTCGACGCTCGCACACGAATGTCGGCGGCCGGCTCCTGACCGAGTAGCCGCGGTTTTTCCAGGCTGATGTCCGCCCCCATTGTCTGCAATATGTCGATGACACCGGTGCGCGTCGGATTGACACCCACACACTCGATCAGAACTTCAGCGCGCTCGCTTAGCAGTGTCGCCAGAATGATAAAGGCCGCTGACGAAAGATCGCCAGGTACTTGTACGTGACAGCCGTGCAATGTCTGGCCGGCATTGATCGAGATGCGATTGCCGGCACGCACTACATCCGCGCCCATTGACTCCAGCATGCGTTCGCTATGGTCGCGGGTAACCGCTGGTTCGACGACAGTGGTCGTCCCATCCGCGTACAAGGCTGCCAGCAAAATCGCCGATTTAACCTGTGCACTTGCCACCGGCAATTTGTAGTCGATCGCCTGCAGGGCGGATGTGCCATGAATCACGAGTGGTGGCCGGCCGTCCCGGCTGTCAATTCTGGCACCCATCGCGGTCAGGGGTGCAACTACTCGCTGCATGGGCCGGCTCGTCAATGAGGCATCGCCGGTCAGCGTCGTTACGAATGGCTGGCCCGCCAGCAAACCCGCCATGAGCCGCATTGCGGTACCGGAATTGCCCAGATCCAGGGGCCGATCGGCTTCCGTCAGGCCGTGCAGGCCCCGGCCGTGAACGAGCACATCAGTTGGAGTCGGTTGCTCGATTCGTATTCCCATCGCGCGCATTGCGGCCAATGTCGCCAGACAGTCCTCACCCGCGAGAAAGCCGCTGATTTCAGTCCGCCCCTCAGCGATACTGCCCAGCATCAGTGCTCGATGCGAGATCGATTTATCGCCGGGTACGGAGATTGTTGCGTCAGTGACGGCTGATGGCTTGACGGTGAAGTGCATTGACGAATCAGGAAACGTTGCGTTAGCCCACTGCTTTCGGGTAAGCACCCAATACGCGGAACAATGAACTCTGTTTCTCGAGAATTGCTAACGCATCCGATACTGGCGATTCGTCGGCATGGCCTTCGATGTCGATGAAGAAAACGTAGTCCCAGTTCTTGCGCCGTGAAGGGCGTGACTCGATAAAAGTCATCACGACGTTGTGCTCAGCCAGAGGCTTGAGCAGCTGGTGCAGCACGCCCGCGCCACCGCCGGTGTCACTGGTCGACACCAGCAAGGTTGTTTTGTCACTGCCGCTGGCTGGAAGCAGCTTGCGACCCACAACAAGGAATCGGGTTGAATTGTCAGATCGGTCCTCGATGCTGTTAACCATGATCCTGAGGTCATAAACATCAGCAGCAACTTCAGGGCCGATAGCCGCTGTACCCGCCTCATCGCGCGCCCTGCGCGCCCCGGCAGCGTTACTCGACATGCCGATGAGTTCCACATGCGGCAAATATTCGCGCAGCCACCCACGACATTGTGCCAAAGACTGTTCGTGGGCGCAGATGCGCTCGATGCTCTCCAGGCCCGCCATGCGACCGAGCAAGTGCTGTTCGATGCGCAGTTCAATTTCGCCGGTGATCTTCAATGGAGAGGTCAGGAACATGTCGAGCGTGTTATTGACGGATCCTTCGGTCGAATTCTCGATAGGCACAACACCGAAGTCCGCGATGCCGCTCTCGACTTCCTGGAATACCTCGTCGATTGTGTGGAAAGGCAGCGCCCGAACCGAATGGCCAAAGTGCTTGAAGACAGCTGTTTGCGTGAAGGTGCCTTCAGGACCGAGAAAGCCGACCTTCAATGGCTCCTGCTGCGCGAGACAGGCCGACATGATTTCGCGAAACAGACGCAGCATTTCTTCATTGCGCAGCGGCCCCTTGTTGCGTTCGACGACGCTGCGCAGTATCTCGGCCTCACGTTCGGGCCGGTAGTAGTCGACGGCGGCGGCAAGCTCACCTTTCGCGACCCCGACTTCCTGGGCAAATCGCGCACGCTCGTTGATCAGAGCCTGGATCTGCTCATCTATTTCATTGATTCGCTGGCGAATCTCTGTGAGGTCGGTTGAACCTCGGCCATTCTTGGAGCGCGACGCCATAATTTCGTCAGGTTACAGGCTTGCCGAGATTTCGCAACGTCAGGACGCCCTCAATCGCACGCAGTTCCGCCATCGTCTCGTCAGAGACCGGACCATTGACATCCACAATCGTATAAGCGAGATCGCCAACCGATTTGTTCAGCAGATCTTCTATATTGAGCCCTGCATTCGCAAGATCGGTGGAAATCTGACCCACCATGTTCGGCACATTGGCATTGGCTATCGTAATGCGCCAAGCGTCCAGTCGTGGCAGTCGAGCCGTGGGAAAATTTACCGAATAGCGAATGTTACCGTTTTCGAGGAAGTCCTTGATGTTCTCGGCAACCATGATTGCGCAGTTTTCTTCAGCCTCGGCCGTGGACGCGCCTAGATGCGGTAACGCCACAACCTTCGGGTGAGCGATTGCCTCGGTCGTCGGGAAGTCGGTGACATAGGCGTGCAATTTGCCGCTGTCGAGCGCCGCGAGCACCGCATTGTCGTCGACAATACCGCCACGGGCGAAGTTGATAATGACACCACCCGGCGGCATTAATGCCAGCCGATCGCGATTCACGAGATTCTTCGTCTCCTCGACGAGCGGCACGTGCAGAGTGACGGCGTCTGCGTGCTGGAACAGCTGCTCGATGTTCTCCGCATGCTCGACGCCAGCCGACAGTTGCCAGGCGCGCCGCACGGTAATCTTGGGATCGAAGCCGATCACCTTCATGCCAAGTGCAAGCGCCGCATTCGCCACCTCGACGCCGATGGCGCCGAGCCCGATGACGCCAAGCGTCTTGCCAGGCAGCTCGAAACCGACGAATTTCTTCTTGCCGGCTTCCACGGCCTTGTTAAGCGCATCGCCTGTTTCCTTAAGTCCCCTGACGTGCTCACGCGCATCACAGAGGTTGCGTGCCGCCAGCAACAGGCCCGCCACGACCAACTCTTTGACGGCATTCGCATTCGCGCCGGGCGCATTGAATACAGGTATGCCACGCGCACTCAGCGCATCGATGGGTATGTTATTGACGCCCGCTCCGGCACGGCCAACGGCATGCACGGTATCGGGAATTTCCATATCGTGCATGTTGAATGAACGAAGAATGATGGCATCGGGGTGTGCGATTTCCGAAGCGACCTCGTAACGTTCGCGAGGAAAATGACGCAGCCCTTCGACCGCAATGTGATTGAGTGTGAGAATCTTGTACATCGATTTATCCGTTGGTACGTTCGAATTCGGCCATGAATTCGATCAAAGTGTCGACAGCTTCTTCTGAAACCGCGTTGTAGATCGAAGCACGCATGCCGCCGACCGAGCGATGCCCTTTGAGATTGGTCAGCCCGGCGGCAAGCGTTTCATCAAGGAACTGCGCGTCGAGCGAAGCGTCCGCAAGGATAAATGGCACATTCATCCACGAACGACAGTCCACCTCCACGGGGTTGCTGTAGAACCCGGACGCATCGATCGCTGCATATAGCTTGGCCGATTTACGCTGGTTAAGCTCGGCCATCGCCTCAAGTCCGCCAAGGTGCAGCAAATGCTGGAGGACCAGATCCGCGACATACCAGGCGAAGGTCGGCGGCGTGTTGGTCATCGAATCCGACTCGGCATACGACTTCCACATCATCAGATGCGGCAGATTGTCGCGCACCGGTTGCAACAACTCATTGTGGACAATCACCAGCGTTATTCCGGCCGGTCCGATGTTCTTCTGCGCGCCCGCATAGATAACGCCGTAGTCGGTGATGTTGATGGGTCGCGACAATATGGTGCTGGACATGTCCGCAACGACAGGTGCGTCACCGCCGGGAACGAAATGGAATTCGACCCCCGCGATCGTCTCGTTGGATGTGAGGTGCAGGTAGGCGGCATTTTCGCTGCGCTGCCAGTCCGATTCTTCCGGTATATAGGTGAAATTCCTGTCCGAGCTATCAGCCGCGATGTGCATATTGCACTGCTTCGCAGCCTCGGCCGCGGCTTTTCTGCCCCAACTTCCGGTGACAACGTAGTCGACCGTGTCATTTGGTCCGGCAAGGTTGAGTGGCGCCATTGCCATTTGCAGCGTTGCGCCGCCCTGCGTCCAGAGAACGCTGTAATCCTCCGGGATTGACAGCAACTCACGCAGATTCGCCTCACAGCGTTCGGCCAGACTGATGAAGTCTTTGCTGCGGTGGCTGATCTCCATGACCGACATGCCCGTGCCCTGCCAATCGGGAATGTCATTGCGGATGCTCTCGAGCACCTCGAGGGGCAGCGCGGCCGGGCCGGCACTAAAATTGTAAACGCGAGACATGTCGCCGGTATCCTTGCATATGGATTGGTGGGGTGAGCATATGGATTAGTGCAGTGATCGGTGAGTGGACCTACTCGTCACCCTCTTCTATCGATTCTATTCGAGCCAGGCCTACGAGTCTCTGCTCGGAACCGACGCGGATCAGGCGGACACCCTGAGTATTACGGCCCTGGACCGAAATATCATCAACTGCCGTCCTGACCAGGGTACCGTTCGAACTGATCAGCATGATCTCATCATCCTCACCAACTTGCGCTGCGCCAACGGTACGTCCGTTGCGTTCGCTGGTCTGGATCGCAATAACGCCCTGGCCACCGCGCCCCTGAACCGGAAAATCGTCAACGGCGGTGCGTTTTCCGTAACCGTTTTCAGTCGCCGTAAGAATCATGCCCTCGCGGAGGATCGTGAGCCCTATAAGCTCATGATCCGCTGGTAGTTTAATGCCCCTCACGCCAGCGGCTCCGCGACCCATCGGCCGCACGTCGGATTCTTTGAATCGAATACTCTTGCCGGAACTCGCTACCAGCAATATTTCGGCGTTGCCATCCGTGATCGCGACGTCGACAAGCGTGTCGTCCCGCAGATCGATGGCGATGATGCCGTTTGAGCGCGGCCTCGAGAACTGGCTGAGCGGCGTCTTCTTCACCGTGCCACCCGAGGTCGCCATGAAGACAAAGCTGTCTTCGGCGTAATCCTGGATTGCCAGCACCGCGCTGATGCGTTCGCCCGCCTCCAGCGGCAGGAGATTAACGATTGGTTTGCCGCGTGAGCCGCGACTTGCCTGCGGAACCTGGTAGACCTTGAGCCAGTACATCTTGCCACGGCTCGAGAAGCACAGAATCGTATCGTGCGTATTGGCCACGAACAGATTGTCGATGAAATCCTCGTCCTTGACCTTAGTGGCAGATCGCCCGCGCCCGCCGCGTTTTTGCGCCTGGTAGGCGCCGATGGGCTGCGCCTTGGCATAGCCGCCATGTGACAGCGTGACCACGACTTCTTCGCTGGGAATCAGGTCCTCGATACTGAGATCGCTATGGTCCTGCACGATTTCCGTGCGGCGTTCGTCACCAAATGCATCGCGAATCTCGGCCAATTCGTCACGAATCACCTGCAACAGCCTGTCAGGGTCTGCCAGGATATCAGCAAATTCTTTAATTTTACCTAATATATCTTTGTATTCATTAAGTATTTTATCTTGTTCCAGCCCCGTCAGACGATGCAGTCGCAAGTCCAGGATTGCCTGTGCCTGCACAGTTGAAAGGCGGTAGATGCCCTCGACCAGTCCGTAGCCGATTGCAAGCCCGTCAGGGCGCGTATCGGTATCGCCCGCGCGTTCCAGCATCGCAGTAACCGAGCCTGGCTCCCAGGTCGCATCCATCAGAGCTACTTTGGCCTCGGCCGGCGATGGCGAAGCTTTGATCAGGGCGATGACAGCATCGATATTCGCCAGTGCGACCGCTTGCCCCTCGAGCACATGCGCCCGGTCTCGTGCTTTTCGCAGGTCGAAAATCGTGCGCCGCGTGACGACTTCACGCCGATGCGCCAGGAAGGCCTCAAGTATCTGCTTGAGGTTCATCAGTTTGGGCTGGCCCTCATGCAAAGCGACCATGTTGATGCCGAACACGCTTTGCATCGGCGTCTGCTTGTAGAGGTTGTTCAGGACGACGTCGCTGACCTCCCCTTTGCGCAGCTCGATGACAATACGCATACCGTCCTTGTCGGACTCGTCACGCAACTCGCTGATGCCTTCAATGCGCTTGTCGCGCACCAGTTCGGCGATCTTTTCGATCAGCCGCGCCTTGTTTACCTGATAGGGCAACTCGGTGACGATTATCGCCTCACGACGGCGCGAGCCGAATTCCTCTATCTTCGTGCGCGCCCGAATATGGACGCGCCCTCGCCCCGTCCGGTACGCCGCGTAAATGCCTGCCGCACCGTTGATAATGCCTGCCGTGGGAAAGTCTGGCCCGGGCATGTGCTCCATCAGTGCCGGCACCTCGATTGTCGGGTCCTCGATCAGTGCAAGGCACGCAGCGACAACCTCATTCAGATTGTGCGGCGGAATGTTGGTCGCCATGCCAACGGCGATACCCGAAGAACCGTTAACCAGCAGGTTCGGCACGCGCGTCGGCATGACTGTCGGTTCGGATTCGGAGCCATCGTAGTTTTCGGCGAAGTCGACGGTTTCCTTTTCGATGTCTGCCAGCAATTCATGCGCAATACGCGACATGCGCACTTCGGTGTAACGCATGGCCGCCGGTGCATCGCCATCGACCGAACCAAAGTTACCCTGTCCGTCAACCAGCAGTGCGCGCATTGAAAACGGCTGCGCCATCCGCACGATCGTGTCGTATACGGCCGTATCGCCATGCGGGTGGTACTTACCGATGACATCACCGACTACGCGCGCCGACTTCTTGTAAGCCTTGTTGTAGTCGTTGCCCAGCTCGCGCATGGCGTACAGCACACGCCGATGGACAGGCTTGAGGCCATCACGAACATCGGGCAGTGCCCGACCGACGATGACGCTCATGGCGTAATCGAGATAGGACTGCTGCATCTCCTCTTCGAGACTTACAGACAACAGTTCCCGTGCAACTTCAGCCATAAATACTCACAATCTGGGCGCGATCCCGATCATCGATCGGAATCCAATAACGGCGAAAAACTCTGGATATCGAATAGAAATAATTGTTGATTTTGCCTGGCTCGAATCGGCCCGATTTGACACCGAATCAAGGCCCGAATGATACCACAGCGAGACCGGTAACAGCACTGTTTCAGGCCGATTACGAGGGTCTGAAAGCCGCACTGGCGCTGACATTCGCTGGGAGTATACTGCGCACTCTTTCGAAGCCTATAGCGGCGGCCACAGCTTCTGACGATGCAGCACTGCGATACCCTTATTCTGCCCGGCTGGTGCGTCCCCGTAGAGCCGCACGAGAGAGTGCTGGCCAATGTCGCAGTTGCCATTACCGATGGCCGCATTGTGGCCATCACACCGACTGAAGAAGCGCGCACTACGTTCCAGCCGAGCATCCTCATCGAACGTCCGCAGCATATTCTGCTGCCGGGACTCATCAATGCGCACACGCATGCCGCTATGACGCTGCTTCGCGGCCTCTGCGATGATCTGCCCCTGGAATCCTGGCTCCGGCAAGGCATCTGGCCAGCGGAGAAGCGCTGGGCCGGTGCGGAGATGGTGCGCGACGGAACGGAACTCGCAATCGCCGAAATGATGCGCGCGGGAGTAACGTGCTTTGCCGACCAGTATTTCTTCCCCGAAATCGTGGCGCAAACTGCCGTAGAGCGAAGCATGCGGGCCGTCGTCGGCACTCCGGTGATCGACTACGCAACCACCTGGGCCGACAATGCGGCCGATTGCCTGCGCAAGGGCTCGGATCTTGTGCACGATCCCTACGCGGACCATCCGCTGATCTCAACCTGCTTTGCACCGCATTCCACCGCCATGCTGTCGGACGAGTCGTTCGTTGAG
>JAOTVR010000139.1 GCA_029863305.1 Gammaproteobacteria bacterium | reverse complement strand
CTCTTTGACCATCGTCTGCAGGCGTTCGTTGGTATACCAGCTGAATTCCTCGCGGGCTGCAATGTTCGAATATCCCGACTGCACTTCTTCGCCCTTCTTCGCCGTAACGAGCACGGTTACGCGGGTCATGGGCCGGTGGTCCATGATCAGCTTGCCGTCGAGCGTGGCAATCATGACGCGTTCATCGCCGTCACCCCAATACACCGATACCTTGTCCACGGCCGGGTCCAGCGACCTGGCATGTTCCTCGACAAATTTGAGTATCGGCAACTTCTGATCGATGCCGACATCGGCCCATGGCACCGACGTCGTATAGAGCCCGCCCATATCCTTCGGCACAAAATGTTGTGGCGCGACGGCGCGGCTGCCGGCAGCAATTGCCGAGGCGGTGCGCGCTGCGGCCAGCATCGACGACAGGCTCAGGTCTTCGGTAAACGCATAGCCTGTCTGTTCGCCAATCACCACGCGCAGACCCACGCCCTGCTGGATATTCGAGTTCGCGTTCGAGACGATGCCATCTTCGAGCGACAGTGAGTTGCTGCGGGCATGCTGGAAGTACAGGTCGGCTGCATCGGCGCCGCTAGCGGTCAGCTCGGACATGACGCGGGCAACGGTTGCCTGATCCACGCCGAACCAGTCCATGAATGGATTCTCGGGGGTAGCATCGGCGATCGCCGTCGCCTGTTGGATGCCGCAGCCGGTCAGAAATCCAGGCACGGTCAAAATCGCGCTGCCCGCGGCCATGCGGCCCAGAAACTCTCTGCGTTTGATAGTCATGTTATTCCTCATCATTCGTCTATAGATGCCACGTAGTCGCCAAACGTTGCAACAGTGCCTCTAACGCCGCGACAAGGCCAGACCCACGCCAGCCGCAATAAGAAACCCGCCGGTCAGCCGATTGCGCGCGCTTCCATAGCGGTCGAGCAGAGGCCGCGCGGACGAGGCGGTCATCGCCCATATCATGTCACCCAGCAACAATACGCCCAAAAAGACCGCCGCGATAAGTGCAAGCTGACCGCCGACGCCTGCGTCATCCACCACGAATTGTGGCAGGAACGCGGCATTGAACAGGAGGGTTTTTGGATTGACGGCAGCAATCAGGCAGCCGCGCCAGAACACGGCGGGTGCCGCAACTACCTCACTCAGGTCGCGTGTCGGCTCGTTCCATGTGCGCACGCCGAGGTAGACCAGGTAGACAACACCCGCCCACCGAATCCAGGTCAGCGCGTCGGCCGCAGCCGCAACCAGCGCGGTCATACCTGCGACCACCGCCGCCAGCTGCAGCGCAACGCCGAGCGTCGTTCCGAGTACCGTGATGCCGCCCATTCGAAACCCGTAACGAATACTGTTGGCAACGATCAGCGCCACGTTCGGTCCCGGAATCATGACCAGAAATGCCGTGGCAACGCCGAGCGAGATCAGATTAGCCACGGCGTCTCGGTTTCGTCCAGTAACGCAATAACAGGAAGCCAAAAAACATGCCGCCGAGGTGCGCAAAGTTCGCAACGCCCGGCGCGGTGCCACTCACGCCGAGGTACAGTTCGAGCAATCCGTAAAATATCACGAAGTACTTTGCCTTCATCGGGATCGGCGGAAATATCAACATAACCATGCGATTCGGAAATGTCAGGCCATAGGCGAGCAGGATACCGAACACACCGCCCGACGCACCAACGGTCGGGTACAGGCCACCCTGGGTGCCAGCGACTATCAGCTGCACCAGCCCGGCACCGATCACGCAAGTGAAGTAGTAGGTCAGGAACCGCTTCTGGCCCATCATCAGCTCGAGCTCCCTGCCAAACATCCATAAACCAAACATATTGAAAAATATGTGTGTCAGGTTGCCATGCAGGAAAGAGTAACTGACGAGCTGCCAGGGCATGAACGGCGACCCGGGCACGCCTGCCGGCCAAAGCGCGAAATTGAATAACAGGTAGCGCGGGCTCACCTGCTGCAGCGCGAAAACGATGCCATTGGCAACGAGCAACGCAAAAATCACGTTGGGGATGGCGCTTTGGCCGCGCGGCCGCATGTTGTAAATCGGTGTGTTCATCGATTGCCCGCTCTAGCCGATGGGCTTAGAGCCCTTTCTGGTCCGCAGGGCTCTGACCCCAGAACCTGATTCGACCATCAAATGCGGCCATTGTTGCGCAGGCGCTCACCAACCGCCACCTCCGCCGCCACCTCCGCCGCCGCCGGAGAAGCCACCGCCGCCACTGCCCGATGACGATCCCGGCGCTGTCACGGAACTCGAAATGGCTGTATTGAGGCTGTTCGACAGCTGGCTGGTCGCGCCACTCAGGTTCATCGTGTTCAGCGAGCCGTTGTACCAGGCTGGTTGATACGTGTTGCCGTCAGTCTGCTGAACGGCCGACAAGACGGCCGAGAATTTCTCCGCCCATAGCTGATCGACTCCCAGCGCCAGCGCGAATGGCAAATAGGTTTCGAACAGCTGCGGGGTCTTCTCTGGCGGATTGCGAAGATTCAGTTCGTCCTTCTCGGCGATCTCGAGATAGTCCTTGAAGCCGACAATCTCATTGAGCAGTTTTCTGCCGCGCATCGTGGGCCGCTTCATGATGATCGCGAAAAAAACTGTCGTGACCGCCATGATCACGATCGTCAGGATGACCAGCGGCGACGGCCCGGGACTGAGAGAAACCATCGCGGTGATGACAAATATGAGAATGGCGGGAATATTCATGAGCCCGTTCAAACGAAAGTAATGTTGCTTGTAGTCGCGCTTGAGTGATTGTTTGTGTGCGTCCCTGGCGTCGCCAAGTTCCGCATGGTTCTCGTTTTCGAGGACTATCGTATCGCCGTTCGCAAACAGACCATCGTAGAGTTCCTTCTCGCCCGGCGCCATCGGCGCCGGGCTCCCACCCGGATTGGTCTTGACCAGTGTGTATTTGTCTGCTTCCTTGCCCAGACCAAGGAATCCGTCCGCGCCCTCCTCCAGGTCGATTCGCAGATATCCCTTGACCGCCAGATTGACAACTGCCGAGGTCATTACCTTATCGTCGTAATACATCTGTCGAATATACCGAAGCGACGCCGGCGAGAAGTTCCGTGGTGGTTCGTATCGCGTGACCAGCACTCCCTCGTCAGGGTCTCTGCCAAACCTCAGCCAGACCGGGACATAGTAGGCCAGCAGCAGGACGAAGCCGCCGAGCGCTGCGAGCAGGTTGGCATTATCCTGAAGCAGCCAACCCAATCGTTGCATGTCGCCTGGCTCGACGACATACCCTTTTGGCCAGGCCACGACGACAGTGAGTCCGTTCAGAGGCGGTAGCGGCTTATTGGTTTGAAAATACGCACGGCCGGAACCATCGACATTCGATGTATGGTCTTGCTTCGTGTAACCGTAGGACCCGGTGTAGGCCTCGGTCCTGATGTCGTTCGCAGATACATCGAAACCGAATGCTACGGTAGCGCTGGCCTTATCGATTGGAAACGCCCACTCAACACCAGTGACGTTCCAGTACAGCTCGTCGTGGTCCGCGAAGAATCCAAGCATGCGGCTCGCCCGATAAT
Organism: Gammaproteobacteria bacterium; assembly: GCA_029863305.1. Taxonomy (GTDB): domain Bacteria; phylum Pseudomonadota; class Gammaproteobacteria; order Steroidobacterales; family Woeseiaceae; genus UBA1847. The sequence continues at coordinate 5,123 of JAOTVR010000139.1, read as the reverse complement.
GAAACGTGTAGACGTGTTCACCCGCAGTGATATAACGGTTCGAATTGCCGAAATAGACCCGTTTGCCGCCGCGAATATTTTGTGCATGGAAATCCTCGGTCGAGTTATTGCGCAAGACGGACAGTGGCTCGAACCCGACGACATACTGGTTGCCGAGCTTATCTTCATACTCGGTCGGAAAATCGCGGTATATGCCGCGCCGAATCCGATTCCCCTCAGCACGAACCCGAATCGTCTCGGTTACATCTATCCAGCCATCCTTCATGATCAGGATGTCGCTGTGAAACTCGAGAATGCGTTCGTCCGCGAGCGCTGAAAAAGACAACGACAGGAACAGCGCTGCCAGCATTTTCATTCGACGGATCCAAACTTGATCAACGGCACATTGGCGGCATCGTCCGATGACTTCTGAAAGAAGCTGCGCTCCGTGAAATCGAACACATTAGCGATGAGGTTGCTCGGTACGGTTCCGGTCATCGTGTTGTAGTCACGAACGGAGCCATTGTAGTAACGGCGTGCGAACTGCAGATAGTTCTCCGTCTCAACGAGTTGGTGCTGTAGTTTCAGGAAATTTTCGTTCGCTTTGAGGTCAGGGTAGTTTTCAGCCAGTGCAATCAGACGCTGAACTCCACTACTGAGGTCGTCTTCAGCTTTGCTGCGAGCATCGATATCCGTGACGCGCATGGCTTCGGCTCGAAGTTCTGTGACGGCCGCGAGCGTTGCGCGCTCGTATTTCGCGTACTGATCAACCGCAGCAACAAGCCTCGGTATCAGGTCATGCCGACGCTGCAGCTGCACGTCAATATCACTCCACGCGGTATCGACGCGATTGCGGCTGCGAACCAAACGGTTATAAAGAATGGCGCCGAAAACTGCGAACGCAAGAATTGCGATGAGTGCGGTATACATGGTGCGCAATCGTATCACCGACGAGCGCGGTACACGTCAGTACCAGAAAGAGAAAAACACCTGCACAATATCGGCGTCGAGCTGATACAACGGCTCTTCGCCCAGGAGCGCACCAACGCTGATATCCGAGAAGTCGTGATAGTCGACTGACAGCACGGAATACGATGCATTGATCGTGGCTCTCTTGATGAAGCCCCAGCCTTCGGCATCGCCGATGAACTCGTAACTGCCGCCCAACTTGAAGGTGCCACTCGTCAGCGGGCTTATTTCCTTATCCCTGCCGCGGAAGTTGGTCGCTTGCTCACGAGGAAAAATGTCGCGATAGAAATGCGCACCGGTTTGATCGTGCCAACGGTACTTGGCTGTGAACACGAAAGGCCCGATGGGGTGTGTATAGGCAATTGACGCCGTGTGCGATTCGATGTCCCAGGTGTCGGTGAAAAACCGATACTCTCCCTCGAGCGCTGCCCTGTAAGGCAGGTAATATTTCGCCCGCAGGCCGACCGCATTGCTCGTCCGTGTATTCGGGTAGAGCTCGGGTTCAAAACTGAATCCGGTTGCCGTGCCTGAATCCTGGTAACGAACCGAACGGTACGGATTGTTCAGAAATCCCTCGTCAGTGATCGTTGTGAAGTTGAGCGTCGCGATCAGGTTTCGGGTCAGGATCTGCGTGAGTCCGACGCCGTATTGTTGCCGATCGGCCTCTCTTTCGAATGTTGGGTCGCTTGAGTTCCCGACCATGTCGTCGCCAAGCGCGTAGCTCAACGACAGCGTCGTCAGGTCGCCGAACATGTCCTGACTGACAGTGAAGCTGTAAGTCTTGGCATCAAAATCCGACTCGACACTGCTCGTATATCCGATACTCATCGTCGTGTTGCCGCGCAGATAATCCATGCCGAGCGACCACTGGGTGCGCTCCTCATCGTAGGGGCTGGCAGTCGTGATTACATCAATCGAAGCAGAGCTGATCATGTCGACGTAGTAGTTGCCGACCAATGACACGCTCTTGCCGACCTGCTTGCGGACGAGGACTGACGGCCCGTCGATCGCGACGCCACCGCCATCGTAAAGGTGGTACATGACATCAGACCGCTCTTCGGGCAACACACCAGCCAGCACGTTGCCGCCGGTAATGAGGAGACCGGCTGTCAAAACGATTATGTTGCGCAAGCAGTACATGGCTGGTCAGGCAACCCTAATTACAGCCGCAACCGCCGCCGGCGGCGCCTTCGCCACCACGAGCGCCTTCACGGGCCTCGTAGACGTGTTGAATATAGGCACTTGAGACGGGGTCTCCGTCGAGCGCCATGATCGGATCGGCGAGCCGATCACGTTCATAGGGCTTCACCCACGGCTCGATGCCGCTGCATCCAGTCGTACCCACGAGTACGCAAAAAAGCAGCAAATACCGAGCAAAACCTCTGACATTCATGTTCATACCCCTACTTTATCGCCACCCGGCCAGCCGAACCGTGAACTCTGCCTCAGAAGAACACCGTTACACCGATCGTTCCCTCGAGATTGTGGACCGTCTTCTCCTGGCCGATGACATCGATGTCAAACAGGTGGTCGCGAAAATCGACATGCAGCGCAACGGAATCGGTCAACAAGAAGCGGAATCCGGCACCGAAATTGACCGTAAATCGGTCATCGTCGGCAAAACGTGTCGAGCCAAGCCCGGCAATCAGATAGAAATTGGTGTTGTACGCGCGACCTTCACCGATAAACATCTCGCCGGGCAGGATGTTGTAGCCAAGGTTCAGGTTGTAATAGGTCAGGTCGCGGTCATCGAACAGTCTGGCCCCACCGGAAAGGACCTCGAAACTCGTCAAGCTCGCTTCCGATTGCCCGACCGTTGCCTCGACAAAAAAGCCTTCAGTAACGTGGTACGCCAGACGCACGCCGTACACCGTGTCGGTGCCGAAATCCTCGATATTCATCATGCCGACGAAAGCGCCGATCTCGAAGTCCTCACGATCGATTGCCGGCTCCTTGATCTCGCGACGCTCCACCTGAGGATCGATCACCTGTCCGGGCGGCTCGGAAGAAGGCGGTGGCGCCTCTTCGTCACCCATGCCGAACAGGTTCTTCGTGGCCGCGCAGCCCGAAAGCGTGATCGCCAGGGCGATCAGAAAAAGAACGCGAATCCGGCTTTCCATTCTCTTACTTCCTCATTCTCATCACGGCTCGTGAATACCACGTAGCTCTTGTACTCAACGCGCAGCAAAAAACGTCGAGTGGCATAAACACGCAGGCCTGCGCCGACGTGACCGACCTGATCGGTACGATCCTCACCCTGAATGATCGTCGATTTGGGCGAGGTGTGGATAACACCGGCACCCAGTGTAAAAAACGGTGAAAATCGCCAGTCCGGCCAGGTTTCATGAACGAGGTTAACACTGCCCATCCAGCCGTTCGAAAAATTACCCAAAATCTGTGAACCCCATACCTCTACAGAGACATGCGGGTTGAGCGAGTACCCCCCATAGAGCGAAACGATGTTGGCGCCGCCGAAATCTCCGGCCAGGATGCCGGCCTCCCACTTGGCGTTGGTGAAGTCATCCAGCGTGGCCTGTGCGAAGTCGACTTCGGAACCATCCGGCTTGAGTGTAAGTTCCATCTGCGCCTGATCGACCCAGCCCTCGACGCCGTTGGCGGCGCGCACCCGATACCAGTCGGTGCGCTGCAACACGATCTCAACGGACTCGCCGCGGTCGACAACGTGGAAGATCGGATAGCCGCGACCGGGGCCCGTATGCATTTCGAGATACGGGTCGGCAACCGCCACTTTTCGTAGTACGTCGTCGGCGGCCTCTGCGTGTCCGGGTGTGAATGCCAGTAGCGCCAGAGCGATAAGGCAGCAACACCAGACGGACGAATTACTGCGGGACGTCGAAAGGATTGTTGTAGTACTGAGCTCCGACATCCAACCATTCCGCAATTAAGCGTCTCTCCGCGCCAGACAAAATGTTGTAGTGATTAACCGTTGGGTTATTAGCAGGATCCTCAAAGCGCCCGAAAAAATCTCCGGACGCCCTGGCACCGGCAATACTTGCCGGCGAGGGGATCGGAACTACGTCGAGTATCGGGTTCCCGTCGATATCGACCTGACCTGTCGGTTGTAGCACATCGACCAATGCGCCACCTACCACTTCCTGAAGGTTATCAGTAACTAACAGTTCGCGATAGGCATGAAAGTGATCCGGCTCGTCGACCGACAGTCCGTCAGTGAGCTCGAGCTGACCGGCTGGCGGTATGACAGTGACGCCATCGGCCGGATCAATGTAAGGAAATGTGTGACACAGCGTGCACTGCATGTCGACCTGCGCGCCGTTGCCGTCGAGTATCGGCGCGCCCACATCGTCAAACTGAGGGCGAGGTTGACTCCAGATAGGGTGAATGACCGTCTCATAATTAATCACACTGCGACAATGCGCCTGCCAGTCCTGCTGGCATGCCAGGGTCGTTGGCGACTGCGTCGTCAGGTCCGTGTACAGATGGTCGATATCGACATTCCCGGCGGCAATTACCGGGTCGGCCGTCCATACATCGCGGTATATGACATTCATCGACGGCTCGATCGACGAACAGCTGCCGTCCGCGCACGTAACGCGCGCACGAACCTCGGCCATGGTCTCGCCGGGCTCCGCTATGAACCACTGCATCAGCGTTCCGGGGAATTCGAACAAGCCCGATGGCGCACCGGCATAAGCGGAATCGAAAGCATCGGAGCGTCCATGGGACAAACCGCTGTTCGTGACGTGACAGCCATTACACTGCACTTCCTGACCCGGACGGCCTGAAATCCAGTTTTGGTGGCGCGCAGTAATGCGCTTGCCATATTCGTCGACGACGCTGATCGCAAGTGCGACGTTTGCCGGGATCTTCGTGATGACAGAGCCATCCGGCTCGATCATCGCGTAGCCGACAATCTCTTTCATACCAAACGCTGTGCTGATTCCGAAGTCGGTATTATTGAGATCGACCAGGTCGTCGTCCGGAATCGAAACGGCCTTTTCGATTCGCAGGAAGCGTGCCGGCCGGTTCGCTGCAGGCGTCTGAGTAGGATCGGCTATCGTCGGAATATCAACGATTGCACCGCCATCAAAATCATAGACGCTGCGAATGTTGAGTATCGCCTCCGCGTCGTCCGCAAGCGTCGGAGCCAAAGTAAACATGTCGCTGCCGTCCAATACGACCGGCGGAGCAACCTT
>JAOTVR010000138.1 GCA_029863305.1 Gammaproteobacteria bacterium | reverse complement strand
TTGTCGATGCCGACGGACTCACAGCGATCACCATTCTGGCCTGGGTTGATGTCATCAATGCGGCGGTGTGGCTGCTGGTCGTGCTGGTCCTTGAACTGGACGTACAATTACAGGAGCGTGATCGATACGAGGGTTTCGCGTTGCGCCTCAGCAACATAGTCAAGGTCATTCTGTACACGACGCTGTTGCTTGCCGCAATCTACTGGGGGGTGAAAGGCGATTTTGTCGATTTCTGGGACGCTTTCCTGTGGCTCGTTGCGTTCGTCTTCATCGAGCTCAATGTCTTTGAATGGCGCAAAGAAGTGATCGACGAGAAACTCGCAGCGGAACAGGCCTGACTCAGGGTATCGCCTCCAGTATCGGGCTGGCTTTGGCGCGATCCACCAATTCGGCATCCTGCACTTTGAGGCTTGTCGTCGCCGGCGAAGCGTCCAGCGTCATCAGGAAGGGATGCCAGCGATCGCCCTCCCCACGACGGTAAAACCCGGACACTTGCCAACCGTCGGCCGCCCGGTAAACGTACGATTTGCCGACCTTCCGATCCGGCGCCAGTGGGTCAACGACTTCAATCGCTCCGAGCTGAAGCATTTGCTCGAGATTCTGCCTGGCGACGGAGACAACGGCCTCTTCGAGCTCGCGCTCTGCACGTGGTGCGGGATCGGTTATCCATTTGAAGGCGTATACCGCGACGATAACACCGACTCCAAATGCAAAAACCAGGCGCGCGATACGATGATTCATGAGTTCTAGTCGATTCCTATCAGTTTATGCGTCTGCAAACTCAACTGCCACTGCGGATGCTCGAGGCAATATTCGATCGCGGCACGCGTATTTGCTGCAAGCTCCGCGTCGTCGCATGGCTGCAGGCAAAAGCGCCCGAACGCGAGATTGACGAACCGCTCGGGCTGCGCCTCGGCTTCCTGTTGCGGGTAGACGAGTTTGAGTTCATGCCCTGAACACTGCTTGAGTGCGGCACCGCCTTTTGGGCTGATGCATAACCAGTCTATGCCCGCAGGCGCTGCGAGGGTGCCATTGCTTTCGACGGCGATCTCGAATCCCGAAGCATGCAGAGCCTCGACCGCCGCGGTATCCAGTTGCAGCAGCGGCTCTCCACCCGTGCACACCACATAAGCGTTGTGCGCCCCTGCGTCCTGCGGCCATTTTGCGGCCACAGCATCCGCGAGAGCCCGGGCCGAATCGAATTTGCCGCCGCCAGGACCGTCAGTACCGACAAAATCTGTATCGCAGAAACGACAGACAGCCTCGGCACGGTGCTGCTCACGACCGGACCACAGGTTGCAACCCGCGAAGCGAAGAAACACCGCGGGTCGGCCGGTCTGTGCACCTTCTCCCTGCAGCGTGTAATAGATTTCCTTCACCGAATAGGTCATGGATCGGCCAGCAGTGGATCCGGTATTCCGGCTTCGGCAAAACCTTTTGCGCGCAAACGGCACGCAGGACACTCTCCGCATGGGGGTCGTCTGCCGTTATAGCAGGTGTGCGTCAGTCGCATCGCGTCGAGGGCGTTGAGATCCCGCGCCAGTTCGACGGTCTCCTTTTTCGATCGCTGCATGAGCGGCGCGTGGATATGCACATCACTTTCCATACCGAGACGCAGCGTCTCCTGCAGTGATGCAATTGTCGCCTGCCGGCAGTCCGGATACCCGCTGTAGTCGGTCTGTGCAATCCCGGTAACGAGATGCCCGATGTCGTGTTGATACGCATACGCCGCCGCGTAGGTCAGGAAAATCAGGTTGCGACCGGGAACGAAGGTATTCGGCAGGCCGCTGTCTGCGCTTGCCCGATCGTCCACCTCGACCGTCGCATCCGTGAGCGCATTGCCCCCCAGCGCCGCGAACGTATCGATCGGCAAGCACACATGCGCGACTCCCGCGTCTGCGGCGACCCGCCGCGCGCACTCAAGTTCCACTCGATGTCGCTGACCGTAGTCGAAAGCGATCGACGACACGGCACCCTGACCGAACCGGTCGAGCGCCCAATAGAGGCAGGTGGTCGAATCCTGACCGCCGGACAGCAGGACCAGCGCTTTCTCCGGAGCCGCATTCATTCGGTCGTGGGCCTCCATTTCCGCGCCGCACGCTCATAATCATTGAGGTCCGGTCCATCGTGGCTGAGAAGATAATCTCGTGTCAGATTCTCGGACACGCGCCACAATTCAGCCGCCAACGCAGCGTCCTGCAGGTGGTTATCGCCGAGTACGGTGACAGCGTTGCAGTCTTCGAAGTACTTGCCGCTCGTGGCCCCGAGTAACGGACTGGTGGCTACGTAACAACTCGTCGCCGCACCCTCGGCCACACTCTTGGTTCTGCCGAATGCCGCCAGCAGCGCGAAACCGGTCTGCTTGAAGCGACTCAGGTTGCGATCGATATCGGTATTGATCAGGCCCGGGTGCAGCGAGTTGACGGTGATACGTGTGCCCTTCAGAAGCTCGCCCAGGTGCAATGCGAACAGCACATTCGCAAGCTTGGACTGGCCGTACGCACGCATATCCTCATAGCCATAACTCGCACCGAGATTATCGAGTTCGATGCCGGCTTGTGGCGCCCGCGTGTACGCCGAACGACTGGCGACGACGACGATGCGGCCTTGCGAGGCCATGTACAGGCGTCCGAGCAAACGGTTCACCAGCACAAAGTGGCCGAGATGATTGATGGCGAAATGCTTTTCGATGCCGTTGACGAGTTCCCGTTGCCCAGTGCCGCCGAGGTAACCCGCGTTACATACGAGCATATCCGGTGGCAGGTTCAGCGAGCGGATCGCGTCGGCGCAGGCCACTACTGAATCGAGGTTCGCCAGATCAAGCTGCAGAGGCGACGTAATCCCAATGACTTGTCTGCAAGCTGCGTGCGCCCTTTCGATGGAGCGGCTCGTGCCAACAACGTGAGCGCCGCGCATCGCCAGTACGCGCATCGTCTCGAAGCCGATCCCTGACGTACAACCCGTCACAACGGCAAGTTTGCCGCCCAGATCGATCCCCTGAGTGACCTCTTCGGCGGTCGAGTTCTCATCAAATTGGCTGCGGGGCACGCCCGCGGTTGCGACTTTCTCCGTGCCGGCACAGGCGGCGAGGCCCGATCCTGCGATGCCGGCGGCCGAGAGTTTCAGAAAGGTCCTGCGATCAATCATCGAACAGCGCGTCGAGGGCCGCCCTGGCCTGATCGGCTTCATCTTTGCGGTGTGGATCGAATGCCGACTCGTCCGGGATGAACCAGTCGCAGAAATTCAGGCGCTCTTTTTCAGTAACATCCTCGGCGCCATCTTCACGACACTGTCTCGGCACAGCCCGGTCGAAATGCCTGCACATCTTGCAGACATGCAGATAGGCGCCGCATCCGGGACATTCGTCCTGCCGGGACAGCGGCAAGGAAAGGGCTGCGAGTGATTCACCGCAGCGATAGCAGCAAATGTTATGGCTCATGGCTTGGTCCGGCAGATCAGAAAAACGCAGTATAAACCGTCGCCCCGAATGTGCCGCGGGTACGCCGGCAACGCTCGGCGTCGCGTCGCAAGCATAGTAATCTTTTACTCGAAGTAATTACTATAATACATTATTTTAATTAGATATTTTTAAGACTTTTGCTCCGCGGACATGACCAGCGCGCAGGTCACGCAGTGCCGTGTTCGCGGCCTCCAGCGCATAGGTCTGAGTCTCGACTTTCAGCCGCATCCTGGCCGCGATGGGTAAGAACTCGGCGATGTCCCAATGCGTGACATTCGCAACGGTCTTGATTTCTTTCTCGTGCCACAGGTGATCCTCATAACGAATGCCCGCCAGCAGCTCGCGGTCGGCACTTTCCTTGCGTATCGCATTGATGACCAGCCGCCCCCCCGGCCGCAGACGCTCCAGGGCGGCCAGTACCGGTTTCCAGGCAGGTGTCGTATCGATGATCGCCTGTGCCGCAGCCGGGGGCATCGCCGTGGTGTCGCCGGCCCAGTCCGCACCGAGTTCAATGGCGAATTCACGTTCCCCGCCACTGCGTGCGAACACGAAAACGGGGCTCGATGGATACAGGTGTTTGGCGAGCTGCAGTACGAGGTGCCCCGAACCGCCGAATCCGGTCAAACCCAGAATCTGTCCGTCCTCGATTCCGGCCAGTTTGAGGGCGCGATAACCGACGCTGCCGGCGCACAATAAAGGCGCGGCCTCGGCATCCGAAAACACCTCAGGAATCGGATACGCATAGACCTCCGGCACCGTCATAAACTCAGCATATCCGCCATCCACATCACGGCCAGTCGCGCGGAAGGCGTCACTGAGGTTTTCGCTTTCGCTCCCGTCGGAGGAGTGTATCCAGCCAACCCCGACCCGATCACCGGGTGCGTGACGATGTGCGCCCGGAGCCACCTCGATCACGGTGCCAACCACCTCATGGCCTGGCACAACTGGCATAAGCGGAGGCGGCGTGCGCCCTTCGATTTCATCGAGCTCGGTGTGACAAACGCCGCAAGTCGATACCTTGATCAGCAGCTCGCCTGTTTTCGGAATTGGCCGTGGTATGTCGGACAGCGTCAGCGCCTCATCGCGCTCATCCAATCGGCCTGTCGACTGCAGCAGCATGGCTCGCATCAAAACACTCCTTTACGCTCGGATAATGTCAGTATATGGTGCGGCAGCACTCAATTCGCAATACGGTAGTATGCAGCACAAACCGATTCCTCCCGTTGTCCTTGCCGCGGCACTCAGCGCCTGTTCGTTCCAGCCCGAATCGTTGAACAGCGAGCGCATTGAGCAACGCTTCGGCAATTACGACGTCGACGTGCTCGAACAGAATTCGGGCATACGGCGGAGCAACGTGTACAGCACGGATAAGGGCGTACGCACCTGTCGTACCTATGCTGTTGTCAAATTCATGGACCCAGGCCTGGCCGAAATTGCGGCGGTGCACGAAGCCGTACTGGGCGGCCGGTCGATTGGCGCTACGTTCAAGGATGCGGGCTGGGAAATCCGCAAGATGACGACTTACATCGGCTCTGCACAGGTAGGTGATCCGCAACACACCATTGCCCGGATCATGCGCCTGAATACACCGGCAGATGTGGGACTGCATGCCTACCAGCTGTCCATCGAGAAAGGCGCGCGTTCCATCCACTACGCAACGATCGTCGAATCACACCATCCGGCTTACCTGACGGAAACCGAGCTGGCGGATATTTATCCCCTGGAATCCGAATTTCGCGCCGATGCAGAAGACGTCAAGTCGCTCATCCACCTGCTCCTTGATACAGACTGAGCTGCTCCTGCGGTTTGTCGCAATGTTGAATTACGACTAGACTCCGGCTATTACGAGAACTTTAGTCGGGGAAACAGCAATGAACTTCAGTAATTCGCTCAGACTCGTTCTTGCGGTAGCGTTCCTGATGGCATCGGGGATGGCTATTGCACAGGATTCCAATAATGATCAGGCCGATGTCTGGGCTACGATCGAAGGCCAGTGGGAAGCCGAGGAACAGGGGGACAAGGACTGGATGGAAGAACTTCTGGCTGAGAAGTTTTCGGGCTGGGGGAAAAACTCACCTGCACCTCGCTCCAAAGCATCGGCGATCATGTGGGACCGTTTCAATGACGAACAGGGAGAGATGGTTGCCCATGAGCTCTACCCTCTCGCCATCGTCGTCGAAGGTGATGTCGCCATCGCCCATTATCTCTATTCGAGCGCATACGAAAGCAAAAACGACGAAACCGAAATGAATAACGGTCGTTACACCGATGTTCTGGTGCGCACCGATGACGGCTGGAAATTCATCGCCTGGCACGGTGGAGACGACGACTAGCCAACTCGGGAGCGAAAGGTGTGTACGGCCCTCAATGCGGCCGGGGGGTTAAGCGCCCGTTCAGTTTGCCTGCGCTATTGTTTACCTCAAGATCGGTAAATCCGCAGATATCTGTCGGATCCGGAGGCAAGATGAACACACGAACACTGACGCATATCCTGAAATACAGCTGGCTTGCCCTGGCGCTGGCCACCTGGCCCGTCATCAGTAGTGCACAGGTTCCGGCGGCGCAGATCGAGGAAGTTGAAGAACTCCCGACGTTGACGTCTGCCGAGCTCGAGGAGCTCATTGGGCCGATCGCGCTGTATCCTGACGACTTGCTCGCGATCGTGCTTCCGGCATCGACATTTCCGTTGCAAATCGTCGAAGCCGGACGCTTCCTCGAAGACCTGGAAACAGACCCGACGCTCAAACCTGACGACGATTGGGACGATTCCGTCGTTGCACTTGTCAACTACCCGGAAGTTGTCGAATTGCTGAACGAAGACCTCGATTGGACATGGCGTCTCGGTGAAGCCGTGGTCTCGCAGCAGGCCGACGTTATTGCAGCTGTCGAGCTGTTTCGAGATCGTGCCTATGCCGCTGGCAACCTGAAAAGCGATGACTACCAGTTAGTGGCTAATGACGGCGGTACAATACAGATCACACCGGTTCAGGACGACGTGATTTACGTGCCCTACTATGAGCCGGAACGGGTGGTTGTTTATCAGCCGCGGCCCGTTTATTACTACTATCCGCGTGCATATCCAATCTATTACTACCCGTACCCCAGTTACCATACGTTTCATGACAGCTTTTTCTGGGGCGTAACGACGGCGTTCGCAATTGGCTGGCATTCGCACCACCTGAATGTCTTCCATCACAGCTACTATGGACACCCCTACTACGGCTATTCGTATCACCACCGCTATTGGTATCGCCGGCCGGATATTCACCACCACAACACCATCTACGTGAGAAATCGCCATAATTCTTACACTCGTTATCGTGACGGCGACCACTGGCAACCGAACGTGCGGCGCACAGTGCGCTCATCGGATCAGCGCATTACTCGGACTCGTTATTATCCGAATTCGGCATCCCAGCCGTCGCAGACTACGCGTTCTGTCTCGAACACGAATACGACTGAGCGCGCGGCGCGCAGCACCACAGCAAGGCGAGAGCTGAATCGTGAGTCGAGTCGCGTGGCCAAACGAGAAAATACGGCTGACATTCGCTTCCGCGAACGCTCAGCGACAGCGCGGACCGACCGGACCGATACTTCTCGACTGAGCAGGGAGCAAAAACAGACACAGGCGAGGCAAGAGCCGTCTCGGCAGCCGCAGGTACGCTCGTCCGAGAGACGCGAGCGAACACAGATTCGGTCGTCCGAGAGGCGTGAGCAGCCGCAGGTACGTTCGTCCGAGAGGCGCGAGCAGCCGCAGGTACGTTCGTCCGAGAGGCGCAAGCAGCCGCAGCTACGTTCATCCGAGAGGCGCGAGCAGCCGCAGCTACGTTCGTCCGAGAGGCGCGAGCAGCCGCAGCTACGTTCGTCCGAGAGACGCGAGCAGCCGCAGGTACGTTCGTCCGAGAGACGCACGCAACCCCAGGTCCGCCAATCTCAGCCGAGGCAGCAAGCGCAGGTTCGCCAGTCGCAACCGAAGATGTCAGCGCCGCAGCGCAGCAGGTCGCAACCGAGCAAATCGAGAAAACCGGCGACAGTGGCGCGTAATTCGAAATCGCGCAGCTCAGGCAAGAGCGAAGGCAGGCACTAGAGTCAGGCGGCAGAAAGCGTCGCTCGTATCAGTCGTCCTGATGCGAGCGCGGCGCTTTGTCCTCACCTTTTTCCGATGACAACTCCCAGGCGATGTAGGCGATACATGCCGCCGTGAAGATAGCGAGTCCGACGAGAATGAATGGCAATGCGTTGCGCATGCATCAGATCTTAACACCCCGCGGCACAGCTATTGTTCCGGCATTTCGTCCTTTTTCGGCAGGCGACCCGCTTTTCGCAATGCCTCACGAAGCACGAATTCGATTTGCGCATTCAGACTGCGCAAATCGTCGTTCGCCCAGCGATGCATCGCCGACAGGGTCTTCTCGTCTATTCGCAGAGCAAAGGCTTTGCGGGCGGCCATGCTGCAATTCCTGTTACGAACAGATCTAGTTATACAGCGAGCCGGTGTTGACGACGGGCTGTGTCGCCTCTTCGCCGCACAGCACCACGAGCAGGTTACTGACCATTGCCGCCTTGCGCTCTTCGTCAAGCTCGACAACGTTTTTCTTCTTGAGTTCGTCGAGAGCCATTTCCACCATGCCGACTGCGCCCGCGACAATCTTTGTTCGCGCCGCAATAATCGCGGAAGCCTGCTGCCGGCGCAGCATGGCGTTCGCAATTTCAGAGGCGTAGGCCAAATGACTGATTCGCGCCTCGATCACGGTGACACCAGCCGTTTCGAGCCGGTCCTGAATTTCGGTACGCAATGCCTGCGCAATCTCCGCTGGGTGGCTGCGCAACGCGGTGCCCTCGCCCTCATGCGGCTCATAGGGATACGTGGTCGAGAGGTTGCGGAGCGCCGATTCGCTCTGGATCTGAACAAACTCCTCGTAATCGTCTACTTCGAAGAGCGCTTCTGCCGTGTCAAAGACTTTCCAGACGACAACGGCCGCAATTTCGATCGGGCTACCGCGCGAATCATTGACCTTGAGCTTGCTGCTTTCGAAATTTCTGACCCGCGTCGAAACCGCGGTTTTCGCGTAAAAGGGGTTGGCCCACTTCAGACCCGGCTCGTGCACGGTGCCAACGTACTTGCCGAACAACTGCAGCACTTTCGCTTCGTTTGGATGCACCATGAACAGCCCGGCCCAGCAAATTGCGACCACGATCGACGCGAGCACCGCGACAAGAATGCCAGCGACCGACGACGCTACTGCGGCACGATATATGGCGTAGGCGAAGCCCAGTTGCGCGATAGTCAGGACAACCAGCATTAGATAGCCCGATGAGACTTTTCTGACTTCTTCACGAATCATGGCATGCTCCAGTGAGTCAATATGATATCATTTTGATATCGTGCATGCCGAAAGTCAATCCCGCTGCGGACGATTATGTCAAATCAGGTTGCCGAGACGCAGC
>JAOTVR010000137.1 GCA_029863305.1 Gammaproteobacteria bacterium | reverse complement strand
CATGGACGGCCCGGTAATCGCCAGCGTCGTCGGTGTCAACACGGTGCCCGTTATCTGGGAGATCGCCGGTAACGGCGACTACAACGGTGACGGCAAGTCGGACATTCTGTGGCGTCACAGCACCACGGGCCAGAACTGGATGTACCTGATGGACGGGGCGACGATCTCCAGTATTCTCGGCATCAACACGGTGCCGACCAACTGGAACATCGTCGGCAGCTACGACTACAACGGTGATGGCAAGTCGGACATTCTGTGGCGTGACAGCAATACGGGTCAGAGCTGGATGTACTTCATGGACAGTGCCACGATCGCCAGCAGCGTGGGGGTGAACACGGTGCCGACGATCTGGGATATTGCCGGGCAGGGTGATTACAACGGTGACGGCAAGACGGACCTGCTGTGGCGTCACGGCACCACGGGGCAGAACTGGATATACACGATGGACGGGGCGACGATCACCAGTATCGACTTCCTCAACAAGATTCCGACGTCGTGGGAGATTACGCACACCGAGTAGTCCGGCCAGCAACCGGAAATTGAAGGGAGCGCTGCTTGCAGTGCTCCCGCTCTGCCATCGTCTTAACGCCTTGCAAATTTCGAACGCGCAGACGAGGTGTTGGCTATCAAAAGACCGAGATAGTGACGTCGTCGGTATACCACCCGTTACTCACGGTGATGCCACTCGGGTCCGCCGGGTGCAAAAGGCCGATGCGAACCCGCTCGCCGGAATAGGCCGTCAGGTCCACGTCTTTCAGCGTCCATGCTCCGGACACGTTTACCACGGCAGAGCCTTCGTTCACCCAGGCACCCCGCATCAACGTGCCGGAATCCCATACCGAAACCTGCACCTGCCCGGAATCGCCGCTTCCGTAGGCGAACCAGTTTTGAAAACGCATGTGTATTTCATCGAAACCCGTGACTACCGGCATCTGCATGCTCGCACCGACCAGGCGACTCGTGGTATTGGCAGGGTAATTGCCGTCCAACACCGTTCCGGCACATTGCGTGCCGGCGAAACAACTCGGCGGTCCGACCACGGACGGCGTGCCGACCTCCCACAGACCAACATCGGCACTCCAGTCGACCCAGCCGGCCTCGAAATCACCGGTGAACGTGGGCGTTATGTCGACGACTGTGACCTCGGAGGTATCGATCGCCTGACGAATGTCGGAAAACGGGATGACGAAGGTTTCGGCGCTTATCGACAGGGGCAGGGCCATGATCAATAGCGCAGAGGCGCATCGGATGAGCAGCTTTATTCTCCTTGTCTCCCGCCTAGGTGTGATGCTGAATTGCGGGATCGCCGCTTTGGCGTAGCGCCCCTTTTTCTTCGTTCTTATCGGCTTGGCGCCTACTCTTCAGGCTCAGCATTGTCACGGAAAATGAGCTGTTTTTCCCAGATGTCGCTGCCAGATGGACGTACACCCGGCAGCATGGGCAATTCGTATCAGGCTCTGGCAGAGACATTCGAATCGCTTGACGTAAACTGGTGTTCTCGTTACCGGCCAGATCGAGCATCATCGTGTGAATGCCATAGTGATAATGATTTGCATATGCATTCGCAATTGAGTATAAAAAAAAACGGATGCGAGCCTGATTCAATTGTTCCAGCCGGTCTAGTAGCAAGAACAAGAACAAGAAGAATGCGGGGGTATGTTGACCTTATGTACGACCGCGCTTCCTGGCAGTGCGGAGTCGGCGAGCACCTAAGCCATTGAGGGGGTGGTCATGCCGTCCGAAATAATGTCTCCAGCGTCAGTTCGCAAGTTTCTCGTCAGCTCATCGCTGACCGTATCAGTCATGGTGTTGTTGTCGCTTTTCCTGCCAGCGCCAGCCCACGCGCAGACTGACAGGTGGATGGGCGACCTTGTAACGCAGTACGGCGCCAACCCGTCACCCATGGATCAGACGCTGTCGCAGTTCATTTTTCCCGGCACGCATAATTCCGCCACCTACGGCATTGCCGACTTCGATCCTCTTGATGCCCCGCCCGTAGCCTGTGACAAGTGCGTCGCTGCCGAGGCAAAAGCGATTATCGAAACCCCGGGGCTCGACGTGATCATGGGTTATTTCATGGTGCCGTTTGCGAAAGCGCAAAATGTAGACATTCTGAATCAGCTGCGTGCCGGTGCAAGGGCACTCGACCTGCGTTTCTTTCGTGCCAATGAAGCTGATGCCGCCACCAGCCCGGAACTGACGCCCACCGAGTTCTATGCACACAGCTGGTTCGCGGGCCCGACTGCGAAGACTGTTTTCAATCAGATCAGCACCTTTCTGACCGAGGGCGGTCATGAGCAGGAGATCATCATCCTGCAGTTTGCGCAGCTGTATGAAGGCAGTGGCGAGATGTCCGCCGCCTCGCTCGATACGCTGTTCAGCCAGTTACTCAATACCATAGGGACAGGCTATTTTGCCGAGAGCAGCCTGGGCCAGGGCACAACGCTGGCGCAGTTGCAAGCAGCGAACAAACAGATCGTCATCTTCTACAACGGCAGCACGCCGGTTGCTAGCCTTAATCCGGCCATCCAACCGTATATCTGGGGTGCAATCGATGGCCGCTGGTACGGCGCCGCCGACGTCAATACGGACAGCAGTGGCTATCCGAGGGCCGACAAATGGAAAAATGAGCCGCAGCTGTTCGACTGGATGGAGCGGCTCCAGGTACGCAGCAATTTTGCTGAAATGTACTGGATGGACCTGAGCATGGGGCCGTATGGCGGCGCCAATGCGATGCATAGTCAGAACTTCGTCGCCGACCTGGTCTGCAACGAGCTCGAGATATGCGACATGATCACCCGCAGCCTGGTCTGCAACGCGTTCCCGCTATTTAACGACATCAAAGACTTCTGGGATCCCGTCGACCTTATCTTCGACCTCATTGGCATTAAGCCACCGCCGGAAGGCTCGTCCGATCCGGCTGAAGCACAGCAAGCGAAGGATCTGCTCTCCGATTACCTGAGCGGTGCCCTGAAGGGCGCGGCAACGAAAGCTGCTGTGGAAGCGGTCCTCGACGCGCTTGGAATGTGTCCGGCGATAAACGATGACTGGGACCGGTTCCGTTCTCTCGAGGAGGTGGCCGCATTTACTAACCCTAAATTGCTGCCCTCGATTGTTGGTCTGCGCCGCGACCAGGTGAACGTCCTGCTGATCGACCACTACTCGCCTGCGTTTACGGCGGAGGCCAAAAAGCTTAACCAGGGGGCCACCCGCGTCAGCGTAGTGCTAACCGACATCCGCGAGCGCGAGTGCCACGATTGTATTCCGCTTACCGCAATTCGATTAACGTCACCGGATTACTACCCGGAAATTACGTTCTTTCCGAAAGACAAAGTGGCATCCGATTCAACTGCCGTTCGCGTGCCGGATGTCTGGCCGACCTATCCGTCGCCGGTTGAGGTGGCGGAAGCCAATAGCTTACTCATCTTTCAGGAAGCGATTCTGTTACCCAATACATCCGAAGCCGGGCAGACCCAGCACAACAGTCATTGGGGCGGTCCGTGGCTGGAAACGTCCGGCACGCACCTGAAGCCGAGCTGGCGGGCTTATCGTGCGCTGAGTCCGGACACGCCATCAGTTGATGTCGAGATTAAACTCTGGGACCAGGACGACAATCTCTGCTTTGGGGTGCCACCCGTCGAATTGTGGTGTGGCTGGGATGACCTGTCGCGCACGAATGGCAATGCGACAGTCATTTCGGAGACCATTCCGAGCTGGGCAACGGCGTCGACAATTGTTACGCAAGACGTGGCCGGGCAAAGTTACCCCGTTCCGCCCGTCAACAAGGTTGTCGGCGGACCTTTCACCCACTGCAGTTTTCTGGATCTATTGAATCTGACGTGCGATATCAATCTGGACAGCTCCGTCGTGAGCTACAGCTACTACTCGTGTCTGTGGGCGCCGGTCCCTGGCCAGGTGCTCAACCAGAGACTGGCTTGCGATTTGCCGTCCGCCAATACGCCACCCGTGCCGATTGTAGAATCAATGGCCGCTCCGCTTACGAATGAGGGTTGGCGGACCTATGCGAGCGGCAAAAACAGTTACGACCCGAATGATCTGGACGGGTCAAACGGCATAGACGACAATTTTCAGTGGATAGGTGACGTCGTAGACTGGGAATGGGACTGTGATCATGATCCTGTTCCTGTCTGCCTGAACGAGATTGTTCCCGGCGATTTCAAACCGACCGAAGGCGGACAGTGTGCCGCCGGATACACGATGACCAATTTCGTGCCCGGTCGTGGCTGCATCAACGCAGACGTCTTCAATGAGCAGCGCGGCCCGTTCGATATCGTGCCGTCCGGAATTTCATTTACCGCCGGCGACGGCTTCAAATATGATGGTGTTTCGCCCCTCCTCCCCCCAAGGGAGCAGCTGATCGCGTTACGCGTCACGGATCGGGGTGGTGCGAAAAGCACCCTGAACGCCGCGCCGATCCAGGGTATGCCGGCACCGAATCCTGTCGAGTCTTTCGATGTTATAAATAAGGAGCCAGCGATCAGCAACTTCGAGGCGACGCAAAAGCCTGGCACAGACCAGGTGACGGTAGTCATCGATTTCTGGGATTGGGGTCCGAACGACTCGCCGTTTTTATGCGGTGTGTCTGTCGATTTTGCAACCACTAATTTTCTCGAACTGGGTGTGGAAACCCTTGTCGCGCGATACGGGGAGGAAATCCCTGGTCGTCCCGACCTGCCGCCACCAACAACGCTGAATGCCTACCGGTGCGTCCTCACCGGTTCGATGGCATACGGCACTCGTCGACTCTTCCCGTTCGTGCAAGACAAGGACGGTGATGAATCGGACACTAGTACGACATTCTGGGAGCGTTTCCTGGACGTCGTGCCTCCCGCTATCACGAACGTATCAGGCGATAGTTCCGCGGGCTCGCTGCGCGACGCCATTGCGAACGCTTCAAGCGGTGACGTACTCAGCTTCGATCCGTCATTGTCGGGCCAGACGATTACGCTCAACGGTACTCCCCTGAATATCAATAAACCCCTGACGCTTGATGCCTCCAGTTTGCCGGATGGCCTGACGATCAGTGGTGCCAATCTTTCGCGTGTGATCGATATTGCATCTCCCAACATTGTGCTGAAGGGTCTGACGATTACGGACGGGCTGGCGGACAACGGTGGTTGTATCCAGCAACCTTTTGGCGGTCTTACGTTAATCGACTCCACGGTTACCGGGTGTACCGCCACGGGCGACGGCGGCGCGATTCACTTTGACAGTCGCAACGGCCTTCTTGAACTTGTCAATTCGACGATCAGTGGCAACCAGGCGAGCAGGGGCGGTGCGATCTTCATGCGCAGTGTTGATAATCCTCCCGGCGCCCCTGACTACGGACTAGTTGCATTCAAGCTGGATCAGGCAACAATATCGAATAATACGGCGACCCTGCCGGGCGGCGCGGGCATCGGTGGAGTGTTCTACGAGGTTCCGGTTTGCGCGCCGTCCTGGTATCCGTGCCTGTCGGTCCGCAACAGCATTGTCGCAGGCAATTTCCACGGTGATAACACCTCTTCACCGGATTTATCGATCACCTCGGAAGGTGGGGCGACCGTTAGCATTACCGGCGAGAACCTGATCGGAAACAACGCCGGGCAAGAGGCCTATTTTCCCACCGGTATCCTCGCAGGCACGCTCGCCCAGCCGCTGGATCCCCGCCTCGAGTCTCTCGGCAACAGCGGTGGACCCAGCCCGACCATGAAGCCCCGCTCAGATTCGCTGGCGCTCAATTTCGCCGTGAACTTTGCGGACAGCCCGACGCATGATCAACGGGGCTACCCGCGGCTTGTCGGTGGCTACAACGACCTCGGGGCAGTGGAACGACAGTCGTTTGATGTCGATGACCAGGATAACGATGGTGTCGTTAACGCCGAGGACAATTGCTGGACGGTCAGCAATGCGGATCAGTCCGACCTCGACGGCGACGGTATCGGCGATGTTTGCGACGCAATCGCGACAATATCGATTCTGGGCGATGAAACACCTGGCTCGCTGCGTGACGCTATCAGTCAATTGCCGTCGGGAACAGTAATCGATTTCGATCCGGCGGCATCGAGCGCGACGCTTGTACTGACCGGCGGTCAGCTCGTCGTCGACAAGGAACTCACGATCGATGCATCGAGTCTGCCACTCGGCCTGACGCTGAGCGGCAACAATGCTTCTCGGGTCATTGCTGTCACCAGCAGCGGAAACCTCGCGTTGAACGGACTCACGATAAGTGACGGTCAGTTGACCACTGCCGGCGGCTGCATACTAAACCAGGGCGTGCTCGATATTGTCGACTCGACTGTAACCGGGTGCGATTCCGCGACCTCGGGCGGGGCAATTTCGAACTCCGGCGCGATGACGCTGACGAATGCGACCGTCTCCGGTAACAGTCAGGGAGCGTTGGGCGCTATTTTGAACAGCGGTGATGCCACGCTGATTCACTCCACAATTGCCGGTAATCATTCGTCGGGTGATCCGGCCGGCGCGTCCGGTGGAATCTTTAACCTAAGCGTATTGAATATCGAGAACAGCATTGTCGCCGGGAACACGGGCGGCGTTAACCCGGACATCTGGGGCTTCTCGGGTACGATAAATGCAAGCGGCGCAAATCTTGTTGGTGACAATTCAAGCGTTACGGCGGAGTTTCCGGCAGGGCCATTGGTCGGCACGGCTGGCGCACCGCTGAATCCGCAATTGAATGCACTGGGCGGCTACGGCGGCCCGACGCCGACGATGACACCGATTGCCGGCTCCCCGGCCGTTGATGCGGCCATCGCGACCGGCAACAGCCCGGCGACGGATCAGCGTGGGGTCACGCGTCCGGAAGGTCTGGCAAGTGACCTTGGTGCGGTGGAACGGCAGGCGAGTGACGTCGATCCCGATGCCGACGCCGACACGATTCCGGATGCGATCGATAATTGCCCCTTGATTGCCAATGCGTCACAACTCGATACCAATGGCAACGGTCGCGGCAACGCCTGTTCAACACGCGGTGATCACAATGGTGGCGGCAAGGCCGACATCCTGTGGCGAGACAGCGGTACCGGCCAGAACTGGATGTACCTGATGGACGGTCCGACGATCGCCACCAGTGCGGGCATCAACACGGTCACGACCGACTGGAAGATCCAAGGCAACAAGGACTACGACGGCGACGGCAGGGCGGACATCCTGTGGCGTCACAGCGTCACGGGCCAGCTCTGGATGTACCTGATGGACGGTGCCACGATCGTCAACAGCGTTGGCGTCAGAACGGTACCCACGGTGTGGGACATTGCCGGCCAGGGTGACTACAACGGGGATGGCAAGTCGGACATTCTGTGGCGTCACAGCACGACCGGTCAGAACTGGATCTACCTCATGGATGGCCCAACGATTGCGAGTATTGTTGGCGTCAACACGGTGCCGACGGTGTGGAAGATTGCCGGCAACGGGGATTACAACGGTGACGGCAAGTCGGACATTCTGTGGCGTCACAGCACCACGGGTCAGAACTGGATGTACCTGATGGACGGTGCCACGATCAGCAGCATTGTCGGTGTCAATACGGTGCCGACGGACTGGAACATTGTTGGCAGTTACGACTACAACGGTGACGGCAAGTCGGACATTCTGTGGCGGCACAGCACCACCGGCCAGAGCTGGATGTACCTGATGGACGGTGCCACGATCGCCAGCAGTGTCGGTGTGAACACGGTGCCGACGGTGTGGGACATTGCGGGTCATGGGGATTACAACGGTGACGGCAAGTCGGATCTCTTTTGGCGTCACAGCACCACGGGTCAGAACTATATGTACCTGATGGACGGGGCCACGATCACGAGCATTGTGTTCGTGAACAAGATTCCGACGTCGTGGGAGATTACCAACACCGAATAGGGTAGCGGTTATTCTGGAGCGCCTGCACAGGCGCTCTGCTACCATCGGCGGATGCTCCGATTGGTCATCCTGTTACTGGCGCTTGCTGGTCCTCTGGCGTTTGCGGGTCCGCACATCAGTGCCGGCGACCTCGCGCTGCGCCACGATATTCAACGTCTGGCGGACTTCGGCGTCATCAGCGGCCCGGTCAGTACCTGGCCACTCGCCTGGGGCCCGATCTTCGAAGATATCGGCAATGCGGACGACAGTAGTTTGTCGCAGGCAGTTGCCGATTCTCTGGCGCGCGTCAAGCAGCGAGCGAACTGGGAATTGCGAACCGACGAACTGTCTTACAGTGCCAGCGCATCAGTTGCCGAAGAGCCATCCCGGATTCGTTCTTTTCAGAACACGCCGCGCGAGACCGCGGAAATCTCTGCCGGTCTTTCTTACACGACCGATTGGTTCGCGGTTTCGTTGCAAGGGCAAGCGGTTGACTCGCCTGCCGATGGTGAGGAATTTCGTGCGGACGGCTCGTCGATTGGCCTGGCGCTCGGCAACTACTCGTTTTCGGTGAACACGCTCGATCGTTGGTGGGGGCCGGGCTGGGACGGCAGCTTGATTCTGTCGAACAATGCACGATCAATCCCCGCGATCTCGATCGACCGTAATTTTACCGATCCGTTCGAGAGCAAATGGCTCAGCTGGCTCGGTCCCTGGGACCTTGCCGTGCACTTCGGCGAGATGGAAAGCGATCGATTTGTGCCCAATACGCGATTCTTCGGCATGCGCTTCAATTTCAGGCCGTTGCCGTCACTCGAGATCGGCATCAGTCGCAGTGCGCAATGGTGCGGAGATGGGCGTCCCTGTGACTTTGATACTTTTGTGGATTTGTTTCTTGGGCGAGACAACCGCGGCGATGCGGGCACCACGGAAGAAAACGAGCCCGGTAATCAACTGGCAGGCCTCGACTTTCGTTGGTCGCCACCGTTTATCGATACGCCGATTGCTCTGTACGGACAATTCATCGGCGAAGACGAGGCGGGTGGATTTCCCAGCCGATATGTCGGGCAGGTTGGATTGGAAGGTTCGGGTTATGCCATGGCGCGGTGGTCGTATCGCTGGTTTGCTGAAGCCGCGGCG
>JAOTVR010000033.1 GCA_029863305.1 Gammaproteobacteria bacterium | reverse complement strand
GCATTGAGCGTCGCCGCGAAGTCCGGGGTCGCGAAGTCGAAAAACAGACCCGGGCTCGTCGGGTCGCTGAGACCGATCGTGCCTATGTCACCACTACCATCGCCGCTGTCAAATAATTTGATCCAGTCCAGACCGTAGGAGTCCTCGTCAGTCAGCGTAATCTCGAGAATTTTCGCCTCTATCAATATCTGCGTCGGCGATGCGTCAATCTGCTCGACGAGCGTCGCGATTCGGCGCAGGAACTCGGGCGTATCCTCAACCAGAAACAGATTACGATCCTGGAACACCGTAATCTCGCCATACTCGGAGAGGTAGGGCTGTAGCAATGACTCCATTTCCTCAACGTCGACGTAATGCATCTCAAAGGCCCGGACACGCGTCAGTGAATCAGGCGCATATTTGCCAGCCTCCTCGCGTTCAACGATGTAGTAATTGCCGTCGTAGTGCTCGACCGCAAGACCTGCGGCATTCGCGATGGCGCGAATTGCGTCCGGTATGGTCATGTCGTACAGGCTGAATGAGACCGTCTCGTCGCTGTTTGTCGACACAAACACGTTGATGCGTTGTTCGCGCGAGATCATGTCCATGACATCCGCCAAATCGGCGTCTTTCATTGTCATGCTAAGCGTGTGCTCCGCCTGCTGCGCGCCGGCTGCCAGGCTTAGCAACAATCCAAGAACCGCCACCAGGCGACCGAGCGGTGCAAATCTGACCATTCTGAAGCTATTCATCATCTTTGTGCAGATCCGGTTTGACGTAGATGGTCAAGCGACTGCCCTCCCTTGCAAAAATGGCCCGGTTCTCATACACCCTGATCAGCGTGTATCCCTGAACTTCGTCACCGGGACGCAGTATCCTGCCGGCGACGTTCGCCAGTCTGTTGCTGGACGCCACCAGCGTTGCCCTGAGGTCGATTTCCTGAGTCGACCCGTCGGTTCTCACTGAAGGCCGGACGGGTGCAGTTATTCGGGATGGTGGCCTCGCGAACGGGTTGTGCGCGAGCTGTGGCTGCTCTGTTGCGCCGGCCGCCGAAAACTGCAGCACCGCCGCAGCAGTGAGGACGCCGAGTTTTGCAGCAAGCCTGCTCATTCGACCGCCCTGTACGATGCAAGACTCAGGTCGGCCACCAGTAACGGCTGCTCATCACTGTTGTCCCGGCGTGTCAGGCCATACTCCTTGACAACGACGTAGCCGAGGTCTTCGCGTGCCTCGAGCAACCAGCGATAGAGGTCGTCATAGTGTCCGACGAGTTGCACGTGGAAAAGTATTTCCTGGAATATCTGCACGCGTTCTCCGGTCGCGGGCTCGACGCTGACCAATTCCACGTCATTGTTCCACGACACCTTCTGCAGTCGACCAATGATGTACGCTTCCACCTGCCGAACCGGTAGATTCGCCATGTCGCCGTGCAATCGGTATTTCAGTTCGTCGATCTTCGCGTATTGCTCCTGCAGATGACGGTCGAGTTCAGCGCCGTCCCGGGCGGCCTCTTCGAGGACGCTGACTTCAAGGCTCGCTGCGCTTGCTGCTTTCACTTTCGGCATCAGTACGCCTGCGGCGATCGCAGCGATGAGGATTGCCCCGATCCCAAGTAGCGCCAGGCGTAACTCCCGCAGACTCATTTTGTGCAAAAGATCCTGCATCAGGTTTCCTTGTAAGCGCTGTTCAATACGAGCGTCATGTCAAAGTCGACGGCATGGCCGTTCGCGTAATTGGTTTGCGACGTTCTCTGCACGTTGACGTCCTTGATGTCTTGCTGTTCAAACAGTGCGCGGACGAATTTTGAGAGCGCCTGGTGGTCTTTGGCCTGACCGCGAATGGTCATGTGCGTTTCAACTTCCAGGTCGGGGTCCGCAAATGGATCGCTGTTCTCGGCAACGATAATGAAATAGCCAGTTTCAACGCCACGGTTTTCTCCATCGACGATCACACCGGCACGTCGAAATCTCCAGTCGAGGAACCAGAGGTCGCCTGTGACGATTGATCGGTCGATCAGCGAGAAGATGTCGTCAATTGCGGCACCGGCACGCAGCCCACGCAGCAGAGACCACTGGCGCTCATATTCGGCCTGCTGCTCCTTGAGCTGCTGCAATTGAATTTGCTGCTGCTGCGTAATTGCGTTGTCGGCCTTCAACTGCTGCGACCTGGCCTGCGCGATTCGTGCCGCGTGTCCGAGCAACAACGCAGCGACGACGATCATGACCACGCATGCGGCGAAGGCGAACGCGTAGTTGCGCAAAAGTGCCTGTTGGCTGAGCCATCTGCGGTAGTCATTCGGTATCAGGTCAAGATCAGCCATCGTCTCGCAGACCTCGTAATGCCGCGCCGGTTGCAACGACGATTTCCGGTGCCGATGCGCCTCTGCCCGGTTTGCCGCCCTCATCCTTTGAAGGGAACAACGCCAGCGGATCGGGGATCTTTTCAACCCCGACGCCCGTCAGCGAGCTGAGCAGGGCATCGGATCCCGGCCAGCGCGCGATGCTGCCAAGAAGGTAGACCCGCGCAACCGCACCCCCGCGTGTTTCCGATGCGGCATACAGACAAACGCGCTTGATTTCCTCAACGAGCTTCAGAAACTGCGGTTTCAGTATCTCCGAGATCGTGCTGACGAGTCCGGCTTCGTCGATAGCGTTCGCGACGGAGTCGGCGTTAGCACCCGACTGAACGCCACTCCGCAAAATCAGGTCTCGCGCCATGTCTTCAGGCATGTCCAGTGTTTCTGCGGCTTGCTGAATCAGACTGTATTCGCCAAAGGCGACTTCCTGATCGAACAGCAGGTCATTTCCCGAGATGACCGTCAGGTAACTCGCGCGTCGCCCGGAGTTGATGACCAGGACGTTTTCCGAGCCGCTTTCCTGTGCCAGTGCACCGACGAGTCGGCTGATCGCGACCGGACCTATCTCGAGGGCCTCAACGACGAGACGCGCTTTGCGTGCGAACTCGAGGAACTGGACGATGGGCCCGCGCTCACTGACAGCGACCAATGCAAGTCGCTCGTCGTTCTTCGAGCGGCTTTTGACGGGAAGGTAGTCGAGCACATAGTCGGCCAGGTCACCATCCAGACGATCCTTCATGACGCGCAGCACGGCCGCCGCTTCGGCGTCTTTGCCACCGACCGCCTGATAGTTGATCGAGATTGTGCGGAACATGCCGGCGGGTATGGCAATGACGGCTTTGCGTCCATAAAACTTGTCAGCAGTAATTGCTCGCTTGATCAGGCTGCGAAACTGATGTGGATTCGCCAGCACTTCGCGTCGCGGACAACCGAATGGCAATGAAGCGCGCGCGTGAACGACCGGCGCCTGTCCCGCGGCCGTCGCGAGCTGCACGAAGTGCACCGCCTCGAGCCCGAAGTCGATGCCGATCGGTCCGATTGCCTTGCCCGATCCCTTCCGTCTCAGCAGAGAAACGGCTTTGGCAACCACGCTCATAGTTTCCAGGTTCCTGTGCGAGCCAGCGGGTTCGTCTGGTCGAGTTTGGCCGGACGTTTGTGCTTCTCCTGGTAGAGTGCCTGGTCGGCGGCTTTGTACAGTGCCTCGATATCCGGGAACTGCCCTGGCTCGGAACTCACGATACCGGCGCTCAGGCTGACAATACGCTTGCTGGCAAGGCCGGCTTCGGCAAAAGCCCGTTGCAGATCAGCAATGGCTGTTTCAATCAGACCGTCGAGACCGTCGCCGCAATAGATGATCTGGAACTCATCGCCGCCAAGGCGAATCAAGCGGCCCCGATTGCCGAGAAGCCGCACGAATATGTCGGCGACATTCATCAGGATCTTGTCACCAAAGTGATGCCCGAACTCGTCGTTGATGCCCTTGAAGTCATCGATATCGAGAATGGCAACGTGCATGACCTTTTTCTGGTCGAGACAGAATTTGGCGAATTCAGGAAACTTCTCGGACAGGTAACGACGGTTCCACGCGCCGGTCAGATGGTCCTGCATGGACAAGATCTCCATGTCGTTGTGCGCGCTCTCGAGCTCGAAGCGTGCGCGCAGGTCCTGCCGACGAATGGATGTATTTCGTGCTGTCACGAAGAATGCGATCACAGCCGCACCGGCTATGAGCAACTGAAACACCCAGAGCGATTCGGGGGTGAAGCGGCCGGGCACGACGACAAGCGAAATTGTGAGTAGCGCATAGGCCAGCCCGACGACGACAATCGCTTCGCGCAACGCCCAGGGCACGAGTGGAATTGCGACGAATAGCATCACGGCTGTCGCCATCATGCCGACGTGGAGCTCGCCGGAACGGTGCGCGAGAATGGTGAGACACAATGCGCCGATGACCAGGAACGCCATGCCGAGGACGTGCAGTGTACGAACATCCTTGAGGAACGCAGCGGAAATCAGCACGTGCAGCGAGAGCAGCCCAAAGAGGAGGTTGGTGGAGAGGTAGATGTTGTCCAGTCCGCGCGTCAGGATCAGAACGGCAACGCAGATCTGCATGAGCAGCGACAGGCCGGCCATGGCCTGTATGCCGAATCGGGTGTCCCGGCACAACTGTTTTTCGGCGTAGCCGGAGAGCTCCGGATCGCCAAACTCAGTTGCAGACCACACGTTGGCCAAATACGTCGAAATCGCCAATATTCTGTCTCAGGCAAATACTGATAGCTATCTCTAGAAATAGCGGCGGAATCGGCTAAATCTTTAATATCTGGGCGAAAAACCGGGCATTGCCTCTCACCCTGGAGGTCACGGTGTGCAAGTGATTTCGACGTTGTCGAACCAGACGTTGTCGAGGCCGCCCATCGACGAGGAGGTTTTAAAACGGATGCGGGTATTGCTGGCGATAAAGGCGCCGATGTCGTGGCTGACCGTGATATAGGCGCTGTCGTTGTTCGGGCCCGCATAGCGCGCGAGTTCGGTCCATGGCCCGGCGGTGCCGTTGGCCGATACCTCCACGGTCGTGTAGTCGCCCGAGGTGTCGAGCTGGTGGCGGCGGTAGTCGTAGCTCAGCGTGGCGGTCGCGGCGCCCGACAGGTCGGCCTCGCGCTCGATACCCTCGCCGCCATTGTCGTTGTCGCGGGTCCGGATTCTGACGGAATCCAGGTCGGACCAGATGCGAATGTCGCCGGCTGTCGGACCGTCGCTCTCGCCGATTTCCTCCCATGGGCTCGCGGACCAGTCGAGCGTACCGTCGCTGTTGTCGAACTGGTAGACCTCGAACTGATCGAGATAGGTCCCATCGCAGGAACCGCCACCACCACCACCACCACCACCGCCGCCACCGGCGGTGAACAAAGCAGAAATCTCCGCAGCGGAAAGTGCGCGATTATAGATCCGCACTTCGTCGATCGTGCCGTCGTACATGCGAATGCCATCGGCCTGCGCGCCGATGCTTAGCGCCGTGTCGTTGGTGCCGATCGTGATCGATGCCGGATTGCTGACTTCCTCGCCGCCATTGATGTAGAGTCGTTGAACCGCACCGTCATAAGTCGCGGCGACGTGCATCCAGGTCGACCCGTCGGACGGGTACGATGTCGTGGAGTCAATGCGGTACGTGTTGCCCTGGCTATTCTGATTAAGCCGGAATACGACCTTTCCCGAAGTGGAAAGCGCAAGCTCGTACCCGTCGGTGCCGCCGGAAATCGCCTTCTTGAAGAAATACTGGGTCGCGGCCTTGTTCGGCTTGACCCACGCCACCAACGTAATCGCTTCGGTAATGTCCAGGGCCGGGTCATCGGCGACCAACACATAGTCGGTACTGCCGTTAAAATCCAACGCCCCGCCCAGCGTTCCGGTCGTCCACGTTCCACCCACGAGTGAGCCGTCATGGCCGCCCTCGGAATCAATAGCCGTCAGCCCGGTCCCGTCGTCGAGCTTCCAGTGAGCTATCGGGCCCGTTGCCGGACCTGCTGCACCGTTTTTGGCGAAGAAAATTGCACGCATGGTCACACTTGTGCCGAGGTCCGTGCTGGTCCACGTCGCCCCACCGTCCGTCGTTTTGAGTATTTCGCCGTTTTGACCCGTGACGTAGCCCGTCGTCGCATCGACAAAGTGCGCGTACCAAAGGTCTCCGCTGGTACCCGAAGCCTGGGTAACCCAATTGCTGCCGCCATCGGTGGTCTTGAGAATCAGGCCGACACGCCCGACGGCAATCGCTGTGCTCGAATCGATGGCGGCGACGCTCTGCAATTTATTTGAAGTACCGGAAGCCTGGGGATTCCAGCTTGCGCCACCGTCGGTGGTCTTGACGATGACGCCGACGTCACCGACCGCCCAGCCTGTCGACGCATTCGCAAAGTCGATGCTGTACAGGGCTGTTGTCACGCCGGAGTTTTGCACCGACCAGCTTGCGCCGCCGTTGCTCGTTTTTCTAACGACACCGCCGAGCCCGGCAAGGTATCCGGTCGAGGCATCGACAAAGTCGATGTGACGCAGGTTCTGGGTGGTTACGGGGTCCTGGTTCGCCCAGTTCGAGCCGCCGTCGGTCGTCATCTTGACTGTCGCGCCGAGACCGACCGTGTAGCCGGTGTCCGCGTCGAGGAAATCAAGGGCCCAAAGGCTCTGGGTTCCTGTCGACAACGTGTTCCAGGCGTTACCGCCGTCGGTTGTCTTCAGCAGTATTTCGCCCGTGCCCGCCGCATAGCCGATAAGTTTGGTGGGGAAATAGACGCTGTAGAGCGACTGCGCTGTTCCTGATGTCTGTGGTGTCCAGGTCGCGCCGGCATCAGCGGTGTAGTAAATGCTGCCAGTGTCGCCGACAGCCCAGCCGTCGTTCGCGACGACAGGGGACTCCCCAGCGCCCCACTCGATGGCGCGGCGCATGATCGTGCGGCCGTCGTCGGTGAGGGAGTTGATGTCGAAGTCGTTGCCCCCCCAGGGTAATTTCACGCGCCTGCCCGCGGCCGTGCCACCCCCATCCACAGTCCCACCCGTGTCAATCGTTGTTAATTGCTCATGCACCGGGGCGCCAGGCGCCTGGCCCAGCGTCGCCGAATCTGCTGGTGGATAACCTGAAATGGAGACGAGTGGCTGCACGCTGTTCGTTATTGATAAGACACCGATTGCCAGCGTCGCTGTGATGTAATGGCTGTTATCGAGTATCTCCAGATCGGTATCCTCTCGGATTGCATAGGCTGAGCCAAACCCGAACACGACCATGCTTTCCTGGTCCTCGATCACGACGCCGATCGTCGCCTCGCGTAGCCTGGTTCCGAGCGTGCCGGACGATATGTCCTCGTTGACATATGCAACGTCGGCAATTGCGACGGCCGCGTCGAACTCTCCCTGGCTCGCACTCTCGTCGATCAGGTTCACGGTGTGGCCCCAGGACTCTATCAGCGCCTGTTTGTCGGCCTCCTGGGCCGTGAGGTTAGCCGGGTCGACCACCACCAGCAGCACGATCTTGCCGACGGGAGGCGCCGCTGTGCAGGTCTTGCCGCACTCACAGGCATAGGCGATCGTCAGCTTTGGCGCCTGTTCGGCGCCGCTCGTGTCTTTCGATGCATACTTGGCACCCGTTACGGTCCCGTCGCCGGCCAGCATGAGGCCGAAATTCGGCGCGGTGCCTGACACCCATTCCTGCACGAGATCACGGATATCCCATGCGACCCAGTTGCCGCTCTTGGCGCCGGATACCTGCGTGACTCCGTACACGGTGGCATCGAATTCACCGCCCTGCTGCAGCCAGGCGCCGGACCCGTCGTGGGTCTGCCAGGTCGCGCCGTCGGCGATGCCGCCGCCATTCTTCGTGCCTTCCACCCAGTCGCGCGTCATGCGGTGTACAGCCACGGCACCGCCATTGTTGACGCTCTGCTGCATCAGCTCGAGACGGGCGGAGAGGATCTTCGCGCCTGCGGGCACTTCGCTCAGATCGAATTGCAGAACCGGCCGTTGCTGCCAGCTTGCGGAATTCACCTGCAGGTAGTTGGCACCGCCGTAGTTTCTGATGGGGTAAAAATCGTCGAGGATCGCGTCCTTGCCGCCGGTCTTGCTGAGCTGCAGGTTGACCGCGAGCGGCGCCTGATAGGCACGTACGGAGTCGCTTTCAAGTTTGAATTTTCCACCGCCCTGTAATTCGCCGATCGCCCTGATCCTGACCGGCGAACTCGATTTGTCAGGAAACTCCACGCTGTAACTGTCCCCACCGAAGTCCGTCCTGGGTATGTCGGTGTAACCGCTGCAGGAAGTGTTCTTTGCCAGCTGCAGTTTCGCGTGCGCCATGCCGGCCTCGGCGATGTAGCGCAGGCGATCGCGCTCGAGTTCGCCCGAGGCGATGCCGGTCTGACTCGCGCCCTGGTAGCCGAGCATGAAGGCGATCGCGGCGAGCAGAGTGATCGCGACGACAACCGACATCAGTATGAAGCCGCGCTGCGCTCCCGGGAGCTTCACCTGCCACCCCCGGCGCGTATGCGGGTGTTAAGGCTCGCGGTCTGGCCATCGGATCCTTGAATCTCGAGCGTGATGTCGACAAGCACCGCGCGTTTGCCGGTGTCAGGGATGCGCTCGACCCGAAAGCGGGCGACGTTGTCGGCAATGGCATATTCGGTGTAGTCAGTGCCGTCGGCCGGGTTCAGATTAGGCCTGCGCTCGATCAGCGTCGAGCCGCTAAGGAAGAAGACGACCGGGTCGAGCCAGTCTTCATCGCGCACACCGTCTTCGTCGTCATCGTGCTGGTGGCCCTCGTCCACCGTTCCATCGCCGTCATCGTCGAAGCCCGCGATGCCGGGCTGACCGTCACTCTCGATATCGTGGGGGGCGTCTTCGTCCGTGGACCCGTCGCCATCGTCGTCCAATCCGTTGACAGCGTCCTCATCGTCACTGCCGTCCTCATCGTCGTCGGGGATGCTCGAGCCTTCGTCGACGAGCCCGTCACCGTCGTCGTCGATGCCGGCAAGACCCGCGGCAAGGTCATTCGTTGCGTCGTCCGCCGGGTCCTCGTCCACGCGCCCGTCTTTATCGTTGTCGGCATCGTCGAAGCCGTCCGCGTCGATGTCGAGAGACGGATCCAGCGTTACCGCAAGCACCGCGGTCGCGAGCGTACTGTCGCCCTCGGGCGCGGACGCGGGCACGGTCTGCTCCCGCAAGTGCTCGCGCCAGTTGGTATTCGGGTTGTCGGCGAGCGGCAGCATCAGCCGGTCCGTGCCGAGCACCGCGGTCACCATGCGCTGCATCGCAAACCGCGCGTCGCCCGTGGCGTCGTTCTGCACGCGGGTGTCGTCCCGCGACTCGTATACGGCGTTGACGAGGCCGGTCATGGCAGTCAGCAGCAGCGCGGCGATAGCCAGCGAGACCAGCAGCTCGACCAGTGTGAAACCGACTTGCGCTTTTGGGTGCGCCAGCACGTCAACTACTCACGGTGCAGCCAGGCTTTCGAGCGACGTCAGCGAGCCTTCGACCGCGACGCGCACCCAAAGCAGTCCGGTAAAGCCCGTGTACGGGTCGTTGTCGCCATCGATGTTCGGGTCGGGCACGGTGAAGACGTCGCCATCGCCGTCGGCATTGTCCGCGTCGTAGCGCGCGATAAAGACGAGCCGGCGGATCGGGGTGCCCGCGCTGTCCGAGTAGAAGCCACTCGGTGTTTTCTCGTCGCCAGCCGTGGCGGCGGCAGTGATCAATAATGACTGTGGCTCCGCCAGCACCTCTTCGATCTTCGCCAGCGCGCCGTAATGCTCCGCCGAGGTCGACGCATAGACTTCGCTGCCACGTATGCCGGTGTAAAGTGCGTCCATGGCCGGTAACAGCGCGATCGCGATCAGAGCGGCCGCAACCATGACCTCGATGTAGGTCAGACCCGCCTGACAGTCTGGCGAGGCCGGAGTCGTCATTGGATCGTCACCCGGCCGGTCACCGGCGCGACGGAAATTGTTCGGGTCAGGCCGTCCAGGCCAAGACGGACATAGCCTGTCTCGAGCATGCGGATCGTGCCGGAGTCATTGTACTTGGGCACACCGGTGGCACCGGAAAAACCGATAAGGTCCTGCGGGAAAAAGAAACCGTCAAATTTGAAATAGACCGACGTGATGCCGACTTCCGCACCACCGCCGCCGAAGCGCAGGTCGTAGATCTGTTTGGTCAGTGGATTGCGCACATCATAGTGAATGACGGCCGGGATCACCGAATCATCGAGACGGTAGACCTTGACCGACTGGCCGAACTGGTTGGCATTGACACCGTAGGGTTCGCCAGTGCGAATCGCCTCGGCGTGCGCGAATCGCATCGCGGCTGCAACGTCCGCAGCGGCTCTGTCCAGAACGACATCATTATCGCCGTCAAACGCGGGCGTGGCCACTGCCGCAATCAGGGCAAGCAGGGCGATCACGATCAGCATCTCGATCAGGGTGTAGCCCTGTATCTGCCTTGCCCTCATCACGCCGTCTCCACAAAAAAGGGGACATCCCTGACAGCTGCTCATGCAAGCGATATCAGGAATGTCCCCATTGTTGGTCGGGATTACTCGTCGCCGATGAACTCACCGGTAACTGAGTCGAAGCGCCAGCCGTCGGTGTTGCCTGATGTCAGGCCGAGGGTGCCAGTCGTCACGACAGTTACGGTGTTGTTCGGCGTTACGTCGCCGAGCGGGTTAATGGGCAGGTCGTCCTTGAGGTACGGACCGTACCTGAACGTTGCATCTGTGCCCGTGCAGGCTTGTCCGGCGGCGTTGGTATAGTTCCGAAGCTGAGCAATAAACGCGGGTTCACCGACAGCGCCTGCCACGGCCGCGGAGCCGGCAGGGCAGCTGCCGCCCGATGACGTCACCGCACCCGGATACGCCTGGTGCTGCTGACGGTAGAGATCGATCGCAGAGCGGATATTGGCGATATTGGTGTCATAGGCCGACTGCACCGCATCGTCGGTCGCGGCAGTGAATTGGGGGATGATGATGGCGGCCAGAATCGCCAGAATGATCACAACGATCAGCAATTCCACCAGTGTGAAGCCCCGCTGGGACTGCATTTTTAATCGCGAAATCATAGACTTATCTCCGTTCAAACACAATCAAGGTCCGTTACTGTCTATGTATCGGCCAGATTCGCGATTGCTTTAGCAAGAGTTCCGTCTTTTCAGGAGACGGCCCGCGACAATTTGAATATCGGCAGGATCAAAGAGCTGACCAGGACGCCGACGATGACGCCCATGACGAGCAGCATGATGGGCTCGGCGAGCTTCGACAGTGCGGCGAGCCTTTTGGTCAGCTGGGTTTCGTAATACTCGGCGATTCGCCCCATGACCTTGCCGAGATTGCCCGTCTGTTCGCCGGTCGAGATCATGTGCTTGGCAAGATCCGGCACGAATGTCGCGTCGACAAATCCGGCGGCCACCCCTGCACCGGACTCGACCTTCTCTTCGACATTGGCGATGAGGCGTCGGAAGACCGAATTCTTGACGACGTTGCGGCAGGCATCGAGGCTCTCCATGACGGATACGCCGTTGTTCAATGACAGGCTGAGCACCTGCAGCGACTGCACCAGATAAATCTGGGTGAACAGGTCGCGTACACCCGGCATATGCAGTTTCAGGTGGTCGATTCGTTCGCGACCGGCGGCACTGACAAGCCACTGCTGCAGGGCGAGTACGAATACAACGAGCCCCATGACAATGAACATCCAGTTGTTGCGCAACAGGTCGCTGATAGCCATCAGAGCTTTGGTCGACATTGGCAGCTGATCGTGAATGGACTCGAACATGCTGCCGAACTTCGGAAATATGACGACGAGAACGAACACCACGACAGCGATAGAAAACGTGATCAGGAACGCCGGGTAAGTCGCTGCCGAAACCAGCGTGCTGCGAAGTTCTTCCCGCTTGTGATCCATTTCGAGCAGCTGCTGCAACACTTCGTGCATGAATCCGCCTTGCTCGCTTGCCCCGATCAAGTTGACGTAGGTGGATGAAAAGACGTCTTCGTGTTTGGCCAGTGCTTTGCCGAACGACAGGCCTTCGCTGACATCCTGAGCGACACGTTCAACGATATCGCGCATTTTCGGATTCTCGGTTTGTTTGACGATCGTTATCAGCGCGCCGTACAGGCTTTCGCCTGTTTCCAGCAGTAGCGCGAGCTGCTCGGTGAAGAACATGCGATCGGTCGTGCTGACCGCCTGCGACTGTCCCGGCAGAGTCAACTGAAATCCGCCCTTCGAGCTTTTATTCGACGGTTCCTTTACGGGCGTTGTTTCGAATTCCAGTGCCATCGCGCCTGCCTAGATGCTCGTCACGCGCGAGACTTCTTCGATCGTCGTACGACGTTCGAGAACACGGGCCATGCCGTCCGAAAACAGGTTGCCGAAGCCTCGTCCATCGAGGTACTCGGTCAATTCGTCGCGGCTTGGGCTCGAAATAATCAGTTTTTGCAGATCCCCGTCCGTCTTGAGGAGTTCATGAATGCCCATTCGGCCCTTGTAGCCCGAGTCGTAGCATTCTTCACAACCTTTGCCGCGGGCCAGTCTGACGTCGCCCGCACCCTGCCAGCCATACTGTTCGACAATCTCCGGTGGTGCCAGGAAGTCCGCCTTGCAGCTGGGGCATATGGTTCTGACGAGCCGCTGACCGGCAACGCCCAGCAGCGCCGACGAAAGCAGGTACGGCTCTACGCCCATGTCGATGAGCCGCGTAACCGCGCCGACCGCGTCATTGGTGTGCAATGTCGACAGCACGAGGTGACCTGTCAACGCCGCCTGTACCGCGATTTCCGCGGTTTCACGCTCACGAATCTCGCCGACCATGACGATGTCGGGATCCTGTCGCAGCACGTGCTTCAGGATTTTGGCGAACGTCAGCCCGATATGCTCGCGAACTTCGTTCTGATTGATGATATCGAGCTGGTACTCAACCGGATCTTCGATCGTAACGATGTTCTTTTCGATACTCTTCAGGTAGTTCAGCGCGGCATACAGACTCGTCGTTTTGCCGCTACCGGTCGGTCCGGTCACGAGTATCAGGCCATGACTCGCGTCGAGAAGATCCTTGAAGATCGCCAGGTTGGCGTCGGCCATGTTGAGTTTGTTGACATCGAGTATCGCCTGGTTCTTATCGAGGATTCGCAGCACCACCTTCTCACCGTAAAGCCCTGGCAATGAACTGAATCGCAGATCGACCGACCGACCCTGCGTGTGCACCTGGATCCGACCGTCCTGTGGCATGCGGCGCTCGGCGATATCGAGGTTGGCCATCACCTTCAATCGCGAGACGAGAGCAGGGTGGAGTTCCACGCGTGGTGCCGTGAATTCGTACAGCAATCCGTCGATGCGAAAGCGTATCCGCGAATGTGTGCGAAATGGTTCCAGGTGAATGTCACTCGCGCCGTCATGGACCGCACGCTGAATGATCGAGTTGACCAGATTGACGACAGGGCTGCCGGCAGCCACTTCGTCGATCGTCGAATAGTCATCGAGCTGCAGGTTCTCGATGACGGTAAAGTCTTCATCGACGTCGCCCACCATGTCGAACTGCATGTCATCGATCGACAATGATTCGTTGAGCAGTTTGAGGATGTCTTCCTTACGTGCCAATACGGGCCGCACGACGCACTGCAGACGTTCCGAGACTTCCTCGAAGGTCGGCATGTCCTGTGGTTTGGCCGTCGCCAGATACAGCACACTGCGCACCCGAAATAGTGGCAATACGCAAAGGCGGCGCGCGACACCACGTTCCAGCAGCGCCGCCAATTCAGGATCAAACAGTCCGGGCCGGATGCGCACGAACGGGACACCCAACTGTTCACCGAGTGCACGCAGCACATCGTTCTCAGCGACCCATCCTTTGTCGATCAGGATCTGTCCCATGCGCTTGCCGAGCCGGTCCTGCAGCTTTAACGCTTCGTCAATCTTCGCCTGTGGCACGAGTTTTCGGGCAACCAGGATGTCACCGAGTCGCGCGCCGGGACCGAAACTGACGTCATCGGGCTGCCGGCGGTCGCGTTCACCGTTACTGTTGAGAAAGGTGATGTAGTCGGAGAGGCCGGTTATTTCAGCGACCTCGCCGATGATGCTGTTATGGCCTGAGACTTTGACCCAGCCACCGAGCTTCATGAGCCGGTCCTGCAAATCCATCAGTGCCGAAATAGCCAGGCTGTCAATCGTCTGCACCGCGGCGAAATCGATGATGATCTTGAATTCGCGAGACTCGATACACTCGTCGACGACCAGCAAAAATTCCTGCAGTGCCTCGTTGCCGGAAAACGAACGGGTCGGCGCAACGTGCGTGGCGACGCCGATTCTGATACGCGTGATAGCCTTCGCTGCAGTATCGGCGGAAGCGCTCATGCCGTTGCGGCGGTGCCGCCACGTCGCAGGCCGCCCAGGATTTGTTTGAGCGGCACGGGCATACCGATGTGGAAGCCTTGCACGTAATCGACACCGATGCCGCGCAGCACCTCGATCGTCTCGTCGTTCCCGACATACTCGGCGATCGTCTGCAGTCCCATCGTCCGGCCGATCTGGCAAATGGCCTCAACCATCGAGAGCGACACGTCATCAGTCGTGACCTCGCACACGAAGCTGCCGTCGATCTTGAGATAGTCCACCGGCAAGACTTTTAGATAGCCGAACGAGCTGAGGCCGGCACCGAAGTCGTCGAGGGCGAAACGGCAACCCTTTGCGCGCAGGGCCTCGATGAAGAGAGTCGCCTCATCGATATTCGAGATCGCCGCCGTCTCGGTAATCTCGAAACAGATCCTGTTGGAGTCGATTGGTGAGCGATCAATCTCGTCGATGACGAAAGTGAGGAATCCCGTGTTCGTGAGTGACTGGCCCGAGAGGTTGATGCAAAAAACCGAGCCCGTGTCGGCGATGATCTTCCAGATCTTGCCGACAGTGCGTAGCGTGTTCTGTATGACCCAGCGATCGACCTGCGGCATCAACTGGTATCGCTCGGCTGCGGGCATGAACAGGCCGGGCGAATGAATGATGCCCTCGTCGTCGATCAGGCGAATCAGAATTTCGTAATGAGTAGGCCAGCGGTCACTGGCAAGAGGCGCAACGGGCTGGCAGTGCAGCTCAAACATGTCCTCACGCAGGGCCTGCTGCACACGGCCGATCCATTCGATCTCCTCGCTGCGGCGAACGAGCGAGGTGTTGTCCTTCTCGAAGACCTGGATGCGGTCGCGTCCACCATCCTTGGCCGCCTTGCAGGCAATCTCGGCCGACGCCATAACGCCGACGATGCCATCGGTCTGTGCGTCGATCGCCGCTACGCCGAGGCTCACCGAGACGTCGAGCTGGCGGTTGGCCGACACAACTGTCAGTTCGCGCACCGCCATGCGAATCTTGTCGGCAATCGAGTGGCCCTGCCGGATATCGCAATTGGTGGCCAGCACTGCGAATTCGTCACCACCGAGGCGCGCAAGGACATCGCTGTCACGGAGCGTACCGCGCAGCACCTTTGCGACCCGGCGGATCAATGCGTCGCCCTCCTGGTGACCCATCAGGTCGTTAATAACGTGCAGCTGGTCGATGTCGATGTGCAGCAGACAATAATGACCGCCCTTGGTGCGCGCGTTGGTCAGCGCGCTCACGAGCGTCGGCTCGAAGCCGCTGCGGTTCATCAGGCCTGTCAGCGAATCGTGGTGCGTGTGGATGATACGCGAGGCTTTCTTTGCCATAACCTCCAGCAGGTTACGGTCACCGTTCGAAAAGACACGTCCCCCGTGCACGATAACGGCGATGATGCCGATCGATGTGCCGTGGTCATCAACGACAGGCATCGCAAGCAGGTTCTCGCTGCGCCCCGCGAAAAGCCGCTGCCGTTCCAGGTCATCTGTCTCGTTGAGGACGAGGGAACTGACCTGGGCTTCGACGCGATCGTAGATCGCTGTGCCGAGGAGCTCGAGTATGCCGTCGACATCCTCAGGCGCCATGGTGCTGTTAGTGCTGTGCAGCATGAGATTGCGCTCGCGGGAAATGAGGGCGGCGGCGCCGACGTCGAGATAGTCCGCACAATTGTGTACGAGGCGCGTCAACGCTTCCTGGCTCTCTTCGAGGTGCTCTACGTGATCCTCTGTCGAATACATCAGGTTGAGTTCTTCGTAGCGCTCGGTCAGCTCGACGGCAAGTTGATTGCACTCAGCCTGCAGCTCGAGTTCTTCCTGCAGGAATGCCTTGGCATCAGAGAATGCTCGGCGCAATGGCTCCGGGGCTGTTGCCATTGGCACGCTCGGCTGCAGGTCATAAGCGACGATCAGCCAGGCGATGTGGCCATGCTGACGCATTTGCAACGCGGCGCGAAACTGCAGCTGCCTGGAGGGCAGCTGACGGCGCTTGATTCCGGGGCCGAAATCCGTCCAGGCCACGACCGGGTCATCGTCGCCATCGCCATCGGCCTCACTGCCGTTCTCGCCGGGGCGGACACTCCAGAACAACGCACCATTCCGGTCTCGTATGTCGATTCTGACGGCACCGGGGAAGACGCGCGGCAGGAGGCGCTCATACTTGGCCATCGACAGCGAACCCAGGAGCCTCGTCGACATGTCAGGTGCCGGTCCGTTCGGGCGCCCCGCCAAGGCAACGGGTGATGTGTGCGACAAGCCGGCGTACACTGACGGGTTTCTCCATGAACTCGAGATTATCCATGTCGCGCGTCCAGTCGCGATGCTCGAGTTCGGTGCGCGACGTCAGCACGACGATCGGAAACGTCCGATTCGGAAACTGCTCGTCAATAGCTTTGCATAGCTCTTTGCCGCTCATGCGTGGCATGTCGATGTCCGTCACCAGAAAATCGGGGTGACCTCCCAAAAGACTGACGAGGCATTCCGATCCGTTGGTGGCCGAATCCACCTTGAAACCCGCCTCTTCGAGTCCCAGCCGCATCACCCGGATTACGGGGGCATGATCGTCAACAATGAGTACACGTTTCATAGTCAGATCGCCTGCTTGACCGCAGTCGTCTCCTTCCACAGATTGATGATGAATTCCGCGCCTTCGGCTCGGTCATGGTTGAGTGACAGTGAACCATGATGAAGTTCGATGATCTGCTTTGTCAGGGCGAGTCCGAGACCGTGACCACCGATCGACTGCACACGCTCATCGGTCGAGCGATAAAACTTGTCGAATATTTTTGCGGTTTCTTCTTCGGAGACGCCAATACCCGAATCGGCAACACGAATCTGGATCGCGTCTTCGGTCTCTTCCAAAGTAAGACTGACCAAGCCGCCCTCGCTGTTGTACTTGACGGCATTGCTCAACAGATTCGTGATTGCAATACGAATCAGATCCTTGTCAACATATACCGAATTCATCTCTTTCGGCGCGTCAAATTTGAATGTGTAGTCTTTGTCGATTGCCAGGTGTCGCGCCTCATCGAATGCTGCACTCGCTACGTCACGCAGTTTCACGAGACTTCGGTCGGGTGTCAGGCTGCCGTTTTCGATCTGCGTCATGCTGAGCAGACCGGTAATCAGTGAGCTGAGTCGAGCAACCTCGTCGGCGATGACATTGGCCGCCTCGATACGAAATTCTTCGGACTTGCCAATTTCCGAAAGCAACGACTCGCTGTACATGCCCAGCACATTCAGCGGCGACTTCAGCTCGTGCGACAGGTGCGCAACAAAATCGGAGCGGGCTTGTCGTGCCAGTGCTTCCTGCGACTCATCGCGGAAGATGATCAGCGTGCCGATGGCCGAAGACGCCTTCGTCGGAGAGAACAGCGGATAGGTCTTGGTCGCAATTGCCCGGTCCGTTACCGAATCGAGGCTAAAGCGAATGGTGTCGGTAAAATTGCGGCCTTTGCTGTTCGCCTGGTATTTGGCAAGCAGTTGCAGGACGTCCGGATTGTCGCACCAGCTTCGTGGTGGTTGTGCAAGTATCACATCCTGCGTCACGCCGAACAGCGCCGCCAGTTTCTGGTTGGCAAAGGTAATCGTGCCACTCTCGTCGAGAATCAGGACAGCTTCGGGAAGTGTCTCGAGGACCGTCTCGACCCGGTTCTTGCGGTAGGTAAGCAGTTTTGCGGAGGTTATTAGTCGTTGCTGGTCTTGTTCCAGCCCTTGAATTCGCGAGTTGGCGTGTTCAATAAATTCGTTGAATCGGCGCATGAAGTCGCCTAACTCACCGCTCGCGGAAACTTCAACGCGGCGCATTGACTCTCCCTCCATGAGCCGGTTTATTTCCCGGTTGGCAGCGCGCACGGGCCGCACCTCGAGGCGGAGCAACAGGTAGAAAAGCGGAACCAGAAGAAAAACGGGCAGGGCGACTGTCGCCAGAAATGGCACCTGGCTCATGTCGACGCCGGTTGCCGGGTACAGATAACCAAGCCGGACGAAGCCCTGCAAGTCACCACCGTCGAGTAGCGGAGCATGAAACTCGATTATCCCGCGTTGGTCTGATGCGAGCTCCAACTGATTCTCGCCAAGCCACGATGAAGGTTCCGATGGGATCGCGGCGGCTGGAACAATCAGGCCTCCGTTTGTAACTTCGCTGACGGTACGACCCTCTGAGTCGACAATGCTGACATAGGCGAAGTCCTCATCGTTAGCGCCATGCCGAAGTACCTGGATAACGCCTTGCTGCTCGCCGCCGGGAATGAGTTGCTCGTAGGGCACGCCGGATAAGGCACGCACCAGGCTCACGCCCTGGCTGCGGATATCGGCAAGACGATCACCACTTTGGTACTGAAATACCATATATATGATGATCGCTATCGCCGTTAGAGAGGCGAGGACGACTACAAGACCAAACCGATCTGCTTTTAACAATGCTTTTCTCGCGCCGTTGCCCAAAAGCCATAAGTCGGGAATCCGCAAATCCCGACTACACCTGTTCCGTATCGGCGTAATGCGGTGATTCTTTAGGAAAAAGCAGACCGAAATCGGACCCGGGAACGGGCTTCAGTGGGTCCGGGAATTTGAACCATTCGCTTCGGCTGGTCTGCCGCGAGTTCGTGATGCTGTCGCGCAGGCCGGGGCTGTTCACGGACGCCTTTGCCGCGATTGATGGCCGCAAGTTCAAGTGTCGCTTCAGCAAGCGCGACTTTTCATCGGCTTTTCCAGGCGCCCCATCAAATCGAAGTGCGCGGTATCAAAGTGCCGGCGTGTTGCGCGTCTAGTTACCTTTTATTTTCGAAATGTAACTGCGGCCGGCTGAAAGCTACCTGACAACAAAAAGGGCGAAACGCAGGTTTCGCCCCTGTATGTGGATTGCGAGTATATGTTCGTTAATTCGCCGCGATAGTCTTACAAGAAAATGCAAAGCGCCGGGGCGAAGTAAACACTGTCCGAAGGCGAGCTGCAGCCGCTCGAGTTATTGCACGCCCTTATTCTCACCCAGCCGTCGATATTGTTGTAGATTGGCGTGTTTTGCGTGGTGGTTGTCCAGCCGAACGCATACGGACCGAAGGCCGAAACCAACGAGCGTTGTACTTCGTAGTAATCGCTCGCGTCCGGGCACGCGTCGTCCCAGAACACCTGGTGCCGGGTCAGCCCGGTGTTGAAAAAGCAAACGTGCGTTACGAAGCCGAATACGTTCGTGGGCTTGGAGAGATTGCAGTTCGCCGGGATGGGTCGGTAATTCGCGATCGAATTGGCAGTGAACGCCAGAGCCTTAACGTTGTCGTGACTGCCATTGCCGAATCCCCCGTCGCGACTGTACACCGAGGAAGCAATACAGTTTCCTGCAGGACTGGAGATGCAATCCTGAATCAGCAGGTCTGGCCGAGCGATTGCCGATTTAAGGACAAGCGTGAAGCCAAAAATGCTGATGGACTGAACCATCGCATGGCTGTCGGTGAACAAGTAATAGCCGGGTGGAGAGGCTGCGGGAAAGGGCGCCGGCGTTTGTGCCGTGTCGTGCCCTGCCCCGAACAGGTGGCCGATTTCGTGCGCGACGTTATTCGTATTGTTGTTATTGGATTGAATCTGGGTGCATGCGGGACTCGTCGAAAGTATGGCGAGAAAGAATTTATCTGAACCGCGCAGGTCCAGCCCGACCGTAGAACCGCTGACAGCCGGGATATATGCCCCTGGCGTAGTGCCCCCATCGGTCCAGTTGTCTTGCGGTGCATACCCGCAGACGCCCGACAACGCGGTACCTGGTACGAACACCACCAGCAGATCGGCCTGAAACGAGTTTCGCAGGGCGCCGAGGTTGTAGGCCCCGCTCAGCAGTGC
The DNA here is from genome assembly GCA_029863305.1 of Gammaproteobacteria bacterium. GTDB lineage: Bacteria > Pseudomonadota > Gammaproteobacteria > Steroidobacterales > Woeseiaceae > UBA1847. The sequence goes on along the minus strand of JAOTVR010000033.1, from coordinate 14,551 downwards.
CGTGTGTGTATCTTTGAAATTCGTGGTTACAAGCGGTGGTCCACTCAGTTGCGGCTTGATCGGATTCCCGGCGCCGTCCCGCTGGTTGACCAGGGACAAGACCGTGACAGTCGGTATGGAGCTGCCGTTCCAGACTGTTTCAAGCTGATTCAGTTGCACGCTCAGGTTAGCGTCGTTGACGGCATTTGGCGCCATCACGGCCAGGACCTTTATACGGTTATCGAGCGCATGAGCGTTCAGCGCGAAAAGAGCCATGAAAAGCACACTTGCGAGTCTGAGGCTCACTGCGGCTCTCCTTTCTGCGCCTTCTTGCGCGCAGCGATCCGCTCTTCAACGCGCTGCATATGCGCCGCCTTTTCCTCACGCAAACGCATGTACTCTTGCCCAAGAGGCGATGCTTCAAATGCCTCCGGATCGGCGGGCGGTTCCAGCAAGTGGTGATCTTTCGAACTGTCCCACTCATAGATGAGGACGTATCCCGGATCATTGTATAGCGGCTTGATCGAGAACTCGCGCCTTGCGGCCCCATTCGCAGCGGCGCGGGACGGGTCTTGTGCAATCGAGCCATACACCCTGTAGATGATGTCCGCGTCGGCCGGGATCACGGGCGCGTCACCGAAACGATCCCCCGGCGATTGACCTGGCGCCAGCCTTTCGTAGTTTGCCGGCAGAGCCACGTACTCACCGCTCTGCGGGTCCTTGATGACCGACTCGACGTTCAGTTCAACTTTGTTGAATACACGGTCGATCGTTTTACTCAGCTGCGGGACATTCGCCGTGGCATCGTTGATGGCCTGCTCAGGGATCCGTCCCGTGGTACGCTCCCCGGTCCAGCGGGACCCCTTCAGGCCGCGACTTGCGAGCGGGATCGACGGACCGTTGGAGAATGGCGTGAACGTGACGTTCGCTCCTGACTTCTGGAGAATGCCGGCGTCGATTTTCGCTATGCGAATGCGGCCCGATTTCGAATGCCACTTGTACTCTTCGTACTGCAGTTCGTTGCGTTCAATGAGAGATTTTTGTTCTTCAGCCGGTACCGTAATCACGAGCTCAGCGGCAGCGGTCTCCGCATCGGTGAGAACTGTGAGAAGCGCTGCGGCAAAGACAGTCGCCGTCAATCGTCTCAACCTGGGTGCAGTGGCTATGTCACACAGTTTTGTTGTTGGTCCTCGAAACGCGGCTCTGCGAATGGTTGCCGGCGTCTTCGTAGCTCGTCTATGCAGTTGTGTGTTCATAGTCCCTCCGGAACGGCCAGTACACATCAAGCCCGAAACGAATATGGTCATATTAAACCAAACAATGCGACACTTGGCCACCAGTCTGCAGAACAGGCCGGAAACCGGCGGTCATGCGGACCGGCCCTCGATCGACCCGGAACTGCTGATGCGTATGCTGATTATCGGCGATCGCTACGGTATTCGTTCGCAGCGGCGCCTTTGCGAGAAAATGCAACTGAACCTGGCGTATCGCTGGTTCTGTGGCTTGAGCGAGGCTTTGCTGAAGGACTCGTCGGCGGTGAGGGCTTGGCCGCCTGGACACAGGTCAGCCCGACGGCCGTCACGTAATCCATTGATTCGAGTGACTGGCTTGGTTCGGACATATTACGGAACCCAAGTGCGGACAATTCAAAGTCTCGGACCTGCAAATACCCGCATGAAGAAAGTGGTGGGCCCGGTAGGACTCGAACCTACGACCAAGGGATTATGAGTCCCCTGCTCTAACCAACTGAGCTACAGGCCCAAAAAGGGGGAGCGGAATTCTAGCAGATTCATCATCGTCCGGGCCACGTAAGAACCGGATACAAAATAAGCCGGGCATTGCCCGGCTTATTTGTCAGTTGCCCGCTGGAGCCGGCCCCCGAACCTAGTCTTCGATCAGGAAACTGCGCAGCTGATCCGAGCGGGTCGGATGTCGCAGCTTGCGAAGTGCTTTGGCCTCGATCTGGCGAATACGTTCGCGTGTGACATCAAATTGTTTGCCGACCTCTTCCAGCGTGTGGTCGGTGTTCATGTCGATGCCAAAGCGCATCCGCAAGACCTTGGCTTCGCGCGGTGTCAGCCCCGCAAGCACGTTGTGCGTCGTCTCCTTAAGCCCCGATGAGGTTGCCGAGTCGACCGGTGAATGCACCGTCTGGTCTTCGATGAAGTCCCCGAGGTGTGAATCTTCGTCGTCGCCGATCGGTGTTTCCATCGAAATCGGCTCCTTCGCAATCTTCAGGACCTTGCGGACTTTGTCTTCAGGCATTTCCATGCGCTCAGCCAGCTCGTCGGGCAGCGGCTCGCGACCCATCTCCTGCAACATCTGTCGCGAGATACGATTCAGCTTGTTGATTGTCTCGATCATATGCACCGGAATACGAATGGTGCGCGCCTGGTCGGCAATAGATCGCGTGATCGCCTGCCGAATCCACCAGGTTGCATAGGTCGAGAACTTGTAGCCACGGCGGTATTCGAATTTGTCGACGGCCTTCATCAGACCGATATTGCCTTCCTGAATGAGATCGAGGAATTGCAGACCACGGTTTGTGTATTTCTTCGCAATCGAGATCACCAGTCGCAGATTTGCTTCAACCATTTCCTTTTTCGCGCGGCGGGCTTTTGCCTCGCCGATCGACATCTGTCGGTTGATCTCCTTGATTTCCGCAATCTTCAGATAGGTCGCTTCTTCTACACCGATGAGCTTGCGCTGTGCACGCAGGATGTCATCTTTGAGCTTCGCGAGTGTGGAAGAGTGCTTGCGCTTGGCGCGAATGTGCTTCTCGACCCAGGCAATATCGGTCTCGCTCTTCGGGAAGCTCGACAGGAAGTCCTTGCGCGGCATACCGGCGTCGCGGACACAAATTTGCATGATCAGCCGTTCCTGACTGCGGATGACAGCTACGATGCCACGCAAATTTCGCACGAGCAGGTCAAACAGCTTCGGCGCAAGCTTGATTTCCATTAACTGATCGGCGATTTCAGCCTGCACCTTGACGGTCCTTTTGTCTTTATAACCGTACTTCTCCATATTGGTCATGGCACGATTGTGCAGCCGGCGGATAACTTTGACGCGCGCTTTGACCTCTTCAGGGTCAGGTCCCGTATCTACGACTTCATCATCGTCGTCATCTGATTTCGGTGCAGGTGGCTTGATCTCGTCTGGCTCGTTGGGGTCGATAAAGCCGACAACGAAATCCTGCATACGTGTTTCCTCAACAGCAACCGCATCGGCCACCATGAGCAGGCGCGTGACGGTCGGCGGGAAATGCGCCATGTGGTACTTGACCTGGTTGAGGCCATCTTCGATGCGCTTGGCGATTTCGATCTCACCCTGTCGCGTCAACAGCTCGACTGTGCCCATCTCGCGCATGTACATGCGCACCGGGTCCGTCGTACGACCAAATTCGGCATCGACGCTGGCGAGTGCCGCTTCGGCTTCCTCCGCGGCATCGTCATCGTTCGACACAGCCGCATCGGACAACAGAATGGACTCGGCGTCGGGCGCTTTCTCATGCACCGTGATGCCCATGTCATTAATCATGTTGACGATATCTTCGATCTGCTCCGGGTCGACAATGTCGTTCGGTAAGTGATCATTGACCTCGGCATAGGTCAGGAATCCCTGCTCCTTGCCTCGGGCAATCAGATCTTTCAGCTGTTGGGCTTGTTTATTGCCGCCAATCACTGCACGTTTCTCGCTCAAGACAGAACGACCTCCAAGTTAAAAATGCAAACGACCAAGTGTACTATTTTGACAGAGAGCAAGCCAGAAATTCCCGACATTCGACGCATTTAATGCAATTGCCTGAGTTCACTCTTCTCATCGTCCGTCAGTGAGTTAAGTCTCTGTTTTTCAATCAAATAATCAATCCGCTCGCGGCGCCCCGCAAGCGCCAGCTGGTCAAGGCAGGCCGCGAGTTCTGCTGCCGGATCAAAATCGTCCTCCTCCGGCACCTCCATCGCGGCGAGTTTGCCGAGGTGGCGGCCGTCGTCGTCGTGGCGCCAACGCTCCAGCAAACCTGCTGTCGTGATATTGGGTTCTTCCTGCACGGTTTCAATGAGGTCATGCAGAAGCTCGACGCCGGCGCGCCGCACGCCAGCCAGTTTCTCGATATCGAGCTTGCCGGCCGCGCTCGGGTGGTTCAGCAACAGTGTGATCGCACGGCGGACTACGGATGGTCGGCCCGCGCTGATGGCGGCTCTGCGCTGGCGGGTCGGCGATCTTGATGAGGCCGTCATTCGACTGCCTTTCTGCGGCGCCTGGCCGAGCATTTTCTCCAGTCGCGCGTGCGGCAGGCCGACTCTCTCAGCAAGACTTGCGACGAGCAACTCATGGTAAACACCCTGCGGGACTTTGTGGACCAACGGCTTGGCGAGTTCAGCGAGCCGTGCCCTGCCGTCAACCGTTGTCATGTCAACCTGGCTCGCCAACTCCCCTATCAGGAAATCCGACAAGGCGACGCCGTCAGTCAGGGCTGTGACGAACGCATCGGAACCGTACTCGTTGACGAAAGAGTCGGGGTCATGACCGTCAGGAAGGAACACGAAGCGTATCTGCCGGCCTTCCCGTACCTGCGGCAAGGCGTTTTCGAGGGCTCGCCATGCAGCGGCCTTGCCCGCCCGGTCCCCGTCGAAGCAGAATGTTACGTTGTCGGTGAGGCGAAACAGAACATTGAGGTGGTCTGCGGTCGTCGCAGTGCCAAGCGTTGCGATCGAAAAGCCTATGCCATGCCGCGCCAGGGCGATGACATCCATATAACCTTCCACCACAACGAGTTGATCGATCTGCCGCAATGCCTGCCGTGCCTCGTACAATCCGTATAGCTCCCGGCCCTTGTGAAACAGGACGGTTTCGGGCGAATTCAGGTACTTGGGCTCGCCATCGCCGAGCGCGCGACCGCCGAAGCCGATCGTGCGGCCGCGGGTGTCCCGAATCGGAAACATGATGCGGTCACGAAAACGGTCGTAATGTTTGCCATTGTCTTTGCGTATGACCAGTCCGGTCGCGAGCAGTCGTTCTGCTCCTTCGGCAGTTTTGCCAAATTTGTCGAGCACATCGCTCCAGCTATCGGGCGCGTAGCCGAGACCGAAACGACTCGCTGTGGCACCGTCAATGCCGCGCCGCTTGACGTAGTCGACTGCCGCCGTGTTATCACGCAGGCAGCGCTGCCAGTGTTGTTCGACGGCCGCCATCAATGAAAACAATTCATCATAGCGGCGCGCTGGTCGGTCGTTCTCGGCCCGGGGCACGTCGACGCCCATGAGGCTTGCAAGGCTTTCGATGGCCTCGACAAAGCTCATATGCTCGTACTCCATGAGAAAACCAACCGCCGTGCCGTGGGCGCCACAGCCGAAGCAATGGTAGAAACCTTTGCCCGGGCTGACGGTAAACGACGGTGTCTTTTCATCATGAAACGGGCAACAGGCCTTGAATTCGCGCCCGGCTTTCTTGAGCTGAATGCGCTTGCCAATCACCTCGACGACATCCGCGCGGGCGATCAAGTCGTCAATAAAATCCTGAGGAATCAGTCCGGCCATATAGAATTTAACGGCAGCTCGCACGCTGCGGGTCTTTCATATTTATTATTATTTCGACTAGCGACTAGCATAGTCGTTCCGGCACAAAGCGCCAGTCAAGCACACTGCCTAACTCAGGCGTGCCTTTACCCTGGCGCCAACGGCACCCATATCCGCACGGCCGGCTGCCTGAGACTTGATTTGGCCCATGACTTTGCCCATGTCGCGGATGCTCTCGGCGCCGGTCGAATGAATGGCCGCGTCGATCATTGCCTCAAGCTCGGCCTCACTGAGTTGCTCGGGAAGATACGTCTCGAGAACAGCAATTTCCGCCAGTTCGATGTCGGCCAGGTCGTTGCGGCCGCCTTTTTGGAACTGCTCGATCGAGTCGCGCCGTTGTTTGACCATCTTGTCGAGCACGGCCAGCACGGTCGGGTCGTCGAGTTCGATGCGCTTGTCGACCTCCACCTGTTTGATGGCAGCCAGTATCAGCCGCAACACTTTGAGCCGGTCTTTCTCGCCGGCCTTCATGGCGGACTTCATGTCTTCTGTGATTTGGCCTTTCAGGGACATGGCACACTCCGTGCGGGGTGGGGACGGAGTACAGGCACGCGGCTCAATACAGGCGTTTGCGCTTGGCATCTTCGCGCGAAATGCGCTTCAGGTGCCGCTTGACGGCAGCGGCCTTCTTGCGCTTGCGCTCCTGCGTGGGCTTTTCATAGTACTCACGACGGCGCAATTCGGTCAGGATTCCGGCCTTTTCACAGGCGCGCTTGAAGCGCCGCAAGGCGGCATCGAAATACTCATTCTCTTTTAGGCGAACACTCGGCATACGAATCAGGGTCTTTAAGTCCAAATACAAATAAACCCGGCGCTCGGCCGGGGCTCAGCCGCGCATTATAACGCCAGATTCAGGCCGATTCCAAGGCTTTGCTGGGTTATTATCCCGTTCCTATGAATGTCCTGGGAATCGAAACAAGCTGCGACGAGACGGGCGTGGCCGTATTCAGCACTGAACATGGCCTTATTGCCGATGCGCTGCACAGTCAGGTCGACCTGCACGCCATGTACGGCGGGGTCGTGCCGGAAATCGCCTCGCGTGACCATGTGCGCTGTCTTTTGCCACTGGTTGTGCAGGTCTTGCGTGATGCGGGCATCGAAAGGCCGGACGCGATTGCCTACACGGCCGGTCCTGGCCTGGTCGGGGCTCTGATGGTCGGCAGCGGGATGGCGAACGGTCTTGGCTTGTCCTGGGGCTGCCCGGTGGTCGCGGTGCATCATATGGAGGGTCACCTGCTCGCGCCGATGCTGGAAGACGATGCTCCGGACTATCCGTTTCTTGCGCTGCTCGTCTCGGGAGGCCATACGATGCTGATTGCGGTCGCAGGCCTGGGCCGTTACGCCGTGCTGGGAACGACGCTTGACGACGCCGTCGGTGAGGCGTTCGACAAGACCGCCAAGCTGCTGGGTCTCGGTTACCCTGGCGGGCCCGCGCTCGCCGCGCTTGCCGAGGAGGGCGACGATACGGCCTTTGATTTGCCGCGGCCGATGCTGCAGCGACCCGGTCTCGATTTCAGCTTCAGCGGCCTGAAGACCGCTGTCATGCTCGAAGTCAGAAAGACGCGCGACTGCGGCTCATTCGATGCTCAACGTGCCAACCTCGCCGCTTCCTTTCAACGTGCGGCGGTCGATACGCTGGTCGGTAAGTCACTGCAGGCAGCCAGGCGCGAAAGCCTCGAGCGTATTGTCATTGCCGGCGGTGTCGGAGCGAACAAGCTGTTGCGCAGCGAGATGGCCAGGCGATTTGACGGGCAGGTCCATTATCCGCGCATGCAATTCTGTACGGACAATGGCGCGATGATCGCAGTTGCCGGCGCACTGCGTCTGGCCGATGCAGGTAGCTGCGACGAAATACGTGCGCAAGCGCGCTGGGCGCTTGATACCTTGGGGCCGCCAGGAGTGACGCCCGCAACGGGTTGAATGGGGACACATGGACATTATTTTCTTGCACGAGCTGAAGGTCGACACGGTCATTGGCATCTGGGAGTGGGAACGCAAGATTCGGCAGACCGTCGTCATCGATCTCGATATGGCAGCCGATATTCGTAAAGCCGCAGCCTCTGACAGCGTTGACGACACGCTCAACTACAAACTGGTTGCCAAGCGCGTGCAGCAGTTCGTCAGCGACTCCAGCTTTCAACTCGTCGAGACGCTCGCGGAGAAAATCGCCGGTATCCTCCTCGACGAATTCGACGTGGCGTGGGTCCGGGTTCGGGTCAACAAGCCGGGAGCGATACGCGGTTCCCGCGATGTCGGTGTTCTTATCGAGCGCGGCACTCGTCCAGCAACGGACTAGCAAGGTGGCCCGCGTGTATCTGAGCCTCGGCAGCAACATCGACCCAGAGGCGAACCTTCGCATCGGGGTCGACGAACTCCGCCGTCGTTACGGTGATGTGAGGCTGTCAGATACTTATCAAAGCGCGGCAGTCGGGTTCGAGGGGGCCGATTTTCTGAACCTTGTGGCTGCGTTGGATACAGATGATTCGCCGGCCCGCATCCATAAACGGATCGAGGCGATCCATGGCATGGCGGGACGGGCGCGCGCCACGGACAGGTTCTCGTCACGCCCGCTGGATATTGATTTGCTGCTTTACGACGACCTGATCCTGAACGAGCCACCCCTTTGCCTGCCGCGCTCGGACATCCTCAAGTACAGCTTTGTGTTACGGCCACTGGCCGAACTCGTGCCGGACCTCGTCCATCCTGAAACGGGGCGCACGATATCCGACCATTGGCTCGAGTTCGACAAGCATCGTCAACCCTTGGTGCGGGTCGACCTGAGCCTGTAAAAAGTGCGAGCATTTTGCCGACATTTGCGGTCAAACTGCGAACGGCTACCTGATGAACCAGGGCCTGATCTGGTTACCATGAGGCTCGACAGTGCGTCCCGGCAATTACGCCCGCAGGAGAGGCAATGCGCAAGATTCTGATTCTTATCGTCACCGCGGCATTGGCGGGCTGCGGTTCCTCGAACGGTGGCGCGGCGGCGGATGTCGGGTGTTCGAACAAGGGCCAGAAGGACTTTGTTCTTCTCGCGATGCAGGAGTGGTATCTGTGGAACGATCTGCTGCCCGGCAATATCAACGTCAATAATTTTGCATCGCCGGAAGCTCTGTTGGCCTACCTGACCACATTCAGTCCCGACGATGGCAGCGGCCAACCCATCGACAACTTCAGCTTCATTGGTTCGGCAGCCGCCGATCAGGCGTTTTTCGGTGAAGGGCAGTTCGAGGGTTTCGGCTTCAGCTGGCAGCAACTGGCGGTCAATGACTTTCGAGTAACGCGTGTTTTCGAGGGCAGCCCGGCGGCCCTGGGTGATTTGCAGCGAGGCCAGCGATTCGTCGCGCTGAATGGCCGCACGATCGCCCAGATCGAAGCCGCAGAAGGCTTTGCGTCCGCTTTCGACACGACGCCCCTCGAGTTCACGATGCTCGAGACCGACGGTGTCACCGAGTTCACGATTTCGCTTGCGAAAGACATCGTGACGATAAACCCGATCCCGCAGTGGGGCGTCATCGACGCCGGTGGCGGTCGCATGGTGGGCTATCTCGAGCTGTCGACATTCATCAGTACCGCAGATCCCGTGTTTGACACCGTGTTTGCCGACTTCCGCGCCAATGGCGTCAACGACGTCATCATCGATTTGCGTTACAACGGCGGCGGCCTCGTTACCACCGCTGAGTTATTGGGTGATTTCCTCGGTGGCGATGTCGCCGAAAACCTGACGTTTTCCAAAACCCTGTTCAATGCCGACCGCGCCGCGGCCAACAATGACGAGGAGTTCTTCGAGCGATTGGGCAATTCAATGAGTTTGTCGCGTCTGGTCATCATCGCGACTCAGGCGACAGCGTCGGCGAGTGAACTCGTGACCAACAGCATGGCCGCGCACGTCGAAGTGGCGATCGTTGGTGACCGGACATTTGGCAAGCCCGTGGGTCAGGTCGGCTTCGAGTTTTGCGAAAAGATCCTGCGGCCGACCGCATTTCAGACGGTCAACGCCGACGACTTCGGCGACTACTTTGGCGGCTTGCCGGTCACGCCCGGATGCTCTGCTGCCGACGACCTGAACATTCCCATCGGCGCCCCGGACGACCCGAATATGGCGGCGGCGCTCGGTTATCTCGACACGGGTGCCTGCCCCGCGGCAGCAGCCGTGGCTGGTCAGACAAGGTCGCAACTGGAACGGGATCTCTCGCGAGCGGATCGCCGCGGGCCGCCGTGGCGGGAATTTGCGGGCGCGTATTAGCCAATCCTGCCCGTGGCATCAGCACTGATTCGCCAGAAAGGACTCTGGCTGCCTTGAAAACCTACCATCCGATTGAGCGCCCGCCGTCGACCGCGATGATCTGGCCGGTCACATAGGTTGCGTCGCGCACCAGATACAGTACGCATGTCGCAATATCGTCGGGGTTGCCGCTGCGCCCGAGCGGAATCTGCCGGAGAATGAACTCCTTGCCGGCTTCGTCCGGACCATCCTCAGGCCAGAGTATGGCGCCGGGGGACACGCCGTTCACGCGAATCTCGGGCGCCAGGTCTTTTGCGAGCGAGCGGGTCAGCATGGCGAGCCCGGCCTTGGCGGGTCCATAGACCGTGTGATTCCTGAGCGGGCGTTGCGCGTGTACATCGACGATATTGACGATCGTGCCCCGGGCCTGCTGCAAATGCGGCATCGCTGCCTGTGCCAGAAACAAAGGTGCCTTGAGGTTGCTGCCCATCAGGTCATCCCAATGCGCCTCGGTGATTTCTCCCGGTGGCGTCGGATAAAAGCTCGACGCATTGTTGATCAGAATGTCGAGCCTGTGGTGCCAGTCCACCACATCGGCGATCAGCCCCGGCAGGCTAGCCGTATCGATCAGGTCGGCCTTGAATGCCGCGGCCGAGTTGGCTCGCTGCGCATTGAGATCCTGCACCAGCGCCGCCGCCTCGGCGGCGGATCCGCGATAATGCACCGCGACGTTGGCACCGCTCCGATGCAGCCTGGTCGCTATCGCCGCGCCGATACGCCGCGCGGCCCCGGTGATCAGGACAACCTTGCCGCTAAGCTTGTTTTGCGATGACATCGGCGACCCTTCGCTCAATTCACGTTATAAAGGGGCCCATTCTGGAAGACTCCGAAGGTCTTATGCAACACGGGCAGCACCTTGCACTCCCAAAACCTGATGCGCAGAGCGCCGCGCACAGTGTCCGTGTCGCCGAATCCCTGCGCGAGAAGATTGCCGGCTCGGGTGGACAAATCAGTTTCGCCGAGTATATGCATCACGTCCTGTATGCGCCCGGATTGGGGTACTACAGTGCCGGCACGACGAAGTTCGGCGAGGCAGGCGACTTCGTCACGGCACCGGAAATCTCACCGGTATTCGGACAGGTATTGGCACGCCAATGTGTTGAAGTCCTGGATCAGGTCGAGTCAGCGTCGATACTCGAGGTCGGCGCGGGCAGCGGCAGGCTCGCGGTCGACATATTGTCCACGCTCGCAAAGCTCGACGCGTTGCCGCGCAGCGGTTACCAGATACTCGAGGTCTCGGCCGATTTGCGCGAGCGGCAAGAGGCATTGCTGCATCGAGAGCTGCCGCAATTGATGGACCGGGTAGCCTGGCTTCAGCGTTTGCCCGACGTGCACGACGGCGTCGTCGTTGCGAATGAGGTACTCGACGCACTGCCGGTCGAGCGCTTTATACGTCGCGGCAACGGCATTTCACAATTGTGTGTTGCCCTCGACAACGATGTTTTCGTGCTGCGTGAGCGGGATGCGCCAGAGAATCTGGTCGCCGCGGTCAGCGCGATCGAAGCAGAGCTGGGCAAACAGCTGCCCGATGGGTTTTCGTCCGAGGTGTGCCTGGCGGCGACTCAATGGATCCGTGATCTCGCTCCGGTCTTGCGTATCGGCGTTGCCTTTTTGTTCGACTACGGCGTAAGCCGCCGTGAGTACTACGCGGCTGAGCGCTCGGGTGGCTGGTTGCGATGCCATTTTCGGCATCACGTGCACGAAGATCCGCTGATCTTGCCGGGCATCCAGGACCTGACAGCATGGGTCGACTTCTCGGCGGTCGCGCAGGCTGCCGTCGCGGGCGGGCTGGAGATCGCCGGATACGTCAATCAGGCGCAGTTCCTCATTGGTGCTGGCCTGGATCAGCAGCTCGCGGACTTTGCAGAATTGCCAATCGACGCACAGCTCAAATTGTCGGGGCAGATTAAATTACTTACTCTGCCCACCGAAATGGGCGAAAACTTCAAATGCCTTGGCCTGAGCAAGGGGACCGTAACGCAGCCCTCTGCTTTCAGCCTGGCGGACAGGACGACATCGTTATGAATTCAGCAGCCAACAGCCGGGACAGCGGATGACCGGACTCCAGGTCGTCATTCTCGCCATTGTCCAGGGGCTGACCGAATTCCTGCCGATCTCGAGTTCGGGACACCTGGTGCTCGTTCCGGTTTTTTTCGGCTGGACGGACCAGGGACTGGCATTTGATGTTGCGGTGCATTTTGGTTCACTCATCGCAGTCCTGATCTTCTTTCGCACGGATATTCACGCGTTGTTGCGCGGTGGTCTGCAGGTGATGGGCGGCAACATCAGAACGATCGAGTCGCGCATGGCGCTCGGTATCGCGCTCGGGACTATTCCTGCCGCGCTTGCGGGGCTGTTGTTTGTCGACTGGATAGAAGCGAATTTGCGCAGCCCCGTCGTCATCGTCTGCACGCTGTCGGCCTATGCCGTCCTGATGCTGTTGGCCGATCGCTTCGGTCGGCGTACGCGGGAGATTTCCGGCGTGCGCATTTCGGATGCAGTGCTCATAGGCGTCGCGCAGGCGCTCGCGCTGGTTCCCGGCACATCCCGTTCCGGCGTGACCATAACGGCTGCCATGGCGCTGGGATTCGAACGTCAGGATGCGGCGCGGTTTTCATTCCTGCTCGCCGTCCCGGTCATCCTGCTGGCGACCGCTTATTCGCTGCTGGGGCTTCTGAGAGCCGATGTGGCGGTCGCGTGGGGGCAGCTTGCCATCGGTGTGTTGGTTTCGGGTATTGTTGCGTATCTGAGTATCGAATTTTTTATGCGCTTCGTCAGTCGAATCGGCCTGATGCCGTTCGCAATCTATCGCATTGTGTTGGCTGCGGTAATTCTGTATGTCGTCATTTAGACTTGTGCTGTTGCTATTGCTGGCCGGTAACGCTGTGGCGGACGGCGACGGCTTCATTATTGGTGGTGGCATTGAAAGCGATTCGGAAGACGGCGTCAGTGCATCCCTGATCGGGGGTGTCGGACTCGGTGACAAGACCTGGTTATCAGCCGGTGTTGCCAGGAGTTCGGTCGAGCTGACCCGACTCGGCGAGGTCGAGTCGCTGTATGCAGATATCGAACTCGACCATGATTTCGATCCGGTGGGAGTACGTGTCGGCGCGGCCTACTGGGGCGATTCGGACATTCTCGAGTCCAACGATCTGCGCGCATCCGTCTACTGGCGTGGGCAGGCGGTCAGGCTGGCCGCGGAATACGAATATCGGGATTTCGATTTCATAATTCCGAGCCTCGATTTGCAGACGTCGCGTGAAATCATGTTCGACGCCGACGGATTCGGCGCATCGGCGCGATTCCAGATGAGTGAAAACACGAGTCTGCGGCTCGCGGCCATCAAGTACGATTACAGTGTGCCGTTTCGGCCGGTCGAAAATACGGATGCCGCCAATCTGCTCACGGTGTCACGCCTCAGCCTGCTCAATACGCTCGTTGATCATCGTGCCCGTGTCACGCTCGGTATCGATCAGGGCCTCAAGCGCTGGGAGATTGATGTTGCGACCTGGGAGGGCGTCATAGACCGCTCACGGACCAAATCAGCGACGCTGCGCTTCCTGTTGCCGATGGGCGACAAGACCGACGTGGAGTTTGGCCTCGGTTACGACGATTCGGAGTTGTACGGTGACGTGATGTTCTTCTCCTTGTATCTGTACTTCTACGGTGGCGACTAAGCCCTCTGGCGGTATTGCCGAACCGCTGCAACACGCGCTTTTCTGAGGGCCGCGGGGATTTGTGCGTCGTCGTGATCGCTGGCGATTTGTGCAGCATCGACGCCTGATGCTGCTGCGAACACGGCGCGAAAGTATGCAGCCTGCAGATACTCCCGATGCTCGAATCCGGTTCGGCCACGCGCGTCAGCCTCGCAAGCGAGCAGGAACCGCTCGAACCGGTCCGGGCGGCGAAACGCATCCGTTTTCTCGAGCACCCTGACGATAGTTTCATCGCGCAATTCGAATGCGCGATGACAATGTGTGTGGTATTCGGCAACGATCAATGCGAGATCACGGCACGCGCGCGGCACCGGCAGACGCTCGGCTACTTCCCTGATCATCTTTTTGCCGAGTTGCTCATGGCCCGGATGCGACGGCAGCTCGGCCGGGTTCGTTCTTGCCTTGCCAATATCATGCATCAGCGCCGCAAATCGCACTTCGACGTCACCGCTGATCTTCTCCGACTCTTCGACAACCATCATCGTATGCAGGCCGGCATCGATCTCCGGGTGCCATTTTGCCGGTTGCGGCACACCGAACAATGCGTCGACCTCCGGAAACACGACGCGCAGTGCGCGACAGGCGCGCAGCGCTTCGAAATACAGATGTGGGTTTGGTCCGGCGAGTGCTGCCTCGGTTTCCTTCCACACGCGGTCGGGCACGAGGGCGTCAGCTTCGCCGTCGGCGACCATCTGCCGCATCATGTCGCGTGTTTCGGGCGCGATGCGAAATCCGAGCCTGGCATAGCGCGCCGCAAATTTGGCAGCCCGCAGGATGCGCACCGGGTCTTCCATGAACGCGTCGGAGACATGCCGTATCAGTCGTTTCTCCAGGTCTTGCATGCCACCGAAAGGATCAATCAGCACGCCATCCGAATCCACCGCGAGAGCATTGATCGTCAAATCGCGACGACTCAGGTCCTCCTCGATGCTGACATCCGGCGAGGTGTCAAAGACGAAGCCGTGATAGCCGGCCGCGGTCTTTCTCTCGGTGCG
>JAOTVR010000136.1 GCA_029863305.1 Gammaproteobacteria bacterium | reverse complement strand
CGTCGTGTACCGAAAATCCGATCATCAAGATGGCACCAATCTGCAGCTCGGACAGTCGTTCGAGTTCGTTTTTGGAACTCTTCGAGCCTTGCAGGGTGTCGGCAACCTCGATCACTTTCAGGTGGCCAAGCCGCTGGCTGAGCCATGGCCAATTCTCCAGAGGCTGCCCGCCAAGAACTTTGGGATTGGCCTGGGCGAATCCACTCGTAGCAGAAATCACTGTTTCGAATTGCTTGCCATCCGCTGAGATCAGAGCAACGAAAGCCGAGTCACAGCCCGCCGCATCGGGCAGTTCGTCGATACTCGCCTGCAGCTGTTGTTCAATGGTATGCGGATCGAGTTTCAGGAGGCCGACGGCAATTTTCGTCTGCAGCGCGTCGGCGGCGCCGCGGGTACGGGTGCCGGCCCGCGGTCTGCGATGCCGGACGCTGGTGGTGTCACTGTTATCGGGCGGACTGCTCACAAGACATAATTCCCGTGCGAAAACCCTGGCGCCGTACCGGAAAGAATTGTGACATGTTGAGGCAGGAATACAAGATAACTTACTGCTTTTTTTGACATTCTGGGCTTGCACAGCTGCTTGTGGCGAGCAAGTCACCGCCGTCGAGGACCGTTGCGTCAACCAATCTCGGCGGTAGCCGTTAATCCCAATGTATACCGACACACGCGAACAAGGAGAGACGCATGAACTTCGCAAATACCGGGCGCGCAGCACTGCTGCTGACCGCCCTGATACTCACGGCCTGCGGCGGAGGTGCCAGCACCACGTCAAACCCCGCTCCGACCCAGACGGCCACCTGTGATCCCGGTGATTCGACCACTTTTGACGAATGTGGAACGGTCCTGATCGGCCTCACCGACGCGGATGGCGATTTTCTGAATTACACGGTCGACGTCATGTCACTGACGCTGGAAACAGCGGATGGCAGGGTCGTCGAAGTGTTGCCCCGCCAGACTCGTATCAATTTCACCGATTACGTCGATGTTGCCGAACTCGTTACGGCTGCGGTCGTCCCGCCGGCAATCTATGTCGCCGGTACGATCAATCTGGACTACAGCGATGCCGAGGTGATCGTCGAAGCCGCCGATGCAGCGAGTGGTTCAAAGGCTGCTGTGGTCACTGACATGAACGATGTCGAACTGGTTCAGACTGAACTGAAGATCGTACTGTCCAACCGCGATCAACTGGTCGTCACCAAACGCCGAACTCATCTGCTGCAGCTGGACTTCGATCTCGCGGCCTCACACCAGGTCGATCTCCTGCCAACGCCGGCAAGGGCAGCATCGGCAGAATTCATCGTCGCTGAAGTACATCCCGTCGATGAAAAAGACATTCGCGTTCGTGGGCCGCTGATCGCGGTCAATGAAGACGCAATGAGCTACACGATTGCAGTTCGCCCGTTTCACGATCGTGTTGGAGACTTCGGGCGTTTCACTGTCAACGTAAGCAATGAAACGGAATTCGAGGTTAACGGCGAGATGTGGGTCGGTAGCGAAGGCCTGCGCGCTTTGAACGTGGCCGGACCCGGGACACCGACGATCGCAAAAGGCACATTGACCGTTGCCGACCGGACGTTTACGGCCGACCTTGTCCTGGCCGGATCCAGCGTGCCGGGCCATGACCGAGACACCGTTGTCGGCAATATCATCAAACGTGACGGCAATTTCCTGACCATACGCGGCGCGACGATCATCCCGCAGCTCGCCGCGGTCGATCGGCGTGTTCACTTCCATGATGATGTCGTTGTCGAAGTCGGACCCAACACCAGGGTATTCAAGGATGGCCACCGACTGTCCGATCTGACGATTGACGCCCTGTCTATCGGCCAGCGTGTCACGATCCGCGGTAATCAGCCTACGCCTACAAGCGATGCACTGGCGCCACAGATCCTGTTTGACGCCACCGAAGGAGCGGTGCGTATGCACGTCACGCATCTGTCGGGCATCGTCAATACCGTCGTGCCGGGTCAGACCGACATCACCCTGCACTCGATCGACCGCCGTCGCGCGGAGATATTCGACTTCTCGGGTACCGGAGTGACAGCAGAAGACGACGCAGATCCCGAGAACTATGAGATTCGCACACTTAACCTGACTCTGGCCGACTTCTCGACTGGCAAGCCCATAGTCGCCTGGGGATTCCCGACCGCGTTCGGCATGGCACCGCCCGACTTCACGGGTCGCAGCATCATTGACTACACGGACGTTCGCAGCGCACTGGGCGTCGGTTGGGGCCGCGATGGAACACTGCAGCCGTTCAGCAGCATGGGTACGGATGGACTGCTGTTAAACAATCAGAACGAGGACATCGGTGAACGTCGCTACATCAAGCAAGGTCCGGTTCTGATTGACCTGACGTCGCTGGATTCAGACACCGCTATCGTTCCACGCGAAACCGGACGCATGTTGTTCTCGATCAAGTCGCAAGACAGCCTGCGCCTCTATTCGGAATGGAACGACTTCATCGGTGACTTGATTAATAGCCTGGGTGATGGCGTGACAACCGCGCGTTCCATGTACGCGTACGGCAAATATGACGTTGACAGCAACGTCTTCACCGCCTACAAGCTCGGCCTGTTTCTTCTGGAACCCTGATCCGTAGCGCTTGAAAAGGGGTCGAACCGATTGCTTCACAGGATCCGGTTCGACCCCATTTTTATGTTGCGGCGTAAAGGTCGGCCAGATACGTCCTGACCTCGTCGCGAATCTCGGCTTCTTGCTCTTCCCAGCTACGTAGCACGGCCCGAACACGGGGATCGGCAACAATTTCCTGATACTGCGCCTGTGCCAGCGTCTCTCGCCAGCCCGCGTACTGCAGCGGCGAGTCATCTGCAAAATTCTCCAGCGCGACCTTGATTGCGCCTTCCACATCGCCCTGCAGCGCCAGAACGCGAAACAGCAGCCGAGGGTTTTCCTGTGGGTCGAAGCCATAGGCGGCGGCTATTTTTCCGAATTGTTCGAGCCGGTTCAGCAATTCATCGTGCGACAATGAGACGTACCACGCGTCGAACGCAGCCATCTGGGCAGCTCGATATTTTCCCGGCGGCGCGCTTGCCTCGATATCGAAGATCCCGGGCGCGTGCTGCTCGATGTAACTGGCCTCTTCCTCCACAGTGCCGCGGCGCGCCGCGTCACGCAGCAGGTACTCAACCGCGCCACCATAGGAGAAGCGACGATCGTCGATATCGTCCTCGATCGCGCGACGTGCGCTGGCCAGACCAGCCTCTGTATCGCCGGCATTGATCGCGCGACTCAGTTCGACCTGATAAGCGATTTCGCTCGTTGGCGCAATGGCCATCACGCGATCGCGAAAATCGTCACCCTCTTCAATCAACTTCAGGTTGTACAGAAAGTTGGCAACCATTCCCGCCAGTTCATGATCTTTCGGGTCGACCTCGATCGCTTTGAGAAACTGCTGCAGGTAATCGACCCCGTCTCCGACCTGCAGGCTCAATCCAGCGAGAATCGCATAGGCATTCGGCTGCAGCGGCTCTATCTCCAATGATCTGTTTAGCGACTCCTGTGCCTCTTCCACTTGCCCCAGGGCCGCGTAGATCGAGCCAATCTCGTACAGAATTCGGGGGTTGAACGGATCGCGCTCCAGCGCCTCCTGCTGAATTTCGAGTGATCTGTCGAGTCGCTGCAATCCCTGCAGCGCTCGTGACAGCAATACCCGAGGCTGATACTTCGCCGGGTATTCGGCGACGATATCCTCGAGTTGCTCCACGAGATCGAACATCTCTTCCGGATCGGCTTGCTCGGCCAGATAGGCTTTCTCCGTGAAGAGCCGCATCGCCCGGGCGTCGACGTCGTTCGGCCGGGCCTCGAGGACCTGAGAGGTTATGGCCATGATTTGCGTGTAGGCGTCGTGTTGATCCATCAGGCCGGTCTCGACCTGATGTGCATAGACTATGGCAAGCTCCACTTTCGCATCGAGAAAATCAGGATCGATCGTCAACGCACCCTTGAGCAGATCTTCCGCTGCCCGCAGGCCACCGTAAGAAAACGTGGACCGCTCCTTCAGCGCCATCAAATACAGATCGTAGGCATCCGAGCTCTCCGTCGTAACACCGGCGATCAGGCTATCGGTAGTCGTTCCCAGCAGCGACACCGACAACGCACTACCTACCTTCTCGGCAATCTCGTCCTGAATACCGAATATGTCATCGAAGGTACGATCGAAGGTTTCCGACCAGACATGAAATCCGTCGTCTGCACGAATCAGCTGCGCGGTGATTCGGACTCTGTCCCCTGATCGCTGGACACTGCCTTCGAGAATATGCGCCACGCCCAATAACTGTGCAATCTCTATGACCGTCCTGTTCTGACCTTTGAATGCGAAGCTCGACGTCCGCGCAGCGACCTTGAGCTCCGGAATCTGTGCCAGCATGTGCAGCAAGGTCTCGGTCAGACCATCCGAAAAATACTCATTCTCGGCGTTATCCGACATATTGACGAACGGCAATACCGCGACCGACGCATTACTGACGGCAGCCGGGGGCGCATCATCGTCCGAGGTCTGCGCGCTGAAGAACGCGATAAAAAAGATGCCGATAACCACTGCGGCAACCGTGACGTAGTCCAGCTTCTTGGCTGTACCCGCTGTGACCGATTCGTCGCGCTGGACCTCGTACTCCCGCTTGATGCCCTCGGGAGTCAGCTCATAGAACCAGGAAAACACCACGGCCGGGATGAAGCCGAAGGCGAACACAAGAATCACCGCCCGTGCTGTCCATTCGGGGGCTCCCAGGGTTGGCAGTATCGTCGTGAGGACTTCAGTGAGCAGCCAACCCACGACGAGATAGGCAGCGGCCACGCGAAAGACGTTGCGACGCCGGAGTTCGGCAACCAGGGACATTCAGAGGCTCCACCAAGTTCGGTCAGTTACCAGATTACACCGGTTAGATGCATGAACGCAGCAAATCGTTCACCTGGAATTCGTCTAACTTTCGTCAGGCCGGCCTGGGCACCAGCGGCAAACGTCGCAGCCTCTGTCCTGTCGCGGCATACACCGCATTCGCAATAGCCGCCGCAGTTGGCCCCTGAGCCGACTCACCCACTCCAAGCGGGGGTTGATCGTCGCGCTGCATCAATGCGACATCGATATCGGGAATTTCGTCGAAACGAAGAATCGGGTAGCTGGCCCAATCGAGGCTTTGCTTCGATTCCCTGCTAAATCGTACTTGCTCCTTCAACGTCCAGCTCGCCGACTGGATGATGCCACCCTCGATCTGCGCCTTCACTCCGTCCGGATTTATGACCAGCCCTGCATCACAAATCGCATCAGCCTGTTTGAGACGGATGGCGCCTGTGCCCGGATCCACCGCGACCCGCATGACAACGCCAACGTAGCTCGATCGATTCTTGAAGCGCGCAAATCCGAGACCCCAACCCTCTCCGCCTCGTCCTGTTTGCCGTTGATACCAATTGGTCGTCTTTGCCAACCGTTCCAGCAGTGCGATCGCTCGCTCATCGTCGAGCTGCCGCAGACGGTAATCCATCGGATCCGCACCCGCACGCAGGGCCAGTTCGTCCATGAAGGATTCGATTGCAAATACATTGGCGTAGGCGCCCAGTCCACGCAGTGCGGACACGCGTATCGGCACATCTGTGACGAGGTGTTTGGTCACCTCCATCGTCTCGAACGCATACAGCGGCACACCGTTCCTGTCCGCACCGCCATTGGGTTGCGGAATGGACTGCGCCGGCGGCAGCGGCAGCGGGTCTTGCTTCTGCCGGGCGTAGATCATGTTGCCGGCTGCCTCCGGGTCTCTCGGCCGACTCGAATGCGGGCAGCTCCAGATATCGTATCTCCAGGCCGCGACATCACCCGCCTCGTCAACGTCGGCCTCGACTTCAATGTGCATCGCCGACCCATAGGGTTCCCAGGCCATTTCGTCGGCACGTTCCCACTGCAGGCGGATGGGCTTACCGGGCAGGCGCATGGCGATTGCTGCTGCATCGCAAGCCGCATCATCCGCGCCGTTATGTCCGTAACACCCCGCTGCCTCATGATGCAGGCAGCGGACATCTTCTATGTCCAGATTCAGCACGTGGGCAATACCCGTGCGCAGCGGGTACATGCCCTGACCATGACTCCACACGGTCATTTGCCTGCCATCAAACTGCGCAATGGCCGCAGACGGCGACATCGACGCGTGCGCCTGATAAGGCCGCTGGTAGTTTGCTGCAACCGTCGCCGTCGTTTTTCGCTGTGTCGAATCCGGCGTTTTGCTCGCGACTGGCTCCACGCGCGTGTCTGCCGTCTTCAGCCAGTCGTAAAGGGCACGCTCATCGGGCATGTCGCCGGCCAATTTCCATGCAATCGAATCGCGCAATGCCCGAGCCGCATCACGCGCCTGGCTCTCGCGTTCGGCGACTACAGCAAGAAAATCCCCGTCTCTGACGACTGTGACAACGCCGGGCAGTTGTTCCACTGCCGACGCATCAATACTCGTAAGTTGTGCACGTTCGGCCGGCGGCCGCACCACGCGTGCATGCAACATCCCGGGCAGCCGCAGATCCTGCAAATAACTGGCCGCACCAAATACTTTGCCAGGAATGTCGATGCGCGGGCAGGACTCGCCGACTATCGAATAGTCATCCACGGCCTTGACCGCCTGGTCATCATCGATGTCGATATCGATATTTTCGTCACCAATTAACTGCCAATAGCTGAGTTTTGTCCGCTTGCCTGCGGAATAGATGTCGCCGTCGCGCACATTCAGCGTGTCAGCAGCAACATCGAGCCGCGCCGCAGCACGCTGCAGAAGGAACTGCCGAGCCGCTGCTGCCGCCCTGCGTGTCGGCGGCCCGCTCTGTTGAATCGAAATACTGCTGAACGTATAGAATTCATCAGGCGAACGATCTGTGTCAACCGGCACAAGTTGCATGCGATCGACGTTCACATCGAGTTCCTCGGCCGCGATCTGCGCCATCGCCGTACCAACCCCCTGACCAAACTCGACCTTTCCCAGCAACAGCTCGATCGCTCCGGATGCGTGCAGCAACAGGCGATTTCCGAGTACTGCCTGACCACCCGTGATGGAAACGGCGTGACGCGAACACGCCGGCAATGCGAAACAGACCGCGAGCGCGCCCGCGGATTGTAAAAACTCCCGGCGGCTGGTCCTCATGAGTCTTCACCCGCCAGTTGCCTTGCGGCTCGGGCGACGGCGCGCACCATCCGAGGTTGGGCGCCGCAACGACACAAATGCGCCGATAAAGCCTGTTTGATCTCGTCGTCGCGAGGCGTCGGATTCTGCTCGAGAAAGGCGGCTGCGGTCGTGATCACACCGCTCGCACAATAGCCGCACTGCAAGGCCTGCTCAGCTATGAACGCGGCCTGCAGTGGATGTGGATTCGTTGCGCTGCCCAGTCCTTCGAGCGTGGTGATGTCTTTACCCGCGATACTCTGGACGGGCATGACACATGAGCGAACGGAGACACCGTCGAGCAACACCGCGCACGCACCACACTGAGCCAGGCCGCAGCCAAACTTCGGTCCATTCAGTGCGATATCGTTGCGCAGCACCTCCAGCAGCGGTGTCTGCGGATCGACATCGATACTGACTTCCTTCCCGTTGAGCCTGAATTTCAATGCCATCCCCTGCTCCAAAGTCTTCGCGCGGCGCAAACCGTCAGTGCGCCTGCGGTCACTTTCATCGTGGCTCCGAATCGCTCTCTTTGCTAGCTGCACGCCTTGTAGTAGGCTCGTGCAAACGATTGCACCAGCAGCGCTGATTATAGGACGAGTATGGATCTGATGCCATTGAATGCGGGCCTGCTCGTCGCAGTCCTTGTCGCGATCTCGATCGGCGCACTGCTCAAGGGAATGACCGGCCTTGGTCTGCCTCTGTTTGGAGTGCCCGCGCTGGCTGCGATCACCTCGGTTGAAGAAGCCGTCGTGTTAATGATCATTCCCGGGATAGGCGCCAACCTCTGGATGGCCGTCAGTCACCGCAAGTACAAATCACTTCTCAAAGAACACAAACCGTTTCTTGCCAGCGGGTTCGTCGGCGGGCTCGCGGGCACCACATTATTGCTCGTCCTCGACGATCGTTGGCTCAAGCTGATACTCGCAACCTGGCTGGGGTTGTATTTGATGCAGTATTTCTTCAACAAGAGCTCACTGAAGCTCTTTCATGGACCCGGGCACTCGAGCTATCTTCTTGGCGCAGCCGCCGGCACGATACAGGGCGCGACGGGTATCTCCGCGCAAATTGTTGCGCCCTATTATCACGGCCGCTCACTGCCGCCGCCCGCCTACGCGTTTCTTGTCACCTTCACCTTCTTACTGTTCGCCTCGGCACAGGTTGGTGCGGCATTCACGACCGAGTTGCTGACGCCAGCGCGGTTGCAGCTCAGCCTGGCGGCGCTGGTACCGACCTTGATTTTCACCCGCGTAGGTATCCATTTCGCGAATGTCATCTCCCACGCGGTATTCAACAAGGTTTTGCTGGTCGTGTTTTGCCTGATGGAAATCAAGCTGGTCGCGGATATCTTCTAGGCAATAAAAAAGCAGCCTCGAAAGGCTGCTTTTTTGCTCAGGCCCTGATCAGGCCATGAAGCAACACTCAGAAATCAAACGATGCGGTCAGACCGTAGCTTGTCTTGCCACGAAAGCCTGCCGCAAACGACTGGCAGCAAGGGCTCGGCGGGCCGAAATTGGAAATGTCGAAGTCCTCTCTGAGATTCTTGCCCCAAAGAGAAAACCGCATGTCCTGATCCGCGTTTTCCCAGCTGATACGCGCACCCCAGTCGTTGATCTGTGGACGCAGCCGTGGTGCCGGGGATACGTTCCGACTCGATGTCTGATTGAATACGTCACTGCGACCCCGGTAGTCGGCGCGAAGCTGTAATGTGCCGTTGCTACCCAGATCCATCGTGTACTCACCGATCAGATTAAAGGTCCACTCAGGGGCTCCCGCCGGCCGCTGACCGCTGATGTCGAAGCCGCCACCGCTCGGATCCAGGGTATCGCGCATTTTCGCATCCAACAATGCAACGTTTCCGCTCAGC
>JAOTVR010000032.1 GCA_029863305.1 Gammaproteobacteria bacterium | reverse complement strand
GCGCAGGCTGCCGGCAGCGCCTGGTAGCATTTGGGAACAACGCCGATCGGCGCCGCAGGAGTCCTAGACCTTGACGCGGCCCAACGCGATGAAAAGAAGTGTAAACGCAATCAGCGCAACAGCCGATACGCCGAAAAACATACAGATCATGAAGATCGTCTGTTCCATTGCTCTCTCCCGTATTTGGCTGCTGTTGAGTTTAGGACAGATTCGTGCCGGCCTGAATGGTTGCATCTACTTATCGGTGCTGGCTCGCAGCGTGCCTGGATGTCAACCGTCGAGCCTGAACGGAGCGGTATCGGGACTTTCCTGACCGAGATACCTCTCACGCATCGCCGCGTGCCGTTTCGGTGGATACTCTTCGAGTATGAGCTTGCGTACATGATTGCGCGCCACAAGTACCTGATCGTCGCAGATTTTCTGCAATGCCCGCGCATCCTCCAGGGATCCCGCCGCCTCCTCCAGATGCCTCGGCTTCTTTGCCGCGGCATTTGCGCGCAGTCGGGTCAATTTCGCCGCTGATTTGGCCACAACCCGGCGCGCGTTACGCGCCGTGGCCTCTCGACGCCGAAGCTGCCTGACAGTCGCCCACAATCGCCCGCGTGGCGAATCCTGGAAAATTCTGAACGCGACAAACAGCAGAACTGCGGTCCAGAGCACGCTCGCGATCACCAGAGCCCAGTTTCGCGCAAGAAGATCGATCGTCATGGCGAAACCCTAGCGCAAAACCGCCGGCTGTTCCGCGACAGAGACCTCCTGATCTGAAAATAAGGCCGCATAGTGCGTTACATTTCAGTTACTTTATCGTTATAATGTATTGCATGGCCAAAACCAAGATCTCGACGCTGAACTTGCGCATCAATCCTTCGATAAAGGAAGCCGTGCGAGAGGCCGCCGCGCTGGAACATCGAAGCGTCGCCAATATGGTCGAAGTCCTGATTCGCCGCCACTGCGATCAGGCCGGCATCACGATTCCCGAACAGTCTGACCTATTCCCGAGGAATGAGAATGGATGAGAAAATGTTGCGCGCCATGGTTGCCGCCGGCGCAATCAAGAACATCGACATTATTGCTGCCGGAGCACGTTTTCACGTAGAGGCGCGAACACCAAACGGCCCGATTACCGCAGAGACCCACAAGGGCAAGGTCAAGACCTGGGTAACGCTCGATGCGGCTGCAAAATGGGTTCGGGGCCTCGGCATGGGAGGCGCGCGTGTCAATCTAACTCACTGGCAACCGGATCAGCGAGAGCTGTCCGTCTAAGCCTCGTCCTCTGGACCGGCTGACGGCCACGCCCCACCAAATGGAAACGGTTTCTGCTCGGAATTGAACGTCAGATAGCGAACGATTTCGTACATATAGCTCGCCAGGCTCTGCCCTACCTGCCGCAACTCACGATTTACCTCGCCGGTGAAGAGCACCCAAAGAAATCCGAGCACGACGATCGCGGTGCCAACCATGCCCGCCAGGCTGATTAACAGGCCAAAGATGCACATAAACAACAAGCGCAGCCAGGTCGCCCGCGATTTCAGATTTTTTTCGATTTTGCCGCTGTCGCTATCGTCGGCAGGGGCCTGATCGACTGTCGGGTTTTCATTGCTCACGGTTATTCCTCCTGTTCATGGCCAGCGCAATCGGCACTGGACGCTGGGCCGTATCTCATTGTTACAATGTTCGACTCCTGGAGCCAGAGAAAAATCCGCGCCTCATGGGAAATAACACCGCCAGCCTCGTAACAGCTGCAGTAATTCTCGTCGCCTGTGGCCGGTCCGGGGAGGACATTTCGCAAGCCACCGAAAGCGGTGACTTCGACTATCCGCGTTCGATTTCGGGCGGACTCAGCGAATTTGGCGTGGCAGTCGTTCGCGAGACGAACCGGCTCGGAATCATGGCCGATGTCAGCCATACCTCAAGATGTATCGAGCTATCCAAAACTGATCGAGCGATTATTGCGTCGTGGTCATAGTGAAGACGATATCCGCAAGATCCTGGGTGGAAACCTGCTGCGTGTCTGGGAAGTCGTCGAGCGGCACGGCGCGGTAGAAATCTGAAACTCAGTCTGCAAAAAAGTACGAGTAGCCGGCCAGCAGCACAGCGATGACAAGCAGCAGTTTGATCAGGCCGCTGGCGCCGCCCTCCTCAGGCATGCTCGTTGTCAGCTGCGATTTGCCCCGACGCTCCTGCGCCAGCGCATCGATGACGTCCTTGGCTTCTTTCAGGCCCAATCCGGTTTCCTGCCGAAGCAACTTGACCGCCTCTATCGTGCGGCCGCTGTCCAGAGCCGCAATGACATCGTCCGAGACAGTGTATTCGGGTTCTTCCACGCTCGCCTCCGTGGGTATCCGGCCGGCTTACGGCATGCGACTTACGCCGCGACAACGTCGAGCAACACGTATCGTAGCAGTACTTCGTAGCTGCTGCGATCGAGTTTCATGCCCTGCGGAATCTCGAGCGTGTGGATAGGCGTATCATCAGCTTCGCGGATTTCCTGAAATATTATTCCATTGTCGCGATAGACCCGATATTTCACGTCGCGATGCTCGTCGTACTTGAGCAATACCTGGCTTTCAGTCCAGTCCTGAATCGTTGCTTGCACCATGATGTCCTCCGTGAATCTGTCTGACCGGTCACCGGTTGCCGTGACCGCGCTTCCTATGCAGATTCATGTTGCAACAGCTGTGCCAATTTGATCTTCGGATGTAACCGTCTGTTTTATATGCCAATCTGCTCAGACCGGGCGCGGGCGGCCAGAGACAATGTGCTGCCCGCTGTCACTTATTGACCCGCATTTCAGGTATTTTGCGACACCTGTTTAACATAAACGCAGTCTTACAATGGCCAGACAAAGAGGATTGTCGGCACGGCAACGGCGACGATCAGAATCTCCAGCGGCAAACCCATTCGCCAGTAATCGCCGAATCGATAACCGCCCGGCCCCATGATCAGCGTGTTGTTCTTGTGCCCGATCGGCGTCAGAAACGCACACGACGCCGCCACCGCTACACCCATCAAAAAAGCATCGGGATTGACGTCAAGCCTGGAGGCAATCTCGATCGCAATCGGTGCGGCGATAACGGCTGTCGCCGTATTGTTCATGACATCGGACAGGGTCATTGTGACGACGACCAGCAGCAGCAAGACCACCGCGGGCGAAAACCCGGCCGATACGTCGACGATGCTCCCGGCTATCAGCGCGGTACCTCCGGTCGATTGCAAAGCCGAGCCGATGGGTATCATGGATCCGAGCAGGACGATCACAGGCCACTCAATCGAGTCATACACTTCACGAATCGGCACAATTCTGAAAAAGACATATGCCGCCACTACGCAGCCCAAAGCAACCGGCAGATAGACCAGACTAAAACTCGCAGCCGCAATGGCTGCTACGAAAAGGCTGACGGCCAGCCAGGCTTTGTTGCGCTGAATCACACGTTGCCCGCGATCGGCGAGCGGCAATAAACCAAGGAGGCCGGTTACGTCGGCAAGCCGTTCATCCGGCCCGAGAAGCAGCAGTACATCGCCGGGATTCAGCACGAGCTTCCTCACGTTTTCCCGAAACCGTTTGCCCTGGCGCGAAACGCCCACCAGTGCTACGCGATAGCGGTACAGAAGCTTGACAGACATTGCAGATCGACCCGCAAGTCTTGACGACTCCTGCACCACGACCTCATTAAGCGTCAGATCCTCGCCCTTGAGAAGGCCCTCCCCTTTGCCAACGTAGTCGACTTTCAATGTACCGATCGCGTCCTCAAGGCTGTCGGGACTCGCTTCGATAACCAACACGTCGCCGGCCTTGATCTCTGCAATACGCGCCAGTCCCGGCAGCCTGCGCCCGCGTCGAATCAGCCCGACGATGTCGACATCGACCTTGTCGGCGAGTTCGTCAAGATCGCGCACACGCTGGCCAATGATGTCCGATCCATCCGGGACACGAACTTCGGCGATATAATCCGCAAGATCGAACAAATCCTGCGCAGCGCTTGCCGAACGCCGTTCTGTCGGCAGCAAACGCCAGCCGATCAGGGCGACATAGGCCACACCGACGGCCGCACAGGCGATACCCACCGGGGCAAAATCGAACATCCTGTAAGACGCGCCAAGGGCGTCGCCGCGAAATTCGGCCACGACAATATTGGGCGGTGTACCGATCAGCGTGATCATGCCACCGAGAATAGAGGCGAACGACAGCGGCATGAGCGATAAGGCCGGGCTGCGGCCACTTTTCCTGGCCGCCTGCAGATCGAGCGGCATCAGCAGAGCGAGTGCGGCAACGTTGTTCATAATGGCCGACAGCGCCGCAGCCAGACCCGACATGATGCTGACATGTGCCGCCAGCCGCCGACCGGAATCAATGACATATCGCGCCAACAATTCGATAACACCGGAGTTCGACAGGCCGCGACTGACGATCAGTACCAGCGCAATGATCACCGTGGCCGGATGACCAAATCCGGAAAAGGCCTGTTCTTTCGGCACGATTCCGGTCAGTAATGCGATCAGAAGTGCCACAAAGGCGACCAGGTCATAGCGCCAACGGCCCCAGATCAGAAAAACGAACACGAAAAAAAGCAGCCCGAAAAGCAGCATCTGGTCTGTCGTCACGATCGGCTGGCTCGCATGTTGAATCGATTGCCGACAATAGCAGAATGCAGCGAAGGCACGATACGATGAGTACATGACAATCATCTTTTTCATTTTGCTGATCGCCGCCGTCGTCTTCGGGCCCGGAATTTGGGTGCAGCGGGTTTTGCAGCGTTACAGCCAGCCGGCAGATCGGTATTCGGGAACCGGCGCCCAACTTGCCCGTCACCTGCTCGACAAGCACGGTCTGACCGGAGTCTCCGTAGAACTCACTGCGGAAGGTGATCACTACGATCCCGACAAGAAGGCAGTGCGTCTCACCGAAGACAAGTTCAATGGCAGATCGCTCACTGCAATTACGGTCGCCGCCCATGAAGTCGGTCATGCGATTCAGGATCATGACGGCTACGCACCGCTGAAAATTCGCAGTCGCCTGGTACGCGCCAGTCGTAACGTTGAAAAGCTCGGTGCCGCCGTGCTAATGATTTCGCCATTTGTCGGCGCGCTGACACGCACGCCGGGGCTGAGCATCCTGATGTTTGGCGCAGGACTGCTGACCCTCGGTACATCGACGCTTATTCATCTTGCGACCCTGCCAACCGAATTCGACGCCAGCTTCGCACGCGCACTGCCGATGCTCGATGAGCACCGAATTCTAAAAACCGTCGATCGGCCACACGCGCGCAGTTTGCTCCGCGCTGCTGCGTTGACCTATGTTGCGGCGTCGCTCATGAGTCTGCTGAACATCGCCCGTTGGTGGGCGATCCTGCGGCGCTGATCACCACGGATCGACATCGACGATCGCCACCGGAAAGCCAACCTCGGCGTGCAAAATCATCGTTGCATCACCGCCCCTGCCCCGCACGGGTAAATACACGAAATCGCCGCTACTCCCCGCCTGCCGCGATAGCCAGCGTGCCAGACGGCTGGCGCGCGAATCGTCGCCACGCAACAGTTCATCAAGCGGCTTCGCCGCGGCTTTCACAGCAGGGATTCCGGCGCTGTAAGGCTTCCAGAATTCCGGCCGCCGGTCGATGTCCTGCATACCACCAAACACCGTCTCATCGATCAGGCGATCGAAGACCTCGGGGTCGGTCGGCAGCTCAGCGTAAACAAGCCGCGGCGCATGACCAGGGCGTCGTCGTAACGTGGGATCGCCGATCTGCGTCACGTCAACTTCTCGCCAGGAGACCGCCTCAAAGCGATCGACGGCAAACACTGTGAAATAGGGTTGCCGCACGTAGAGTATCGACATCGCCGCGACGGCGGCCGCGAATTCCACGCTGGCAAGCAGCCAGAGATCCATTGTCAGGCCTTTTTTGCCAGCCTTGAACACGAATACGGAGAGTCCAGGCCCAATCACCAGCATGACCGTGGCCAGTATCAGAAACAGCTTGCCGACGCCAAAAACGGCGAAATATCCGCCCGGATACCAGAGCAGCCGAACCGCAGCGAACAGGAGTAGCAGCAGGCCGATCGTGGCCGCAGTTCGGAGCCGAAAAAGGCGCAGTCGTGTCATCGCGCGATTATCGACTAATTTTGCTGAAAATTCGCTGGTTTAGGGGCCTTGGCGCTGCTATTATCCGCGCCCGAAAGCCCGTCCTATCCGCTGTCATGAAGCAACACTGACAAACGGAGGCCTCCGAGGACCGGCACTGACAAGTGCATCCACTTCGATCGTTATGACCCAGGTTGCTCCTGCGAGACCGTACGAGCACGGGCAGGTGATGAACATCAAGTGGCCGCAGATGACTGACAGAACAGAGTGACTGACATGAAAGACTTAAACAGATACCGCAACATTGGCATATTTGCCCACGTTGATGCGGGCAAGACAACAACGACGGAGCGTATCCTCAAGCTCACCGGCAAGATTCACCGTACCGGCGAGGTCCACGATGGCGAAGCTACGACAGACTTCATGGAGCAGGAGCAGGAACGTGGCATCACGATTCAGTCAGCGGCGACGAGTTGTGTATGGAACGGCCACAACCTGAACATTATCGACACACCGGGGCACGTAGACTTCACGATCGAAGTCTATCGCTCACTGAAGGTACTCGATGGTGGCGTTGGCGTATTCTGCGGATCGGGCGGCGTCGAACCGCAGTCGGAGACAAACTGGCGCTACGCGAATGATTCTGAAGTGGCGCGTATCATCTTCGTCAACAAACTGGATCGTATCGGCGCGGATTTTTACAGCGTCGTAAAGCAGGTTCAGGACGTCCTTGGCGCGAATCCGATCGTCATGGTTTTGCCAGTCGGCCTCGAAGATAACTTCACAGGCGTCGTTGATCTGTTAACAGAAAAGGCGTGGATCTGGCATTCGTCGGACGACCCCGAAGATTTCGAAATCACGGACGTACCCGAGGATATGCGGGAGTTGGTTGCCAAGTGGCGCGAAAAACTCATAGAGACCGCCGTCGAACAGGACGACGACCTCCTCGAGCAATATCTCGAGGGGAATGAGCCGTCGATCGACGACCTGAAGCGTTGCGTTCGCAAGGGCACAATCGCCCTGGATTTCTTCCCGACATACTGTGGTTCTGCGTTTAAAAACAAGGGTGTACAGAATATTCTTGACGCAGTGATTGACTATCTGCCGAATCCCACCGAGGTGAAGCCGCAACCCGAAATCGATCTTGAAGGGCAAGAAACGGGTGGCGTCGCAACGGTTGATCCGAGCAAACCGCTGCGTGCGCTTGCATTCAAGATCATGGACGACCGCTATGGCGCCCTGACCTTCACACGTATCTACTCCGGCACCATCAAGAAGGGTGACAACGTGCTCAACACGTTTACCGGCAAGACCGAACGCATCGGCCGTATAGTCGAAATGCACGCCGACTCGCGCGAGGAACTCGACTCTGCACAGGCAGGCGACATTGTCGCGCTGCTGGGCATGAAGAATACGCGTACCGGCCACACACTTGCCGATGCCAATCATCCGGCAACGCTTGAACCGATGGTGTTCCCGGATCCGGTGATCTCGGTTGCGATTTACCCGAAGGATAAGGCCGGCACCGAAAAGATGGGCGTTGCCCTGAACAAAATGATTCAGGAAGACCCCTCCTTCCAGGTTGCAACCGACGAAGACTCGGGCGAAACCCTGATCAAGGGCATGGGCGAACTGCATCTCGATATCAAGGTCGACATCCTGAAAAGGACACACGGCGTCATGGTCGATATGGGTAAGCCGCAGGTCGCCTACCGCGAAACCATAACGAAGCTGGTCGAGGATACTTACACCCATAAGAAGCAGTCGGGTGGTTCCGGTCAGTACGGCAAGATCGAATACACGATTGAGCCTGCCGAGGCGAATGCCGGTTACGAATTCGAGTCGAAAGTTACGGGCGGCAATGTCCCGCGCGAATACTGGAGCGCGATAGAAAAGGCGTTCCAATCCTGCATGGTCGAAGGCACGCTTGCCGGCTACCCGTTACTCGACGTCAAATTCACGTTGCTCGATGGCGCATATCACGCCGTCGATTCGTCGGCGTTGGCATTCGAAATCGCGACAAAGGCAGCCTATCGGCAATCGGTGCCCAAAGCCGGTCCGCAGTTGCTCGAGCCGATCATGAAGGTCGATGTGTTTACGCCGGAAGACAATGTCGGCGACGTCATTGGCGACTTGAATCGTCGTCGCGGCATGATCAAGTCGCAGGATGCCGGCGTAACCGGCGTTCGTGTCAAGGCTAATGCTCCGCTTGCCGATATGTTCGGCTATATCGGGCACCTGCGTACGCTGACCTCGGGTCGCGGCCAGTTTTCGATGGAGTTCTCGCACTATGCGCCGTGCCCGCAAAACGTTGCGGACGCGGTAATAAAGGAAGCACAGGAACGCAAGGCTGCGAAGTAATCAGGTCGAAGCCGCCGGCGCTACAGGGCGCTGGCGGTTCCTGAGTAAGGCATCGGCACTGAACAGGATCACCGCCGCCCAGATGCACGCAAAGCAGATCAAATGCGGAGTTGTCAGCTCCTCGCCGTAGTACATCGCAACTCCGAAGTGCAGCGTGGGTGCCAGAAACTGCATAAACCCAACGGTCGACAACGGCAGACGCCTTGCTGCCAGGGCAAAGCACAGCAACGGCACGACGGTGACCGGACCCGCCAGCAACAACAGGCCCGTCATGACCGCGTCCGAGCCAAATGCGAGGTCCCCGATATTGAACAACCAACCCAACCAGACGACTGCAATCGGCAACAAAATCAATGTTTCAATGAACAATCCTGGCATGCCGCCTATGACGACGCGCTTGCGGATAACCCCATAGACCGTAAACGATGCACCGATTGCTAGCGCGAGGGCGGGAAACTTGCCGCCACTGATACTCAGAACCAGAACGCCAACAGTTGCGAGAATCACAGCGCCCATCTGACCGAAACGCAGCTTCTCCCCGAATAACAGGACACCGGCCACGACATAGAGGAGCGGGTTGATGTAATAGCCCAGGCTTGCCTGAAACACCTGATCTTGTTGGACGGCCAGGATGTAGATGTACCAGTTGATCGCGACAAAGAATGCTGCCGTGCTCAACCACAGCAGCATAGAGCGGTGCGTCAGCGCCCTTCGGACCTCCGGCCATTGCCGGCGCAGGAAAATGATGAGGGCACCGAACGGCACTGCCCAGATGACCCGATGCAGGAGCAATTCAACGGGCGACACCGCGGCTACTATCTTGAAGTAGACGGGCAACACGCCCCATAAGCCATACGCAACAAGGCCGGCAATAACGCCATCACGTGCGTCATTGCCGGATTGGTTTTCGGGCACGCTCAAATGGTCTCTGTTGCGTCGCCGGCACCCTGCCGGTCAAATAGCCAGTTCATGATCTTGCGTGTTCGGGCAAAGCCGTCGATCTGAAGCATATACAGCGACGGGATCAGGAACAGCGTAATGGCCGTCGCAAACAGGATGCCGAAGCTCACGGAGATCGCCATCGGAATCATGTATTGGGCCTGAACGCTGGTTTCGAGCATGATGGGCATAAGCCCGGCTGCCGTCGTAAACGACGTCAGCACAATCGCGCGGAAGCGTTGCGTGCCCGAGTCAATGACTGCCTGTCTGAGCGGCACTCCATCCAGGCGCGCCTTGTTGATGAAATCGACCATGATCAGGCTGTCGTTGACGACAACGCCGGCCAGAGCCACCAGACCGAAGAGCGAGAACATGCTGATGGCTTTACCCATCACGATATGACCGATGACCGCGCCGATCAGGCCAAATGGAATCACCGACATGATGACCAGCGGTTGCGCATAAGAATGCAATGGAATCGCGATCAACGCGTATATCAGAAACAGGGCTGCGATTGATGCAATCGTCAGATTGGCGAGAAACTCCTGCTCTTCCTGGCTCGCACCCTCCAGCCCGTAACTGACTCCGGCATGACGCGACAGCAGGCCCGGAACGAAGTCGGTCGAAATTTCGTGAATAACTTCCCCGGGTTCCACGACGTCCGGATCGATATCTGCGGATACGGTAATCGTCCTGGCGCGATTGAGCCGAGTGATACTCGAGTAACTCGTACCAAAGGAAACGTCGGCGACAGATTCGAACGGCACTTCATCGCCGCCTGGCGTTCGAATCCGCATATTCTCCAAATCCGAGATCGAGCGCCTGTCTTCGCGCGGGTACCGCACCATGACTTTGACCTCGTCTTTGCCACGCTGAATGCGTTGCGCTTCTTCACCATAGAACGCCTGTCTCACCTGCCGGCCCAAAGACGCGATCGTCAATCCCAATGCTTCCGCCTCGGGCTTGATGGACAGCTTGATCTCCTGACCACCACTGCTCGATGAATTCTGAATGTCGAAGACGCCGGCATACTGGTTCAGGTGTGCCTCGAGTTCCTTCGCTGCGTTCTCCAGCGCCGCGTAATTATCGCCGCTAAGTCGGAAGCTCAATGGTGGTCCGCCGCCGAAATGATCGCCATCGGCGAACGTTAACTCCTTGACACCAGGTATTTCACCGACGCGCTCCCTCCACTGACTTGTGATGTCGTCAACCTTCAGGAGCCGATCATCAACCATCGGCATTTCAGTCCAGGCTATCGCGCCTGTGTCGGTCGTTGAGAACGAGCCGATGTGGCTGATCATTGGCAACAGATCAGGATTTTCAGCCACATACTCTTCATTTAATTCGAGAATAGCCTGCTCGATCCGGGCCAGCGCCGCATTGCGGGCCTCGGGTGCGGTGCCGTTTTCCATCTCGAGCTCCATGCGAATAAAATCGCCAGGCACTTCAGGAAACAGGACAACTCGAACCAGTTTGCTGTTAATCAAGCCGATGGTCACAATCAGCACGCCAGCAAACAAAGCCACGGTCAGCCCGCGGTTGTCGACTACGTTCTCGAGTGTCGGCCTGTAGAATTCGTGAATGAGCCGATGCAGACCATGCTGCGTGCGTCGCTGGATCTTCTGGAAAAACCGCGGGATACGCTGCAGCAACGGGATGTGCCGCTGCGGATGAAACAGATCGTCCTCGTCCACAGGTTTGATCACGGCGTGTACCAGATGGGCCGGGAGAATCAGCTTGGACTCGACGAGTGAAAATGCCAGGCACAATATGACGACCATGGATAACGCTTCAAAAAACGGTCCAACAACTCCACCGACAAACAGCATCGGCGCAAATGCCGCAATCGTCGTCAGGACACCAAAGGTAGCTGGCACCGCGACTTTGCGTGCACCAATGACGACGTTGTCCAGTGTATGGCCGTCCGTTCGTATCTTGGTATAGACGCTCTCGCCAATAATGATCGCGTCGTCGACGACAATGCCGAGCACGATGATGAAGCCGAACAAGCTGATCATATTGATCGTCACGGGCCAGGGGCCATGTGGCATTAGAAAAAACGCCCCCAGAAACGTAATCGGAATCCCGATAATCACCCAGCCGGCAACTTTCATACGCAGAAACAACGACAACACCAGAAAGACCAGCAAAGCGCCTTGCCACATATTCTTCATCATTGTGTCGAGGCGGCCTTCGAGATAATGCGAGCGATCAACCCAGAGGTCCATTTCAACACCGGCCGGCAGGGTTTCACGTTTTTCCTCGACGTATTGTTTAACAGCAGCAGCGGTCTTGAGTTCGTTTTGCTGGCCGCTCGCAATGACATTCAAGGTTACTGTTGGCTCACCATCGAAACGGCCGAAACCTTCTGTCTCGACGAAGCCATCATTGATTGTCGCAATATCTCCCAGAGTCAGCCGCGTTCCGTCCGGGAATGTGCGCAATACCAGGTCGGCATATTCCTGCCCCGTGTAAGCCTGACCCTCGGTGCGCAATAGTATGTTGCCACCTTCCGACTTGATCGTACCGCCCGGCAGATCGACCGATGATGCGCGCACTGCCTCGGAAATCTCCGACATCGTCAGGCGATATTGCCGCAATACGTGCTCCGAAACTTCAATACTGATTTCGAACTCCGGATCGCCGTAGACGTCGATCTTGCTGATCTCCGGCATCGTCAGTAGTTCGTTACGAATCTCCTGCGCAATCAGCTTGCGTGAGAAGACGTCAGCGTCGCCATGAATAGCAACAAATATAACCGGTGTGTCCGGCTCGACCTTGTATATGACCGGCTTCTCGGTCAGCGCCGGAAATGTCGAAATGGCATCAACCCGCGTCTTGACCTCGGTAAGGACTTCGTTGATGTCCTTGTCGCGCGACACTTCGATCGTGACACTGCCAATCCCTTCATTCGCCCGAGATCGGATTTCGACGATGCCCTGAATGTCCTGCACCGCCTCTTCGACCTTGATGACGACGCCCTCTTCCACTTCCTGCGGCGCGGCACCGAGGTACGGCACTTGTACCTGGATCCAGTTAAGCTCGAACTCGGGCGTTGTCTGTTTGCGAATCGTGAAGACCGAGATAAGGCCCGCCACGATGATGAACCACATCAGCAAATTCGCCGCGACATGGTTGCTTGCGAACCAGGCGATAATCCCGTTCTCGCTGCTCGACATCCGAAACCGCATTGCTAATCCTCCTCGGCGCGCGACGCGATTTGCTCATCAACGTCTTTCCCGGTCACCTCTGCGTCTGCCGTACGCACCGACATGCCATTGACCGGCGCCTCGATAGCGGTCGTCGTAATTCGCTCTCCGGGCGATACACCACCAGCAACGTATGCGAATTTATCATCCGAACGGATAACCTCGACGAAACGTATATCCAGTTTGTTCTCGTCGTCGACGACCAGGACCTGGTTTGCACCTCGCAATGCGGCGCGCGGTACGCGAATGACGTCGACAACCGTTGAACCCGCAATTTCAGCGGATACAAAGGTGCCGACCGGCAATGGTGCGCCGTCGCCATGCAATTGATAAGGATCATCAATTTGCGCGACGACATACGTCACCCGACTCTTCTCGTCGACGACTCCTTCTGAACGGACGATCTGCGCATCCCACACCACGCGTTTACCCATTTGTATCGCTGAGAGTTTGACCGAAGGTCCGTGCACTTGACCGCTCGCTACGATCTCCATCGCGTCCGGGATATCGACAAACGCCAGGTCCGAATCGGTGAGCGGCAGCCTGACCTCGGCCCGATCCGTCGCAAAAACGACGCCAAGTTGCGTCCCGGGCCCAACGAATTGGCCGATGTCGGTGTCCTTGCTGAAGACCATCCCCTCGTAGGGCAAGCGGATGTAAGTGCGTTCGAGATTGCGGCGCGCGCTGACAAGTTCGGCCTGAGCCGAGGCAAGTGCGGCTGCGGCGGATGCAAACTCGGATTCCGCACGATATCCCTGGCTGCGCAGCTTTTTGGCGCCGTCGTACTCGATTTGGCGCTGCTCGACCAGGGCCGCCGCTTTATCGACAGCCACCGTATAGTTGGTGGGGTCGATGCGCAGCAGCACCTCACCAGCGCGAAATACACCGCCGGGAATAAATTTTTGCGAAATACTGACGACTGAACCGGATACTTCGGCGCTCAGCACAGTCTGCGTGCGTGGCCGAACGGTGCCCTGGCTGCGAATTCGAAACTTCTCCGAAGACAGCTCGAGTGGCAGCACCTCGACCAGCAGGTCGAGATCCAGATCGTCGTTTTTTTCCGGTTCCGGCTTGAGCTGCGACAGCCCCGCCGCCATGCCGATGGCGATGACAAGAATGCCGGGAATTACGATCCACTTCCGATAG
This sequence comes from Gammaproteobacteria bacterium, assembly GCA_029863305.1. Classification (GTDB taxonomy): domain Bacteria; phylum Pseudomonadota; class Gammaproteobacteria; order Steroidobacterales; family Woeseiaceae; genus UBA1847. The sequence continues at coordinate 20,994 of JAOTVR010000032.1, read as the reverse complement.
GCGGGCTTCATTCGGGGTTTCCAGAATTGACGCAAAAGGCCCTGTATTTTGAGGCTTTTCGATTGAAATCACACGGTTTTGTTCCGTTTATCGTAGAACAGCCGAAATCGGCCCGAATTTTGTTTTTTTGTGACTTAAGACCATGAAATGGCGCCGTTTTGGCCCCAAACTGCTGTTCACGTGGCGTTCCGCAGTTATTGCGGCGCAACATCTTCGGATCGGACCGATTATGTATGAAGACCATTTTGGCCTGAACAAACGACCCTTCCGCGCCCTGGCGGCCGGAAGCGACGTATTTGTCGGGCCTCAGACCGCCGCCACAATGGCCGGCTTCAAGAAAGCTCTGACAACTCCGGACGCGATCATCGCGGTCAGCGGCCCCACCGGAGTTGGCAAGACAACGCTGGTTCGACGCGCGCTCGACACTGTCGCCAAGAATCATGTGCTGATCACCCTCGGCCGTATGCAACTCGGCCACGACGAGGTTCTCGAGATGCTGCTCGAGGAACTTGGGGCGGATATGCCCGCCGGAACCGTGCAACGATTTACCAGGTTCCGTCGCATGCTAAAACAGCATGCCGACAAGGGCACCCCGGTATTTGTCGTCGTCGAAGACGCGTCACGCGTCGGTGTCGATGCGCTGTCCGAACTTGAAGCGCTCACGGCGGCGGATGCCGGTGTTTCGGAAGGCGCGACTGTCGTATTGATGGGTAACGAGGATTTCAATGAGACTCTCAAATCGCCCCGTCTTGCCCGGGTAAAACAGCGGCTGCGGCTGCGGCAAAAGATATCACCGTTGAGCGCCGGCGAACTCACGGCCTATTTCAAACACTGCTTTCGTCTGGCGGGCAATGAGTTCGACCTGATGTTCGAACCTGGAACCGCCGATATCCTGCACGCACTGACAGGCGGCATTCCGAGAATGGCCAATACCCTGGTCGAGTCCGTGCTCGCTTCGGCGGCAGAGACCAGGCAGGACCGCATTGGCGTTGCGCTGATCAAACTCATCGCGACGGAAGAGTATGGGCTGGAGATGACGCACGACGATCCGCCCGTTGGAGCGTCTGCAGAAAAATCAGCCGCTGAGCGTACGCCTGCTGTGCCACCCATTGTAGACGCTGTCGTCGCGCAACTGCCGGAAGCACCGCCGGTCATGCCGGCTGCTGTCGAGGCGGCACAATCGACCGCGGCACCACTTGATGAGGTGGCAGCCGACGTACCGGTGCTGGCCGTCGATGTGCCCCCCACTGGCCAGGCAGACATCGAGCCCATCGAGCAACAGGCTGCCCCCGCAGATGACACGGCAGACGACTCCATTCCGGAGTTGATTCAGGACACCTTGCCGGACCTCGCGATACTGGCTCCTGACCTCGCCGATTCCGCAGACTATCGTCAGCCGCCGCAGCCTGACATCGAGAAAACGCCGGAAACGGCAGAAACAGGTGACGACGATCTCCCGACGCTGACCAGCAGTGACAGCGACGAACGCGATCCGGAAATTGTTGCGGCGCTGGAGGCCGCGCAAGTCGGCCCCATTGAGACCGAGGTTCCCGAGTGGGAACGTGATCCGACCCTGGCAGAGCTTCGGCCGGACCTCGATGCGCTCGAGCACGCGATGGCCGTCGCACATGGGACTGAACCCGAGGCGGACAGCGTCGCCGAGAAAGCCCCGGGCGCCGATGTTGGTGAAGCCGATGAGCCGGTACCCGCAATCACTCTGGACCGCGAGATACAGGCGAAGATCGATGAGGCGGCAGAGATACTGAAGCAGGCGGAACGGGAAGCCGCAGAACGCAAGGAAGCCGAGGGCGATGACGTTGTCAAACCCGACACCAGGACAACATCGGAGATCCTGGCCGCGGCCAGGCAGCAGCCGGCGGCAGACAGGGAATCGGCGGCCCCGTCGCTGGAGGCACAATTCGAGGCAGCGGAAATACCCATAGCCGCTCCGGCTGCCAAGCTTGCAGAGGCGCCCGCCAAAGCACCTGTCGCCAAACCCAAGGCACCGCCTCCGATGCCCAATCCGGAACTTCGACAGATTGCAGCAAATATATCCAGGGCGAAGACTATCAACGATGTCGACGATCAAATGGCTGAAACACTGTTCGGCGAAGAGTTCAGTCTGATCGCCGCGCAGATCGCGGCGAACGCGCCCCGGGAGTTTTCAGCCAACGACGAGATGGAACTCAGCCTCGAAGAATCGGCCCGCATACCGCTCCCGGACGTTGAAAGCGCTGCCGCCGTCGAAATCGACGTTGAGGCACCTGCAGAAGCGCCTGCTGGCAAAATTGATCTCTCGGCGACACAGCAACGACTCGCAACGGTCCGGGCACTCAATGCGGGGCGGCCGTCGGCGCGATCTGCGCCTGAGAATATCGTATTGACTGAAAGTCCTGCCGGCCCGACGGTACCGACCGACGATCATCCGGAATCGATTGAAGAACAGATTAATACGTCGATAACCCAGACTCTGCAGGCAATCAATGTTCGGCCGCCCGACGCCGTCGCGGACGATGACGAAGACAAGAACGCAGGCAAGAGCGGATTCTTCAGCCGCTTTCGCCGCTCCTAGACTCCGTAGACATATTGCAAAATGAAAAGAGCCGGGCAATGCCCGGCTCTTGTTCGTTGGGCGTCTGAAGACAACGCCTAGGTATTTTCGAGCTGAATATTCCAGATGTAGTCAACGTGCGGACCGCAAATTTCGGTAAATTCGGCACCCGCTTCATCGTCTTCGCCGTCTTCGCCGTACATCGCAGCGATCGCATCGCCGCGCGCTTTCATCAGCGACTTAACGTCAGGCGCGGTCATTGTCTGCAGCTTGCGATACTTGCCGCCAACGACATGCGATGACCAGCCCCAGGACGTCAGCTTGCCGTCTTCGACAAATTGATCAAGGATCGGCGCCACGTGCTCGGCGACGATCTCATCGGCGCGGTCCTCACGGCCAATATCACAAACGTGGTAGACGGAGAATCCTACCTTGCCGCGCTTTTCGCCGCCCGAACCGTTTTCGACCTGCCAGATGTAGTCGTCATGGCGTGGACAGGTTGTGCGGAAGACATCGTTGTCATCGGCGGCATCGGCATCATCGCCTTCCTCGTCGTCATCGCCGGCGTCCTGTACGGCAGCGCTCGCATCCAACAGTGCGACCATTGTGGCCGCCTGGTAGTAGAAAATCCGGCTCCACTGGCCACCCGTATGATGGGCCAGCCATCCCCAGGCTGAAATAGTGCCATCCTCGACGAGCCCGTTCATGCGTTCGGCGTCGTCAGCAATGACCTTGTCGGCAGCAGCTAACGGACCGCCGTCGCAATTAAAGTAGGTAGCGTAGGTAAAGGCAATGGGTCCCTCATCTTCTTCTTGTGCCACGCCAGCGAGCGACATTACGGTAAGGCCCATCGTCGCCGCTATGATTCTGATTTTTCTCATTATGTTTTTCCCAAATTTATGCACGGTTGTGCAGTGCCGGACAGTTTAGCGGAAACTCGATAATTCGCCAGTCCTGATTCGCTTGACATCGGGACGAATTCTTGGATTGGCTCCGGATAAGTACTCGCCGAAAGTTCGCGCGTTGCGTACGGATACCGGACGAAGAAACGGTCTTATACACTTTAAAAGGAAGGAGTTTTTGTGAATTTCTGACTCGGATATGGGCGACCTCGCAAATTTCCTGCTCCCGAACGAGCCAACTTGCATCGTTGCCTGCTCCGCGGCAGAGGCGCGATTGTGGCGCTCGACCTCCCGATTCGGTGAGTGGCAGTACCTCACCTGCATGTCGAACCCATCGGCTACCGCCCGCGAAGCGTCGTTTTCAAGCGACCGACAAGGCAGGTCATTCGACAGCTTCGGCGCCGGACGGCATGCGATGTCACAAGCCAAATCCGGCCATGAACAGGAGCTGCAGCAATTCGCCCGACAAGTCGCCAAGTATCTCAATCGCTCGATTGCGAATGCTGATTTCGCCCATATCGTACTAATTGCAGCGCCGAGATTTCTTGGCTGCCTGAGAATCGAATTGTCGGACGCCGCAAGACGTGCGCTTGTCCTGGAGGAATCGAAAAACCTGACTGATCTGGATGACGATGCGATTAAAAAGTATTTCGAATGACGCAATAAAGCGTATGAACGGAGAATGAAATGAGCAAGACGATCCTCGCAATCATCGAAACAGACGGCTTTTCCGAGCAAGTTGCCAATCGTGCCGCCTGGATTGCGAAACGCTATGAATGCGACGTGGAGCTTTTTTTCAGTGACCCGACGCTGGGTTTTCTGCGCGACAGTTTTATGATCTCTGTGGATGCGCGACAGCTCTCGGATGGCATCCGGCGAGCGCAGGAAGAATCGCTGGCAAATCTCGCATCCGGCATCGCCGAAACTGGTGTGACGGTAACAACGTCGATAAGCCACGATCGACCGGCAAGTGATGCAATCGTGGCCAGAGCGCTGGAATGCGATCCGATGTTTGTATTCAAGGGCACCGCGTATCACAGTCCGGCGGAACGGGCGACTTTCACTTTCACCGATTGGCAGTTAATCCGCAAACTGGACTACCCGCTGTGGCTGGTTAAGTCGCGGCAGTGGAAGGACAAACCACTAATCGTCGCGGCAGTGGATCCAGTACACGAAAAAGATAAGGAAGGCGCGCTTGATCAGGCAATAGTCGACGCAGGCAAGAGTATTGCTGAGAAATGCGGCGGCACTCTGCACCTGTTACACACCTACCAGAGACTCCATGAAATTGGCGCTTATGCGAAATTCCAGTTCAAGCCAACCAGAGCACCGATCGAGGAAATCGAAGCCAAGATGCGGACTGTGCATCGCCGCCACCTCGATGCGTTTGCGGCCAGGAACGAGATAGATGCGGATGCCATTCATCAGCTGCCAGGGCGTACGCGCGAGATCCTGCCGACGTTTGTGAGGGCAAACGGCGCGGACCTTGTGATCATGGGTGCAGTGGCGCGTTCCGGACTAAAACGCCGCATTATCGGCAGTACGGCCGAACACGTGCTCGATCACCTGCCCTGCGATATCCTGATCGCTCGATCAGCCTGAGAGGTCCGCCCCGGGCAAAGCAATTCGAAGACCTTAGCTCATTCCTGCTCTGCTGCGAGAGCCTTTAGACGTGCTGCTTCGAACTCATCGCCCTCGTTCCACGCAGGCATTTCGTCAGCATTGGCGATGGCCAGGCCAGTCCAGTATCCCAACTGCGCGTCCGTAATCATGCCATCGAGATTCCAGCCAGGATCATACTCATCCGACGGCTGGTGATAGTTCACTTCCGTGTAGTGATCGACTTGTTGCTTGCCCCAACCCTCCGGTCGATCCACAAACTCTGTGCCGGGGTCCAGATACATGGCGGGTACACCTATCTGCGCGAAACTGAATTGATCCGAACGGTAGAATGATCCCTTGCTTGGAAACTGGTCCGGTTTCACTTCGCGACCCTGTTCGTCCGCAATCAGTTTGTTGATTTGGTCGATGGATGACTTGCCCAGACCGATAAAGGTCACATCATGCGTGTGGCCCCAGACATTTCCGCCGTCATAATTGATGTTTGCAGCAATTTTGCCTGCCGGAAACGTCGGCCGCCGCGCATACCACTTCGAACCGAGCAGCCCCTGCTCCTCGGCACCGACCAATGCAATCAGAACGGACCGTCGTGGCGCTTCGGGCAATGCCTGCATCGCTTTCGCGATACCCATCACCAGCGCCACTCCGGAAGCATTGTCATACGCACCGTTGTATATCGTATCGCCACTCTCGTTAGCGGGTCCGATCCCCAGGTGGTCGTGGTGCGCCGAGTAGATCACGACTTCGTCTCTTAGCTCCGGATCACTACCAGGAATCAAGCCCAGGACGTTCGCCGATTGGACGCGGTCTATTTCAACATCCATTGCAATCGATGTCGTGATACCCAGCGGCACGGGTTCGAAATCCCGGTTATAAGCGCGCTCACGCAGTTCGTCCAGGTCCATGCCGGCCATTGCGACCAGCTCACGGGCTGCATCTTCGACCATCCAGGCGTCGAATTGCTTGCGAGCCTCATCGCCCGCCGGCAGTTCAAACTGCACGCCGGTATTCGACGTCTGTAACACCTGGAACGGATAACCTGCAGAGGGCGTCGTGTGAATGATGATCGCCCCAACTGCACCCCGATCAGCCGCTTTCTGATACTTGTAGTCCCAACGCCCGTACCAAAGTCGGGTTTCGCCGGCGAACAGGTCCGGATCCCAGTCCGGGTCGTTGTTCATGATCAGGAGGATCTTGCCATTCAGATCCGCGTCTTTGAAGTCGTCCCAATCGTACTCCGGCGCCTGGATGCCGTAGCCGACGAACACGACCTCTGCATCCCTTACCTCCACGCGGGCCTCATGCACATCGCTGTTGATCATGTACTGGTCCCACTGTTTGAAGGTCGTGGACTTGTCATGACCTTCGAAGGACCAGGTCTCCGGCTGAATCGAATTGACGCCGACAAGATCGAAAAACTGCTCATAACTGCCGTCTGCAGCGCCGGGTTCGAGACCCAGTTCCTGCATACGCGCAACCAGATAGGCGCGTGCTTTTGCGTCGCCGCGGCTTGCGGGCCCGCGCCCTTCGTAAGCATCACTCGAAATTTCGGCGATGATCTCGCGCATGTATTCGTCGGTTATCTGTTCTGCCGCTGCTTCCGCAGCAGGATTGCCTCCCGTTGCCGCAACGGCGATCGGCGATGACAGAGCTGTTTCGTCGGTTTCAGCTGACTGATCGTCTGCCGAACAAGCCAGCAAAGACATCATGACCGCTGCAACAGGTAGATCGTATATTCTGGTCACATCAGCTTCCCTGGGCGCTGAATAACTCGCCAAGAAAATTCTGCACTGCCACCCAGGAACGCCGATCTGCGGTCGCGCTGTAGACCGTGCCGAGGCCGGGGTCATTGGCCTGTGGATTGGTGAACGCGTGCATCGTGTTGCCATAGCCATGCAGCTGCCAATCCGCACCCATGGAAGTCAATTCCTCGGCAAGCGCAACGACGGCATCAGGCGTCGCCATCGGATCATCCCAACCGTGCAATGCGAGTATTCTCGCTTTGATTGTGTTGTTCCCCGTATTGCCGGGCGCACCGAACAGTCCGTGCAAACTGACCACCCCATCCAGATCCTCGCCTGTTCGCGCAATATCGAGCACGCAAAGACCGCCAAAGCAATATCCGATCGCAGCCGTTCTCGACCCGTCCACTTCGGGTTGCTCGCGCATGGCCTGCAGCGATAACAATAATCGTTGTTGCAGCATGGCCCTGTCATCAAGGAACGGTTGCATCAATACGGCATTTTCGTCCGGGCCACTGCCCAGAACACCTTTACCATAGAGATCCAGTGCGAAGCCGGCATAGCCGAGCCTGGCAAGCGCTATCGCTCTGTCATTTTCAAATTCGGACCGCCCGCCCCACGCGTGACAGACCATCACCCCGGGTCTGTGGCCATCAATCGAATCATCCCAGGCAAGCTGCCCCTGCAGGACACTGTCCCCATCCTCATAGTCAATGAGTCGAGTTTGTATGCTCAATGGTTTTCTCCCGACAATCTAGGTTTCAGTCGCGGCGTATGACGAAGACTTCATAGCGCCCCTTCGGCCCGATATACCACGAAGCTATCGTGCTCGTGATACTGACGATTATTGCACCGAATACGGCAGACCAGAATCCCGCAACAACAAAATCGTCCAATATTGCGGCGACAAGGCCGAACATCGCCGCATTCAGCACGAACATGAACAAGCCGAGCGTAATAATCGTCAGCGGCAAGGTCAGGATGAAGGCGACAGGCCGCACGAACCCATTGACGAGTCCGAGCAATGCCGCAGCGAGAATGAAAGTGCCGGTGCCGGTGATCTGAACCCCATCCAGTAGCGCAGATGCCAGGTACAGGCCCAACATCGCAATGAGCGTTCGCAAAATGATTCCAGCCATGCACTAATTATGCGACCACGGCTGGCTCTTTGCTAGAATTGCCTGCGGAATGCGCCCGTAGCTCAGTCGGATAGAGCACCAGATTCCTAATCTGGGGGCCGCAGGTTCGAATCCTGCCGGGCGCGCCATCTTTTCGCGGGTGACGGGAATGTTCCCGGAGTAGCCCGCGATCCTCAGGACCCTGAAGTACTTACCGACCTGCAGCAAAATTTGCGAAATGTGTCAGAAATAATGAAACCTCACGATGTGTATTCCTACGGCGTGGTGTCATCCAGCACCTTGTATAGCCTCCGTGGGGCGTTTCCGGCGCCCGAAGGTTATGCGGAAATTGACGACGTTCGACACACAACCGGCGGCGAGGCTGCCAATTCTTCAATTGTCCTGTCGCGTCTGGGCGCACAGGTCAGGCTGGATGGGAATTGGCTTGGTGCTGATAAAAGTGGAAAACGCACAAAGGCCTTATTATCAGACTATGAGATCGATACATCCCGCTTGCCGCTCAGAAAAGGGTACAAGGGCGTACAGGAAATGGTATTTGCTGCACAAGGCACTCGCACGATATTTGGCACCTACAGCCGGCTTCTGGAAAACGCCGATTGGAACACGCCGCAGGAAGATGATATCCGTCAGGCGAAAGTTATCTGCCTGGATCCTTTTTTTGCGCAGCCTGCATCCCAGATTGCAGAAATAGCGTTTAATGCAAACATCCCCGTGGTAACAGTGGATTGTCAGTACGACGACCCCCTGCTCAGACATACGTCGGCGGTAGTGATCGCAGAATCTTTTATCCGAGACAATTATCCGCAACGAGATCCTGAAGACCTGTTTCGCGAGTATCAGGCCGCTACCAGTGGCCTGGTGATATTTACTTTTGGGGATGCGCCGCTCTGGTACGGGAAACGCGACAACGACGTCGTGTTTTTTCAGCCTTACTCTGTCGATCCTGTAGACACTACCGGTGGTGGCGACTCTTTCCGAGCCGGAATCGTCTTTGGTTTCCTGAAGGGCTGGGGTGAGGACGCGACAATTGAATTTGCAGCGGCGGTAGGGGCCCTGACCTGCACCAGGTTTCCCGGCGTTTTGAATGCGCCGACCTGTGATGAAGTCTTTGACTTCCTGGCGTCGCATAACTGCCGGTCGCCTGGTTTGAGCTAGAATATCTGCTGCTGACCTCAGGCAAACGCTGACCCGAGGGAATGACCGACCAGGATGACAACCGTGCGATCCGAAGACGAGATGGTTGCGTATGCGCTCGAGACTCACACTGCGCTACTACCGTATCTACCCGAGTTGCTCGCGGACCTGCAAGAATTGGGAGGCAATGCAGAGGCAATTAGCAGCGTTCTCGATGATCTCAACCTGACAAAGTCGGCAACTGTCGCCGATCTCGGTTGCGGAAAAGGTGCTGTAGCCGTTGCAGTTGCAGAAGCCCTGAACTTCAAGGTAGTCGGCATCGATTTGTTCGAGCCCTTCATCGAAAGTTGCAGGGAGTTAGCCGAGAGGCATGGCGTGTCTGATCTGTGCCACTTTATCAACGGCGACATTTTGAAGCTGGCAGGAAAGATCGGTCCCTGCGACGTCGCAGTATTCGCTGCGCTTGGCGACGTCCTGGGTCCACTGGATCAGACGGTTTCCGTTATCCGCCAGTACGTCAGACCGGGCGGTTTCATGGTAATCAGCGACGGCTTTATTAAAGACGGTGGATCGTCAGATTTCCCGGGCTTCGAGCAGTATGCCGAACGCGCCGAAATGATCACCCGGCTATCGGCCTGCGGCGATACGCTGGTGCGCGAGATCATCGACGAGGATTCTATTGATGGGGGCGAGGACGAAATGATCGCTGTCCGCGCCAGAGCGATAGCGGCTCGGCAACCTGAAATCGCTGCTGACGTCCTGAATTATGCGGCGATGCAGTCCGCTGAGTACGAATATATCCGGGAGAACTTCGTCAGCGCTATCTGGGTTCTGAATCGCTCCTATTGACGGCCCGGTTCTGGCCGCCGGCCACAATCGAGGCAAGGCGGACAGCGCGGTCAGTGTCGGAACCACCGCTCCTGGCTTATGAATACGACAGGAATTTGAACTATAATCCGACTCTACGCAGTCGCTTTACACGTCGACAAAAGAATAAGGCTGCCGATACGGATACTCCTATGGAATTCGACGCTGGCGACATTGCGTTCTCCAAATTGACTTTTGAAAGCGCGGTCCTTGATTCGCTTGCGGCTAATATTGCAGTCATCGATTCCCGCGGCGAGATTCTCGCCGTTAACGCGAGATGGCAGGATTTCGCGATTGCCAACGACATGTCCGACCAAACCGCGGGCATTGGCGCAAACTACCTTGAAGTGTGTCGGTCGGCCAGGACCGATCCCAACGCGCGTGCAGCCCTGCGAGGGATACTCGAGGTCATCAACGGCAAGCGATCTTGTTTTTATCATGAGTATCCCTGTCACAGTCCGTCAGAAAAACGCTGGTTTGCCATGCGGGCAACGCCACTTGTCGATTATCCGAATTGTGTGGTCGTATCACACGAAGACATAACTCACCGGGTTGCAGCAGAACCCCCTCTTCTTCCGCCACAAGATACTGGGTGATAATGCCATCCCGTCCCGCCTTGTCACTGAAACGCTGGTGATTGTTGAGCTGCCATTTCCGTTATTGACCCGGTATAGATAGTCAGTCTCGGGAGGTTGCTCGCGGATTGGTCTCAGCGGTAATTTCCCGCTACTCGTATCTGCAGGAGCTGAATTTGAATATCGTATTCGACTTGGGTGGCGTCGTATTCAATTGGCAACCGGACGCAATTATCAGAAGTATTTTCGAAGATACGGATACGCAAAACCTCATAAGGAGCGAGGTTTTCGAGCACCCGGACTGGGTGGAACTCGACAGGGGAACAATCGCCATGGAGCAGGCGATTGATCGTGGCGCAACACGGACTGGTCTGCCCTCTCAAGACATCGAACGCCTTCTTAAAGCCGTTCCGCTTTTTCTCACGCCGATCGAAGCGACGATTGAACTGATTCGCGAATTGAGTAACACAGGAAACAGACTGTTCGTCCTTTCGAATATGCATCTCGCGTCCATCGCGTATCTCGAGCAACGCCACAGGATTTGGGATGTGTTTGACGGCATTGTGATCTCTTCGCGAATACAAATGGTAAAGCCGGAACTTCAGATATACGAGCATCTGTTAACGTTGTATCAGCTCGAGCCATCCGCAACGATATTTATTGATGATATGCAGGACAATATTGCAGCAGCAGCGTCGCTGGGGATTCAAACGATCAGATTTGTCGATTCCGCCCAATGCGGGCGTGCCCTGGACGAATTTCGGCGCATGTAGAACAAAACGCGGCCAGCAAGCTGTATCGAGTGACTGCTAACGTTAAAAGCCGACCTTCAGCTACGAGCCGCACTCAATGCGGATATTGATTTGCTAGCTGCAGCTTTTAGTACCTCGACAAGTATCCAGAGAAAGCCGAGTGGAAACAGGATCGTCTGCAGCACAAATATGACGATGAGATTGACAATGTGACTGGTCGCCTCCGCTGCACTCTCCTTCAGTTGCTCTATTCGCCCGCTGACACTTATGGAGTCAAACCAATCACCAACACCCGTAAACCATTCTTGCGCGGCGCGTTTCATTCGGGACGGAGTATCCACGGATTCCGAGGCTTTGTCAGAGTCGCTCCCGTCCTCGAACTGCACATTAATCTCTTCGATTCTGGCCGAAGTACCTTCGAGCGCAGCCGTCGCAGATTCTTGATCGGATAACAGGAAAGTGCTGAACAGAAAATTGGTGCAAATAATCACAACGGGTATCGCAAATCGAATGAACACCAGCATGATGGATAATCGAAGTGCCAGCGCACCGTACTTGTTGTCTTGAAGCCCCTGAAACCACAGAGTGCCCAGCCATATGGCCAGGACACTGATGAGCAGCGCGGTCACAACCCATGAGGAAGTGATCTTCAACAGGACGATCTGTAGCCCGAGAGAACTCGCGGCGACGAGCATTACGCTGGAAAATCGTTCGATCAGATCGTTGACCGGATCGAGGACTTCTCCGGGCGTCAGGGTGACCCCTACGCCACCCGGCTCCAATGCAACCTCTGTTCCTTGAGCAACGGATATGACGCCGTTCAATGTGCGTGCAACAGTAAATGTTGCCAGAGCGCGCGTCAGCGCCTGCTCCGCATAATGTCGAGACATATTATCAGTCGTGCCGCCAAGCGCAGCACCTGCAAGAACAACGATCAAAGCGGTTAGTAGAAGTTTTCGCGAGTCCATAATAGATTCCGTTTAGTCATCAACTCTAGAACGAAATTGGCGGGAGAGCATCAAAATCCTCACTATTTCTTCTTTCGGCCAGATCTGGCCGTAGCTATCAACGTCGTCACTAATCTACATCTTGAAAGCTGGCCGAGCTGCACACTTGCCAGAAGAAGCCGAAAAACTTAATGCATATAATGGCTTAAGCACCTCACCTCCTGTTCCTAATCCGCGGGCCGCAGGTTAGAATCCTGCCGGGCGTATCATCAGGACCGCCCACAGCCTCCGCAGACGGACTCGGGAACCCACATGGGCAATTATCCGCCAAAGTTCTACTTCAGATTGTTCAAGCTGCACCTGAAGATAAACGGCCTTCGATGGACGTTGTACTTCAGCATCCGGCATTTTCTCGTGGAGTTGCTGCGGTTTATTGAAAAACGAACGCGCCGGCTGGAGAAGAAGTACGACTTGCCGGGTTCCAACAGCGTCATGGAAAACGCATTGAAATGGAATCACTATCGTTGGGCGAGAGGCGAAGACGAATGGAATCAATCGATCGAATGGAAGACCTCAGTCATCGAAGACGTCATGCTAAAAAACATCCTGCCGGATCGTGTCGTACTTGAGATCGGCCCCGGCTACGGTCGCTGGACCCGCAAGCTGATCGAAATCTCCGACCGCCTCATAGTCGTCGACGTCACGGACAAATGTATCACGCACTGCATTGACGAGTTCGGCGACAACACGAACGTTGAGTTTCATGTCAATGATGGACGCAGCTTGCCTTTCATCAGCGATCGGTCTGTGGATTTCGTATGGTCATTTGACGTTTTCGTCCACATCGAGCCACCTGACATCGAATGCTACCTGCAGGAGTTCCGACGCATTCTGAAACCGGGCGGGCTGGTGATTATTCATCACGGCGTGATCGGTAAAACCGACTTTGGCTGGCGTAGCAGTCTTACATTGCAGGTGTTTTCCGATCTTCTCGAGAAACACGATTTCACGCTGGTCGAGCAGTTCAATTCCTGGGGCGAGAATAATGAGTACGCCCTGGCCGGCAGCGACATGATATCGATATTCAAGCGCGCGTGATCGCCCGCCGGGCCGTCATTTGAGAACAAAGATATTGTGCTTTTCGCATACCTCGTGGAGTTGTTTGGGCCAGACTGTCGTGCTCACCTCACCGAGGTGTGCCTTTCTGAGCAGCAGCATTTGCACGCGCGACTGACCGATACCGCCGCCTATTGACAGTGGAATCTCATCGTTCAGGATCATCTGGTGGTATGGCTGCGACAGTTCGTCCTCTCGCTCAGCGATCTTCATCTGTTCCCTGAGCGTCTCTGCAGTTACCCGGATTCCCATTGATGTCAGTTCGTGCCGCCGCCTGGTGACGTGATTGTAGACAAGGATGTCGCCGTTGAGCCCGTGCATCAACTTGCCATCTTTCTCGATCGTCGGGGTAACCCAGTCGTCGTAGTCCGCAGCGCGCATCTCGTGTGGATAGCCGTCTTCCAGTACCCAGCCGATGCCGTAAATAAATGCAGCTCCGTACTCCTCGATGATTCTGGTTTCCCGCTCCTTCCTCGGCAGATCCGGATATTTCGCCAGGATCTCTTCCGCGTGGATGAAGTGCAGCTCCTCGGGGAGCAGCGGATACCGCGGGTCGCGGAGCTCGGGATACTTGTCCATAACCATTCTCTCCGCGCCCGTAATGACCCCCCAGATTTTTCTGACGACCTCCGTCAGATAATCGAGATTCCGGTGCTCGGCGGTGATGACCTGCTCCCAGTCCCACTGATCCACATAACTGCTGTGATCGTGATCCAGGAAATAATCCTTTCTGACGGCGCGCATGTCAGTGTTGATTCCTTCGCCGACTTCACATTCGAACTGTTTGAGCGCCCAGCGTTTCCACTTGGTAGCTGCCTGCACTATGGAGGCGCGGATCGGTTCGTCCAGTCCCAGCCCCAAATTGAACTCCACCGGTGTTCGTGAGCCGTCCCGGTCGAGCATATCGTTCATGCCGGAGGCAACCTCGACGATCAGCGGAACCTGCACCATCATGAGGTTGAGTTCCTTCGCGAGCCCTTTCTCGATGTACTCCTTGACGTCATAGATGGCCTGCTGCGTCCGCTTCCGTCCCAGCAACGAGTCGTAATCCGAGGGGAGGATCTCATCGACCTTTTCATAAGTGCTGATCCCCGGTCCAGCCAGGTCTGATCTCTTATCCAGCATCGTCCCGCCTCCAATTCACAAGTCGAAATCGTTGCATTTTTCGACGCGCTAATTGAACGCGTCGAGAGCCTCTCTTGCCATCGTGGAAACACTCGGTCCGGCTAGCCGCGTCCGAAATACATGTCTGCCCCCGTCAGGAACATCTGGATAGCGATGGCGACCAGAATCATGCCCATGAGGCGTTCGATCGCAATGAGACCGCGTGGACCCAGTCGCTCGGCCACCTGACTGCCGAACAACACGACAACTGAGGTAGCCGCCCATGCGGCAGTTATGGCAAGCAGCCAGACCGGCCACCGAGTCGGCTCGTCGCTCATTAGCAGTAGCTCCACAGCCAGAACCGATGGCCCCGCGACGTAGGGAATCGCGAGCGGCACGATAAATGGCTCGCCTTCAACAAGTTCCTGCGCCGTCCGGCCACGAAGGGGAAAAACCATTCGGAGCGCGATAAGAAAAAGGATGACGCCCCCTGCGATTGTCAAAGCCGGGCCAGAGATGCCGAGAACCATCAAGAGCGGCTGGCCGATGAACAAGAAGGCAACCATCACGCCGTAGGCGATCAGCAACTCGCGAATAATTACATGTCTTCGTCGTGCGGGTTGAA
The DNA here is from genome assembly GCA_029863305.1 of Gammaproteobacteria bacterium. Classification (GTDB taxonomy): domain Bacteria; phylum Pseudomonadota; class Gammaproteobacteria; order Steroidobacterales; family Woeseiaceae; genus UBA1847. The sequence goes on along the minus strand of JAOTVR010000032.1, from coordinate 5,920 downwards.
CGTCGTTCAGAGCGGCAACAAAGAAAGGAACGTTGCCAAACGGGTCGATGACCAGGAACAACAGGACGATCGCAGATGCTAATGTCAAAAGAATTCTCCGGTCTTACGGCGCGCGCGGGCCTTGCGACGCGTCGTTGCATTTTCTAATGAATAATGCGTCAACTGATTTCGGTTCCGCAATCCGCTTGTAGAATATTCCGAGGTACCGTGTTACATCGCGCCTGCTTCTGGAGCTGAGCAAGTCGAGCTCGTCGACAACTGCGTAAATGGCGTCCTCGTTGTCGAGAAATCGCTGTAACGTGCCCGGCAGTAGTTCATTGTTCGTGCACAGCCCTCTGTACAGTCTCTGGCGCACGCTGGAAAGCTCGAATCGGGGGTTCGGTGCAGCGTAAGGAGCATTGACCAGCCCCGAAAAATCAAAATCGTAGGCTACCGGTGTGAACGGAGTCCTCTTCGTTGCCGACATCAGGTCGATATTATGGCAGCAGTACTCGCCAGGCTCGGGTCCCAGCATAGAATATTCTGTATTGCCGATCATAAACTGGAATACGCTGACGAGGTTCTGCTCCGCCCGATCGAGGTCGTGGTCCGTTACAAATCCGGTCTTGATCAAATGCATACCGATGCGTTTGGCAACATCTTCGTCGTCCTCAATGACAAAGCCGAGTTTTGTCATTTGATCGGCGCCCTCAGTATCAATGTAATTGATTTGCAGCAGTCGTACACGGTAACTCTTGTCCGTGAGCACGTTGAGAAAGCGATACGCAAGGAACTCGCGCAACACGAGTTGCTCGTAATACGGCTTGCTGTTCTGGCAATGAGTGACCAGCTTGAGCTTGTCCTGCCCTGCAAATACCGTGTCAACGACTTGTTTCTTGCGGAAATTCAGTCGAATCGGGGCGAAATCGCAGTGCTTCTCCTTGCGACGAAATTTTCCACGCGTGCGAATCTTGATGTCGAGCGTCCGTCTTGTTCCATCGTCTTCTGAATAACTGAATATCCCATCAAGGTATTCATCAACAGGACGTTCTTTCATCAAGGTTGTCAGCGGCGCCTCAATGCTCACCTGCAACAGCGAATGACTGCCGAACAGCGGCGCGGCCGTTTGATCAATGTCAGAGTCATCCTGGCGCGCGTCCACGAACGGCGATACAGCAAGTAGCAAGACGACCAGTGTGCAAATCCGGCTTTTCACAGATAGATGTTTTGGCCGTTGTGCGATCGGCACAATCCGTATCTACCGCAGCAGCCCTGCGGACGGTCTCGGGCTATGCAACTGACCGTGAGGCGCAGACCGTGAGTGGTGGCTTGTCAACTATCAGGCATCAGGATGAGCGCCTCGTCAATCATTGCTACAGTCGCATCCTGGAACTGCATTTCCGTTGAGCCATGCGCACAGTCATTTTCGACATGGACGGCCTGCTTATCGACTCGGAACCGCTCTGGCGGGAGGCCGAGATCGCCGTCTTCGAGTCAGTCGGCCTCTGCCTTACCGAGGAGCGATGCCGTGAAACCATGGGATTGCGTATCGATGAAGCGGTCAGGTACTGGCACAGCCGATTTCCGTGGCGCGAACCAGCTTGCGAGCAGGTCGCGGAGCAAATCGTGGGCGCCGTGCAACGATTGATTAACGACCGTGGCTCACTGATGGCAGGTGCACGAAACGTGATCACCGAACTGCACGCGCACGATGCACGTCTTGCTATCGCCTCCTCATCGGCGATGCGCCTTATCGAGACGGTCGTCGAGAAGTTCGGGATCGGCAGTTACTTTTCCGTGTTGCATTCCGCGGAATACGAGATCGACGGCAAACCGGATCCCGCGGTATACCGGACCACCATGTCGCTGCTCGGCGCAAAGCCGCATCAATGTGTCGCCTTCGAGGATTCCTTGTCCGGCATTCAAGCAGCGAAAGCGGCGGGCGCGACGGTAATTGCTGTGCCGGCTGCAGAAGACGCACTGAATCCACAATTCGCCCTTGCGGACGTAATTCTGACCTCGCTTACGGACTTCTCGCTGGACCTGATCCAGTCCTATTAAGGCCTTACTAGAGCAGACCTTTGGATGGGGCAGCGGCTAACTCAGCCACGAGTTGTTCGTCTGCATACCGCGCCAAACTCAATTGCGAAGCGTATTCAGGCAAATCGCCGTCGGCAATCCAGGCGGCACAAAGGGCGCCGGCCGCGCAAGCAGACATGCTGCCGAAGCCCGAAAGTGCACCGGCGATAAATGCGCCGTCCACGCCGAGCGGCCCGATCAGCGGCCAATTCTCGCGAGTCATCGTATAGTATCCGCCGTAATGCGAAAAACGCGTTGGCATGTTGTCAGTGTAGGTCTTCAATGAGGGATTCAATCGCGTGGCGGCGCGCATCAGGATTTCCGGGTACTCCGAACGCATCAGCGGCTCGTTCGCAAGGTCTTGTTGGGGGAGACTGACGTTTCGGTTGAAGGCCCAACCGAGCTTGACCCAGGTTCCCTTGTCGCCGCCTTCGGGGCGACAATGCGCGCCGCCCGGGAGCGGCTCAATCAGCCAGGACATTTCTGCATCCTCCGACAGGAATGCACGTTCTTCATCGCTCCATTCGAATTCGAAACCATCCAGATCGATTGCGAACGGCAGCCGCCTGGGAATGGCGCCTTTTCGGTCGTCGAATGCAATCTTTTGCTGATACACGTTCTCGATTGGTAAGTCCACGCCGACCATAGCAGCCACCTCGCCGGCGAACGGCCCGGCCGCGTCAACGAGAACATCGGCCTTTATGCGCTCGCTGGCGGTCGGCCCTTCGACTTCGACGCTGAATCGCTGCCCAATCTCAACGCTGCGGACTGACGCGACCAATCGCTTGCCGCCAGCACTCCTTATTTTTTCCAGCATGTACTGGCCAAGCTGCTGGCCACTGATATCACCCCCTCTGCGAATGTGCACGACATTGGCAATGTCCTCGCTAATTGAGGGAAACACCTGTCGGATCAGCTCATGCTTTGACAGCACATCTACTCCGGCGGGCGCCGTCCTCCAGTCGTCTGCATCAGGGGCACGGTACGACAGTCGGGATGCCGCATCATGCACGCGAATGGAGTCCTTGCCGGAACGCTGATAACCGATATGCAGGCCGGCAATCAAGTCATCAATATCTTTCCTGCGCGTCGCCAGCAAGTACCCCCTTCTTGTCATATTGATGACATTCGATGTCTCGCCAGCGATCTGCTCCATCAGGTCAATACTGTGGTTGGTGAAATCGGTCATCGTGGGATGCGGCCACCAATTCCGGTAATTGTCGCCGGATTGTGCGCTGGTGAAGCTCATGGGAGCTCTGGGGTCGACCAGGAGTACGGACGACTTCCTGTACCGGGTGCACAGATAATAGGCAGTTGCGATGCCGGCAATACCGGAGCCAATGACGAGCACCTCGACGTTTTCTTTAGTTTTCATCTGGGCAGGGCATCGGCTATGGAATACGTTTGTGTTCTTTCAATAGTTCGATCAGTCTTTCATGCGGCAGCGCATACACCGTATTTCCGTTGATACCCACCATCGTCTCGGCTGCAACCAACGCATTCACTATTGCCTCTTCCGTCGCCTGCGCAGTGGCCAGAAACAGCGGACTGATCGCATCGTTCGGCAGCATTTCAATATCTAGGAGTCCCTGCCGTGCGGCAGCGCCCGGATTGGCGGTCGAGAAAGCAATAAATATATCGCCGGATCCATTGGATGCATATCCACCGACTCTGGAAATACCGATAGGCACACGTCTGGCCAGTCTTTTGAGTTGGTGCGGCAATAGCGGTGCATCCGTCGCTACAACGACAATGATCGATCCGGTGCTGATGTCCGCCGATCTGAATACCGGCATCAGGTCAGTCAGCTTGTCACCCAGCGGAATTCCGGCAATCGTCAGAGTTTCCCGCGAGCCATAATTCGCCTGCACCAAAATACCGACTGTGTACTCCCGATCGGCGATATCCAATCGCCGCGACGCAGTGCCAATGCCGCACTTGAACTGGTGACAGATCATTCCTGTACCGCCGCCTACATTACCTTCAACAACCGGACCCGATTTCGCCGATTCGAGCGCGTCGATTACATGCTCTTTGGCAACATGAAATCCGTTAATGTCGTTCAGGTCCCCATCGTACGTTTCCGCAACAACGGGAAGCGACCAGAAAACCTCGGGATCATCCGGCAGCGGATCGAACAGATTATTGGCGAACTGCCATTCGATGGTTGCGTCGCGGGCGACACCCACACTGTGAGTGTTGGTAATCACGACCGGGCCCTCGAGAAATCCTGATTCTTCGACCCAGGTCGTACCCGTCATTTCTCCGTTGCCGTTCAATGCATACCAACCGGAAAAGACCGGATCGTATTTCTTCCCGCGAGGATGGATGGCCGTAACGCCTGTCCTCACAGGCCCGGAGCCCACGTCCAGCCGCCCCTCCCCTGCAATCAGCGTGGTGTGCCCGACGGTCACGCCGGCAACGTCGGTGATCGCATTGAACGGACCCGGCATGCCTGCAAACGGTATTCCAAGATCCCTGGCCCGGGGCGCCTGCTGACCGAGTGCGATGAGTGGCAGGACCCAAACAATCGCGAGAATGAATACAATGGCGTTATGGCGGCACGCTGGAAAAGTCATTTGATTCTCCGTATCGGTAAAATACTCATCATCTGGCAGCAGGATCGTCAGAGTAAACCTTCATTTCAAGTTACACTGCCCGTCATCTTATTCTCGATCCCGGGTACCTGATACATGAGCGTGTGGTCACAAGCCAAAGATCTGGCGGCGGTAACGCCGGATGATCGCAATCGATACGTCGACTTCCTGCGGGCCGCGTCCATTCTGGTTGTCGTTACTGGCCACTGGCTGGTCGCGGCAGCCTACTATCACGACGGCAAGCTGACCCCAGGTGACGTACTGGAACTGCAGCCCGGCACGCAGTGGTTGACCTGGCTGTTCCAGGTCATGCCAATTTTCTTTATTGTTGGCGGCTACGCCAACGCCGTGTCTCAGGAAAGCGCGCGGCGGCGCAGTATTGGCTATGCCGGCTGGCTGGCGGCTCGCCTGCACCGCCTGGTAACCCCGCTGCTGGCATTGATTCTGGGCTGGGCAATTCTCGCGGCAACGTTGTATTTTTTCGGCGTCAGTGGCGATGTCACCCGGCTGGCGTCGCGGGCCGCGCTCATTCCGATCTGGTTTCTCGCGATCTATATCGCCGTCGTCATGCTGGCACCGTTGACCTACAACGCCTGGTGTCGCTGGGGATTTGCCTCGTTCTGGGTATTTGCGGGCATCGGTGCCCTGGTCGATCTCGCATTCTTTGCCGCCGAACTCGAGTGGCTGGGCTGGACCAATTACTTTTGGGTCTGGCTGGGAGTTCACCACCTGGGCTACGCCTGGCGCGACGGGCGTTTGGGCAGCCCGGCTCGCCTGCTGATGTTCTCGGCACTGGGTCTGTTGGTGCTCGTTACGCTCGTATTCAAGGGCCCGTACCCACTGGCCATGGTGGGCTCGCCCGACGAGGGCCTGAGCAACACACTCCCGCCCAAGATCACTCTCCTCGCCCTTGGCGTAGTTCAATTCGGTTTGCTGCTGGCGATCGAAGCGCCGATGCGCCGCCTGTTATCCGGTATACGCCTGTGGGCTGCAACGGTCCTGATCAATGGCATGATCATGACGCTGTATCTCTGGCACCTCACTGTCCTGGTGGTGCTCGTGGCACTGGCGTATCTGGCCGGCGGCATCGGGCTCGGACTCGAGCCCGGCACTGCCGAGTGGTGGCTGTCACGTCCGATCTGGATTGCGGTGCTTTACGCCGTGCTATTGCCTGTCACTTTCTTGCTCGCACCGCTGGAACGGCGGGGACGCGCCGCGGGCGAGCCGATACCGGCCGCGGCCAGGCAGGTCGGTGGCGCTATTCT
>JAOTVR010000135.1 GCA_029863305.1 Gammaproteobacteria bacterium | reverse complement strand
CGTCTCGATGCGTCGCGACAACGGACCTTCCACGGCGACAGTCGTTCGCACGCCGAGATTGTTGACGACCGTTGGATCGATCTTTACCGTGCCCGGCACCGCATCGACCTCGTCGGCGTACACCGGCGTGAGATCCATGCCCATCGGCGACTTGCCGGGCTTGTCGCGGCGGTAATTGGGGTCCATTGGCGCAACCCAATAAAGGACCTCGCGGCTCTTATTGTCGGTGCCACTCACGCTCGTTTCGCCTTGCGAGGACCACCGACCAACTGCGACACCGACTAACATTGCGGCAATCAGCACCGCCGGAACCATGATTTGTTTTCTCATCGGGACAATCCTCCGAGGTTCGCGAGCACGGCATAGCTCTGGCCGCGCTCGATTTGTAATCGGACGTAATCAAGACGTGTATTCAGATCGTCGATGTAGCCACGCATGACATCGGCGAAGTCGCCGGCCTCACTTTGATAGGCCAGCAACGCGGCCTGAGCCTGGCTCTCGGACAGGCTCAGTATTTGTGATTCGTAAAGTGCGACGCGGCGGCTAAGATCCTGCCAGTGGATGAACTCGGCATCGAGTCGGCTCATCAGTCGGCGCAGCAATTCGCTCTTCTCGTATTGCGCAGCGCTGCGTTCACTCAGCGCCGCAGAGAGAGATCGGTCTTGCCGGTTTTTTTTGAAGTAAGGTAAATCCACTGTTACCGACAGACTGACGAAGTCGGAGCGCGGCTCGCCGCCTGGCAGATTTCCCTCACGATAACCGTAACCAAGATCCATCGCCCAGCCCGGTTTCTTGCGCTCCTCCGCAAGACCGACACTCGCACGTCGGGCTGCGACCCGTGCATCGGCGGCGAGAACAGCCGGGTGCGACAGCAGATTTTCGCGCAGGAAATCAATGGTCGGCACCTGTTCGGCCGTCGGAAGGTTCGATGCGATTGGGCGCTCTGCATCCGGTCCCAGCCATTCGGACAGCATCGCCTTCGCCTGCAGGTGGCGCCGATTTATCTCGATCAGGCGATCATCGAGCCGACTCAGTTCGAGTTCGGCGCGCAGCAGGTCATGCTGTGTTTTGCGGCCAACCGAATACAATGACCGCGTAACGGTGACGAGGTCGGCGAAAAACGGCCGCGATTCCGCAACGATTTCGCGCGCGCGCTGCCAGTAGTAAGCCTCCAGCCAGGCAGTCCGCACACTTGTTCGTACATCCCGTACTCGAGCCACGGCGCTCTCAGTCAGCTCAAGTGACCGTGACCTGAACTGCTGCTGGCTGAACTCCCGCGACTTGCCGGCTGGAAAGCTCTGCCTGAAGCCAAGCTGTGCCTGCGTCATGCCCTCGGTTGAGAAACTCCCCGAGCTAATCGGATAGTTCGCGAGACCGACACGCATAGTCGGATCAGGCAACTGCGCGGCTGCAACACTTTGCTCCTCGAGTGCCGCTGCATGCGCGAGCAAGGCTGCATGCCCCGGCTCCTGGCTGAGCGCAAGATCTTCAGCTTCGGCCAGGGTAAGCGGTATGTTGTGCTGTGCCTGCACTGCCAGGGAACACAGCAAGGCCACAGCCGTAAAAGTTGAGGGCAATCGCCCACGAGAAAACACCATCGAACAATCTCCTTCGTTTGGAACCGGTCAAAAACGGTTTACAACGAAGGGATCGCTATTTCAGATAGACGCAGTTAAGGACGTGTAGCGGCGGAGGTGCGCCCGTATGCACGGAGGCATAGCGGGTTCGTAACGCGGCTTTTCCAGGATTGTGAAATGCCAGCGAAAGCTCGTGCGGAATGATCGCAAGCAGCGTGGCCGCTGGCGCATCTTTGAGCTTGGCGGTGCCGCTGCGCCCATCGTGACTCCAGCCGGTGTCGAGCATGCAGTCCGTAACCGCATCGGCACACGGCATCTCACGCTCCATGTTGCCGTGCATGCCATCATGGTGTTGCATCTTCGCAGGCGGGCAGTCCGGGCAACCGGCAGCCGCGTCGAACGCCATGGCGCAGGGCTGCAGAGCCAGATTCAACCAGATTGCAATAAACAAGCCCAGGGCGCGCCGGCCGATGGATTGCTGCTGGTATCTGATTTTGGCGAACTGACTCAAGTACTTGTCTCCATTACGATTTCGGCAGTATCGCGCAATCGTAATTAGCAGCCTATTGGCAACAGTACCTATGCGTCAAGTGCACGGATCACGGGACTTCGGCCTCGACCGGCCATTTGTTGTCGATCGCAACTACCATGCGATGTGATTCGTCGACGTCGATGACGGTATCGGCATGGTTCGGCATGTCAGCAAGCATGTGCAGCGTCAGTCTCTCGAAAAACATAACGAAGCGGCGAATCGTCTCCGGACTCATCCCCGCCGGTTCCTGACCGTCATCGGCCTCACGCAACTCTCGCTCCTGCAACTCCCGCCATTCGACTGCTTTGGCAAATGATGGAACGCGCAGCATGAGGAGTGCATCGAGTCGCTCGAACAATAGCGCGTATTCGTTTCTTAGCTGTTCATTGACGTACCTGCGCCAGACTCCACCGGCATCTTCTTCTGCTTCCAGCGCGTTAACGGGATCGACCAGATCTTCGTCCGCTTGCGGACGCGCGCCAACGCACCAACCTTCGAACAGCACGACATCGACAGGAGCCTCGATTTGGCGCAGTTTCGATGACTCGGTGCAGTCATCGACTGCTTTATCGAAACCCGGTAGCGTAACGATCTGTCCAGCCGTGGACTCAGTCAGCGCTTGTAACACCCTGATCGCGAGATCGACATTATGCGTACCGGGAACGCCGCGTGTGCCAAATAACGGGTGCCGTCTTTTTGCCAGGTCTTCTCGTGCCCGCCTGCTCAGGTAGAAATCGTCCAGAGAGATACTGACCGACGATAGCCCGAACTCGCGCTGCAGGCAGCCGTTCAATGACCGTGCGAGCGTGGTCTTGCCGGACCCTGGCGCGCCACTGATGCCGATGACGATTGGCCGCCTCAGAGACTCGTGCAGTTGACGAACCCGCTGTGCTAACAGGGCCACGCATTCGGCATCCGTTGACATTCTTACTCACTGCCCCACTTTGTTTCGACGTTGATGCCGATCTTCTTCAGGAATGCGGTAGGCAAGATGCCACCTGCGGAAATGATTACCGCATCGTTTTTCAATTTGCCGACTTTCTCACCTACAGCGATCACTACCGAGTCCTGCCGAATCTCTTTGACGTTTGAGTTCAACAGCACGCGAAGCCTGCCTGCCGATCGTGCCGCTTCAACCTTATCGCGATTTTTCGGCTTCGCCCGACTGAATGCACCGGACCGATAAGAGAGCGTCACCGTCGTGCCCGGCTCTTCGGCGATGCTCGTCGCCGCCTCAAGCGCACTGTCCCCGCCGCCGACGACCAGCACGTGCAGATTTCGGTACTGCTCCGGGTCAATCAGTCGATACGTCACCTTCGGCAACTCCTCGCCGGGAACGCCGAGCCGTCTCGGTGAACCTCGCCGGCCTATGGCAATAAGTACGCAACGGGCGTCATATGTTGCCTTGTTGGTCGTGACCGTATAGCCGGATCCGCTGCTTGACGGTTCTATCGCATCGACGCGCTCTTCATAGTTGATATCGACGCCCGTTTCTATTTCGACTTGTTTCCAGTAATCAATGAGAGCTTCCTTCTGCACTTCCCTGAAGTTCATTTTGCCAACGATTGGCAGGTCCGCCGGCTGCGTCATGACGAGCTTGCGGCGCGGGAAGTGTGCGACGGTGCCGCCGAGTTCCTCCTGTTCGATCGTGACGGATTTCAAGTTGGCCGCCTTCGCCGCCAGCGTTGACGCGAAGCCTGCCGGACCGGCGCCAATAATGACCAGGTCCTGCTGATTATTGTGGCTCGCCTTGAGCAATTCGCTGATCGACACCACGGCCTGACGACCCTGTTCAATTGCATTGCGGATCAGGCCCATGCCACCGAGTTCACCGGCGATGAAAATGCCCGGCACATCGGTTTCGAAATTCGGTTTGATAACGGGGATGTCGACGCCCCGTGTGGCCGTGCCGAAAACGAGCTTGATCGCGTCGGCCGGGCAGACCGTTTTGCACGCACCGTGGCCGATGCAATCCGTCGGCCCGATCAACCAGGCCTTCTTGCGGATCATGCCAAGCACCGCATGCGCATCCTGTTCCGGGCAAGCGACCACGCAGGACTTGCAACCGATACATTTGCGCGGATCGATTTCCGGATGCAGCGTCGGTGGCTCCAGCATGCCGGCCTCGGTTGCAGCTTTCAACGCGGCAAAACTCCCCCGCTCAAGGCGACGGTGGCGCAGCCAATACCAGATCACGATCCCCAGAATCGGGATCAGGTAAACATAAGACAAAAAATTTCCTTGCATCAATATCGGCTCGACGTCAGCGGGCGGAAAAATCATAACCCGGAAACGGCAGAGCCGATTGCGGATTGGCTCTCAGATTACTCGCTTCAGCGGGGAAGTCCCTGAATTTGAACCGACTTATTTCGCATGACTCCTGAGACGTTCGTACCTGTCGCAAAACCGAGACAGTCGGCTGATTTTTAATGCTTTTTTTGTGACGCAGTGGAACCAACGCCGGCTCCGGGTCGTGTATCAATAAGGACCGGAATGCGCCAGGCACTCCGGCGCTCAATTGATCGAAAATGCCGGAGAAGTCATGTCATTCCTGTTTTGGGTTTTTGCCGTCGTGATGCTGATCGCAGCAACCGGTTTTATCGCGATTCCCCTCAGGAATGGCAGGCCATTGTTCGCAACACCCATCGCGTTCACGGCCCTGCTCGTTCCGCTCTCTGCTGTCGGGCTTTACGCCCTGCTGGGGTCCCCGGTTGCGTCGATCGCAAACGAGAGTCCTGCGCGATCCCAAAGCTCCGTTGCCAGCCTGGTCGACGGACTGCGCGACAGGCTTCGGCATGAACCCGACGACGCCGGCGGCTGGCTTTTGCTCGCGCAATCCTACAAGCATCTCGGACGGCAGGACGAGGCACTCGCCGCGTACGCGCATGCGCGGTCACTCGGCGAGACGGATGTAAATTTCGAGGCCTTATTGCCTGGCCAGAATGGTGCCAGGCAATCGCCGGTCATTGATCAGGGCCCGGCAATTCGTGGGCGAGTCGCCCTTGCACCGAACGCGACAACTCTGGTCAGACCCGATGACACCGTCTTCATTTTCGCCAAGCAATCCTCGCACGACCGCATGCCGGTGCTTGCGTTACGCAGATCAGCCGCCGATCTGCCGATCGACTTCGTGCTGACAGACAGGGAGATGATGGTACCAGGCACTCATCTGACCGACTTCGAAGAGTTGCTGGTGATGGTTCGCGTGTCGCGAAATGGAACCGCCGCTGATACCAGTGCAGGGCTCGAGGCCTGGAGCCAGCCGATCTCACCAGTAAACGGCAAATCAATGGAGCTGACTATTGAAGCAGCTTCGCAGTCAGGGAATGACGACAATGAATGAAATCGCACTCGACCGGGTGTTTGAAACCGGCAATCTCCGAACACGACTCTTCGGCACTCGGGAAACGCGACAAAGTAGCGCGTTCTACGGTTACTCGTTGACCGTACTTGCCATCGGTGTGGGTTGGTTGTTGCGTGGCTATGAGCTTATCGACCCGAAACAAGGGCTCGGCTACTGGCTCGGCATAATCGGCGGCTCGATGATGCTCGTGCTGATCCTGTATCCACTGCGCAAGCGAATCCGCGCGCTGCGCTTCCTCGGCCGCACCGCGCACTGGTTTCAGCTACACATGATTCTCGGCGTATTGGGCCCTGTACTGGTGCTGTACCACAGCAACTTCAGTCTCGGTTCTTTCAACAGCCGGGTCGCACTGTACTGCATGTTGCTCGTCGCGGGCAGCGGCGTCATTGGCAAATACCTGTATGCGCATATCCACCACAACCTGTACGGCGGCAAGGCCAGCCTCAAGGACATTCGCAACGAGTTGGCTAGGTCCCTGGAAAACAGTCACGGACTCGCTACGCTGTTACCGCGATTCGCGTCCAGGGTCGAGTCACTGGCTGTTGAAGCGCAAGGTTGCAGCATCACCGGTTCACTCAGCATCCGGCAGAGCATGTATTGGACGCTGAAGAAATATGTCATCTGGGTTTCCTTGTCCCGCACTGCACACCGCGAGTTGCGGGCTCGCGCTGTCGCATCTCCGGCTGTGGCCAGGGATTTCGACAAACTGAAGAAGGCCACTTCCCGCTACATTCGGAATTTCGTCCGCCTGACGACACGCGTGGCGCAGTTCACGCTCTTCGAACGGCTGTCCTCCCTGTGGCACGTGCTGCACATGCCGCTCTTTTTCATGATGGTGATCTCAGCCCTGCTGCACGTGCTGGCCGTGCACATGTACTAGCCGACGACTTCAGACCGGTCGATATGAACGATAGGAATTTCGGACTTGCGGGGATATTAGTGATGTTAGCCTGCTTCACCGGCCACACGGCTACTGCTCAGACTATTGAGTCGCTGGTCATGCCTGGCGAAGTCATTCAGGGGCATGCCGATCTCGAGGCCGAATGTTCATCGTGTCATAAACGGTTCGATCGATCTGCGCAGAACGGCCTGTGCCTCGACTGCCACGAGGATGTCGCGAATGATGCTGTGTCGCGCTCCGGGTTTCACGGCCGCTCGAGCGCAGTTGCCGACAGCGCCTGCGCTGCCTGCCATACCGATCACGCGGGACGCAGTGCCGACATTCTGGGGCTCGACGAAGCCACATTTGACCACGCGCTCACGGATTTCGAGTTGCTGGGCAAACACCTCGAGACCGCCTGCGCCGACTGCCACGAACCCGGCGACAAACGGCGTAATGCGCCTGGTGAATGTTCTGACTGTCACAGCGACGACGACGTTCACAAGGGCAATCTCGGCAGCGAATGTGCCGATTGTCACAAACCCAGCGGCTGGACCGACTCGACTTTCGATCACGACACGACGGACTTCCCGTTGGTCGGCAAACATCGTGAGGCGGAATGCAGGGATTGCCACGAGGACCAGGCGCACCAGGACACGCCGACGACCTGCTTTGCCTGTCATGCCGGCGACGACGTTCACGAAGGTCGCACCGGGGAGCAATGTGAGAATTGCCATAACCCGACCGACTGGAACGACTCGAGCTTCAATCATTCGCGCGACACAGATTTTGAGCTGCTCTTCAAACATGCAGATCTCGCCTGTGGCGACTGCCACTCCGAGGATCCGTTTGAGGACGAGATGGATATGGCCTGCGCGTCCTGCCATCTTGAAGATGACGAGCATGATGGTCATCGCGGCGATCAATGCGACACCTGCCACGCCAGCAATGCGTGGCCCGAACCGTTCTTTGATCACGACTCGGACACGGACTACAAGCTGCTTGGCGGGCACCAGCAAATCGCCTGCGTCGACTGCCACGTCGAACCGATATTCGCAGTGGAACTGATGACAAACTGCGACTCCTGTCACCTGGACGACGATCCGCACGACGGTACGCTGGGCGAACAGTGCAGCGATTGCCACAACGAGACGGTTTGGCAGGACGCGCCTTTCTTTGATCATGATCTTGCGAGCTTCCCGTTACTCGGTGAGCACGGCAATATCGAGTGCGAGTCCTGTCATGAGACGCAGCATTTTGCTGACACCGGCAGCAGTTGTGTCGGCTGTCATCGCGAGGATGATTCCCACAAGGGACTGTTCGAAGAGAGCTGTGAGTCCTGTCACAACCCGGTCGCGTGGGACTTGTGGTTGTTCGATCACGATGTGCAGACGGACTTCGAACTGGATGGCGCCCACGTGGACGTCAGGTGCAATGACTGCCATCGCAGTTCATTCGCGTCGATGCGAAAAACCGGCGGTCGCTGCGCCGATTGCCATCGCTCCGATGATATTCACGACGGCGAGTTCGGCGCTGACTGCGGTCGCTGTCACGGCGACAGCTCCTTCAATGAAGTGAGGTCACTCCAATGACCCGTACGAATTCAACGACGCTATCGTGGCGGCGAAATGCCGTGCCTATTTGCAGCCTGCTGTTCGTTTGCGCAGCCATTGCCGGATTGCTTGCGCCGGTCGACGCCTGGTCACAGCAATCGTTTGATCACTTCAGCACCGGTTTTGTGCTCGATGGCGCACATGAGAATGTCGGCTGTGAAGACTGCCACGTCGCCGGGACCTTTGGCCCGACCGAGTCAGCCTGTTCGAGCTGCCACTCGCAGGGTGGACTCGTGCTCGCAACATCAAAGCCGGCGAGCCACGTTGCCACGACGGGTGAGTGCTCCGACTGTCATATCACGGCGAACTGGAGCGTGATTACTTTCGTGGATCACTCCTCGATAAGCGGGAGTTGCGTCAGCTGCCACAACGGCATGCAGGCGACTGGCAAGACACCGTCGCATATCACTTCCGGCGATCAGTGCGACGATTGCCACAACACGACGGGCTGGCTACCGGCGTTGTTCGACCATTCCGGCATTGCCGACAACTGCATCAGCTGTCACAACGGCACTACAGCCACGGGCAAGAGCCCGACGCATATTCAGACCAGCAACGTCTGCGAAGACTGCCACAGCACGTCGTTGTTTGAACCGGCGGTTACCGTCGACCACACACAGGTCATCGGCGCCTGCGGTTCCTGCCATGACGGCATCACCGCGACCGGCAAACATGCAACGCACATCACCAGCGGTACGAATTGCGACGACTGTCATTCAACCATCGGCTGGTTACCGGCTAATTTCGATCACGTCGACATCACAGGCAACTGCTTCAGCTGCCACAACGGCACCGAAGCCACGGGCAAAGGCCCAGCACACGTACAGGCGACAAACGTCTGTGAAGATTGCCACAACCCGAATGTGTGGGCGCCCACATTTACCGTGGATCACACCCAGGTGCTGGGCACTTGTGGCTCCTGCCACGATGGTGTCACGGCGGTTGGTAAGCATCCGACGCACCTCCCGAGCGGCAACAGCTGCGACGACTGTCACACGACCATGGCCTGGTCACCGGCAATTTTCGATCATCTTGATATCGTGGACAATTGCTCTTCCTGTCACAACGGTACGGACGCCACGGGCAAGAACCTGACGCACATTCAGACCAGCAACATCTGCGAGGATTGCCA
>JAOTVR010000134.1 GCA_029863305.1 Gammaproteobacteria bacterium | reverse complement strand
TCTCACCGACCTCTTTGTCCGAGTTCGCCGAAATACTACCTACCTGAGCGATAGCTTTCGCGTCTTCGCAAGGCTTCGACAATTTCCCCAGCTCCGCAACGATCGCAGCCGACGCTTTGTCGATGCCGCGCTTGAGATCCATCGGGTTCATGCCGGCAGCAACTGACTTCAGCCCTTCGCGCAGAACGGCCTGCGCCAACACTGTCGCCGTGGTTGTACCGTCACCGGCGACATCTGATGTCTGGGAAGCAACTTCCTTGACCATCTGCGCGCCCATGTTTTCGAACTTGTCTTCGAGTTCGATTTCCTTAGCGACCGACACACCGTCTTTCGTTACCGTCGGCGCACCGAAGCTCTTGTCGAGCACGACGTTGCGACCTTTCGGTCCCAACGTCACTTTTACGGCATTTGCCAGGACGTTCACGCCTGCGAACATCTTCTGGCGCGCGTCGTCGCTGAAACGTACTTCTTTAGCAGCCATTTCTATTTCCTCTGTTGATCTTTAGAAGCGGCTCCTGCCGCAATCCATTGATTAATCGTGTTAATGCAGTTACCAGGCGCTTAAGCGTCGATGACTGCCATGATGTCGTCTTCTTTCATCACCAGCAGCTCTTCGCCTTCGACCTTGACCTCGGTGCCGGCGTATTTGCCGAACAACACGTGATCACCAGCCTTGACGTCAAGCGGCCGGACTTCGCCGGACTCGAGAATCTTGCCATTGCCAACCGCAATGACCTCGCCTTTGATCGGCTTCTCGGCCGCGGCGTCCGGAATGACGATTCCGCCGGGGGATGTGCGCTCTTCTTCCATGCGCTTTACGATGACTCGGTCATGAAGCGGACGAATCTTCATGGGGCATATCTCCTGTAAGTTGTTGAATTATAACCGTCTTTAAGCGGCGTTATGGCGTCGCGCAATTAGCACTCAGCCCTAAGGAGTGCTAATAATAGGCATGACGAGACAAATTTCAAGCGCAACGTGCCGGCATTTGCGACGAAAATCCGACCTGGGTCAATGACATCGGCTGCAGCGCCCGGTATCCTGCGCCGCCCGGACTCGGAAATCCGTAACAATCCGGCTCGCCATGCGGTCCTGGTCGGCATGGCACCGAAACTCACCTGGCGATGCTGTTCATGAACAAATTCTGCAAGCTCATCGGGCCACTGCTGCTTCTGACGGCGCTGGCCGTCGGCAACCTGGCGGTCGCACAGGATGAGGAACCGCTGCGGCCCGAAGACGCCTATCGCTACGTCGTTATCGATACCGGCGACGCCATCGAGGTCGACTGGGCCATTGAAGACGGCTACTACCTGTATCGCAACAAGCTCGGTTTCGAGAGCAACACGCCCGGCGTCGATCTGGGCGAGCCGCAGCTGCCGGAAGGGCTGCCTCACGAAGATGAATTCTTCGGCAAGCAACAAGTCTACCGCGATCATTTCTTTGTCAGCGTGCCCTACCAGGTCGAGGGCGCGCGCCCTGACACCCTGGAGTTCGTGCTCAAGAGCCAGGGTTGCTGGGATGGCGGGCTTTGTTACCCGCCGCAAAAGTGGACCGAAACGGTCGAGCTGCGGACGCCCCCTGCGACGACCAAGGCAAAACTCGATCTGGGCAGCCTCGGTGGACTGGGGGGCAGCGAGTTCCTGCCGGTCGACGAGGCATTCAAACCGATATTGATCCCGGTCGACGGCAACACTGTCGAAGTGACTTTTCAGATCACGCCGGGCTACTACCTGTACAAGGAAAAGATCGCGGTCGCCGCCGTCTCCGACAACGTGCAGCTCGGCAAACTCGATCTACCCAAAGGCAAGCTCAAGTACGATGAGTTCTTTGGCGAGTCCGAGGTGTATTTCGACGATGTGTTCGCCTCTCTGCCGCTGGCCAGAGCAACACCGGAGGCAATGACGCTCGAACTCGAAGTCGAGTTTCAGGGTTGCGCCGAAGGCGGCCTTTGCTACCCACCGACGACACGCATCGTCAGTACGTCCTTGCCTGCGGCAAGCGTTGTTACCGATTTGGCCGCGTTGCCGCCGCGCGATGAACCGATTTCGGAGCAAGGCAAGCTCGCCAGGGTGATTGTCGAGGGTAATTTCTGGGCCGTGATTGCGACCTTTTTCGGGCTTGGCCTCTTACTGGCTTTCACGCCCTGCGTGCTGCCGATGATCCCGATACTGACAGCCATCATCGCTGGCGAGGGTAAAGACACCAGTCCCACGCGCGGTTTCGTATTGGCATTGAGTTATGTGATCGGCATGGCAATCGTGTACACGGCAGCCGGCGTCATCGCTGTCGCAGCCGGCGCACAGGTGCAGGCGACATTCAATCAGCCCTGGGTGCTGACCGTATTTGCAGGCCTGTTCGTATTGCTGGCAATCGCGATGTTCGGCGGCTACGACCTGCAAATGCCGAGCTCGATTCAAAGCAGGCTGGCAGGACTCAGTAACAATCAGAAGAGCGGTACGGTTGTCGGCGCTTTCATCATGGGTGCGCTTTCCTCCCTGATCGTGACCGCTTGCGTTGCGCCCGCGCTGGTCGCAGCACTTGCCGTCATGGCGCAAACCGGTGATTACCTGCGCGGTGGCATGGCGCTGTTCGCAATGAGTCTGGGCATGGGTGCGCCGCTGCTCGCCGTCGGCGCGGCACAAGGCAAATTCCTGCCGAAAGCCGGCATGTGGATGGTCGCGGTAAAGAGTGCGTTTGGCTTCATGATGCTGGGCCTGGCGATCTGGATGCTGTCACGCATCTTGCCGGGCAGTCTTACGCTCGGCCTGTGGGCGGCGCTGGTCTTCATGACCGGCGTGTTTATGGGTGGACTGACGACGTTGACGACCGACTCCAATGCAGCACAGAAGCTCGGCAAGGGATTCGGCTTGCTCGCAATTCTGTATGGACTGCTGCTGTTTCTCGGCGCACTGACGGGTGGCAGTAACCCGCTCAAACCGCTCGCGACTTTGAGATTCAATGCTGGTGTGATGGTCGCAGAAGAGCGGCACCTTGAATTTCGGCGCATCAAGACGGTTGACGATCTCGACCGAGAAATCGCCGCCGCCGCCGCCGCCGGAAAAACAGCGATGCTCGATTTTTATGCCGACTGGTGCGTATCCTGCATCGAGATGGAGGAATACACCTTCACCGATGCCGGCGTGCAGGCTACGTTGGCGAACACCGTATTGTTGCAGGCTGACGTGACCGCAAATGATGAGGCCGATCAGGCTCTGCTAAAGCGTTTCGGCGTATTTGGACCACCGACTATCATTTTCTTTGGCACGGATGGCCAACAGCGTCACGGCTACGAAGTCGTGGGCTACATGAAGGCAAAGGACTTTGCGCAACATGTGCAAAAGGCATTCGATTCCCCCGCAGCGGCGTCAATGTCTACGCAGGCCCACTAGCAAAGGACCGTCCATGCCCAGATCGTTTCTCGTCTTCGCGATTGCGTTGCTCGCATTAGTCGCCGGTGTCTTGTTTTACGTAGCCAGGACACCTGTCGAGCAAACCGCAGCGAATCCGGTCGCCATATACGAACAAGCGGATACCGGCGCACCCGTTTATCCATCGTTCAAGCTTCCTGATGTTGCAGGAACAGAAAGAGACTTTTCGGAATGGGCCGGCAAGACTCGCTTGCTGAACTTCTGGGCGACCTGGTGTGCGCCCTGCCGCCGCGAGATCCCGTTATTGAAAGCATTTCAGGAGGAACACGGCGCGAACGGTTTTCAGATAATCGGCATAGCCGTGGATTTCCCTGACCAGGTCGCAGCCTATGCCGAGTCAGCTGAATTCAATTACCCGATCCTGGTCGGTCAGGAAGACGCGATGGCTATTGCCGAGACTTCGGGCATCGAATTTATCGGCATGCCGTTTACCATGATCGTCGCAGCAGACGGCGAACTGCTCAATGCGCATATCGGTGAGATCGTCGCGACGGATCTGGAGCACGTCGTCGAGGTCATCACCCGGTTCGAGCAGGGCGAACTCGACAAGGAAGGCGCCCGCAAGGCGCTCAATACCCTGTAAGGCGTTTCATCGAGCGCCGTGAATTAGCCCGGCCTGCCATCAATACGCGGGCGTGTCAGGATCGGCCAGTAACGGTACAGGAATACCGCGAAAGCCATTGTCCACAGCATAGCCGAGACTATCATCGCCTCGCGGTACACCCCTGATGCAAATGAGCTCGCAACGACACGCACGATTGCCGCAACTTGCAGAAGCGCGAACGCACTGATCTCTGCCCAACCCGCAACAAGCGCTCGTCCGGTGTGACCCAGGGCGCTGCGCGCCATCATGGCAACCATCAATGAGGCAATAGCGCCGACAGTCAACGCATGCACTGAAGCGCTCATCACCGTAATGTCCAGCAGTGACATCGCCCGCAACGCCAGGTAAACGGGCAGCCAGGCATAGGCTGCCGGCAACATCCACAACAACGGATTCGCGCGCGCGCGCAGTGGTTGCCAAAGCGCCAGGCGAATGGTGTGTCCAACCGCTGCCGTGACGAGCAGCACGAGCCATACCGTCCTCGACATCGTCAGCATCGGCTGCAGAACACCCAGACAGAGAATAAAGACCAGCGAACCCACTGCGAGAAATTCGACCGAGGCGTTGTGACGCGGCTCTGCATTCTCAATCGCGTTGCCGATGAATACAGGGATGACGCGGCCGCCAATGATAGCTATCAGAATTGCAATCACATCCAGCGCAGCGGATATCGCAATTCGAACAATCTCGCGCGGCAGCAAATCCAGGCTCGCAAGGTGATACGCGAGGTTAGCCAGAGCCAGAACCGCGAGGACAGCGAGCACTTTGTAATTCCTCGTGTTTTTGCTCCGCCAGATTGGTATCGCGACGGCGATGCCGAGAGCTGGCAGAAACACGGCGTCGATTGCAGCTGCTGCATGGGCTGGGCCGACCACGATAAGCACCCGCCCGACCAGCCACAACACGGCAAGCCCGATGAGCGGCCACCCTGTCGGAGTTGGCTGCCCCGTCCAGTTACGTACCGCTGTTAGCAGGAACCCGGCAATCACCGCCGGTGCGAAACCAAAAATCATCTCGTGGCTGTGCCACGCGATGCCGTGCAGGTACCCGCCGGTTTGCATGCCACCGAAAAACGACACCACCCAGCACGGCAAGGCCACAAGCGCAAAGACAGCGGCCAGCAGGTAGAAGGGACGAAAGCCCAACGCGAACAGCGGCGCGCTGCCGAGTCGTCGCAGAAAATTGCTCGAGTTTGCAATGGCCATGCGGCCTTATACACGTTTTCGCGGTAAAAGTTGCACGAAAGTCCCCAAAAAGCGTTAGAATTGCCGCCATCTTCGGGGAACTCGTCGATTTTGTCCAAAAATGTCTGACATCCTGCTGCTAAATGGTCCGAACCTGAACCTCCTGGGCGCGCGTGAACCCGACGTGTACGGTGCAACTCGTCTCGATGATATCGAGGCAAACTGCATCGACCTGGCGAAAGAACTGGGGCATGCACTTGACTGTTTCCAAAGCAATGCCGAACACGAGCTGATCGATCGCATCCAGCAGGCTGCACAGGACGATGTCGCATTCATCATCTTCAATCCCGGCGGTTACACACACACGAGTGTTGCTATTCGTGATGCATTACTGGCGGTTGCTATTCCGTTTATCGAAGTACATTTGAGTAACACCTTTGCACGAGAGGAGTTTCGCCATAACAGCTACTTCAGCGATATCGCTAAGGGTTGTTTGTTTGGTCTTGGGGCTTACGGATACGAGTTGGCGCTTTATGCCGCCAGCGAGTACGTCGCTAACGCCGGGGAAGAGTGATGGACATAAGAAAAGTAAAAAAACTGATTGAATTACTGGACGAATCCGGCATCGCCGAGATTGAGATCACCGAGGGAGAAGAGTCAGTCAGGATCAGCCGCTATGCACAAAATGCGCCTATGGCGATCGCAGCGGCACCTGCTCCGGTGGCGGCGCCGCCTGCCGCCACCGCACCGGTAGTGGCAGAAGCCGCTGCGCCCGCTGCCGTGGCAGAACCCGAAGATGATGGCTTCCTCGTTGCCGCACCGATGGTTGGCACCTTTTATGCCGCATCGTCGCCGGGAGCTGCGCCGTACGTGCAGGTTGGAGATCGCGTCAATGAGGGTGACACGCTGTGCATCATTGAGGCGATGAAGATGATGAACCAGATCGACGCTGACGTTTCCGGCGTCGTTAAATCGATACGCGTGCAAAATGGTGAGCCCGTCGAATACGGCCAGACGTTGATCGTCATCGATCAACGGCAACATGACTGAACGGGCGATCGCAATATGCTCGACAAAATAGTAATAGCCAACAGAGGCGAAATTGCGCTGCGCATTCAGCGTGCGTGTCGGGAGATGGGCATCAAGACTGTTGCCGTGCATTCAACGGCCGACACCAATCTCAAGCACGTGCTGCTTGCCGACGAAACCGTCTGTATTGGCCCCGCGCCATCCACCGAGAGTTACCTCAATATGCCCGCCATCATCAGTGCAGCCGAGGTAACCGACGCAGTTGGCGTGCACCCCGGCTACGGATTTCTCTCGGAAAACGCCGACTTTGCCGAACGCGTGGAATCGAGCGGTTTTACCTTCATCGGCCCGCCAGCGAGCGCGATTCGACTCATGGGCGACAAAGTCTCGGCGATTCAGGCCATGAAAGCAGCCGGAGTGCCCTGTGTGCCCGGCTCGGACGGCCCGCTGGGCGACGATGCTGATGAAAACATCAGAATGGCCCGCGAAATCGGCTACCCGATCATTATCAAGGCATCCGGCGGCGGTGGCGGCCGCGGCATGCGCGTGGTGCACGCCGAGGCCTCTCTGACCGCCGCCATCACCGTCACCAAAGCCGAGGCACGCGCGGCCTTTGACAATGACACGGTCTACATGGAGAAGTTTCTCGAAAAGCCGCGACACATCGAGTTTCAGGTCATTGCTGACACTCACGGGAACGCCGTGTATCTCGGCGAGCGTGACTGCTCGATGCAGCGACGCCATCAAAAAGTCATCGAAGAGGCACCGGCGCCGGGCATAACCGAAGAGCAACGCAAGCGCATTGGCGAACGCTGTGTCAGGGCTTGTCAGGAAATCGGCTATCGCAGCGCGGGCACATTCGAGTTCCTGTACCAGGACGGTGAATTCTTCTTCATCGAAATGAATACCCGTCTGCAGGTGGAGCATCCGGTGACGGAGATGATTACGGGCACCGATCTGGTTCGCGAACAACTACGCATTGCATCCGGCGAGCCGCTCAGCATGAAGCAGGAAGACATCCGGATACAGGGTCACGCGATCGAATGCCGCATCAATGCCGAGGATCCAAAGACGTTTATGCCATCGCCCGGTCTTATTACCCTGTGGCATGCGCCCGGTGGCCCGGGTATACGCGTCGACACGCACATATACAGCGGCTACAAGGTGCCGCCCTATTACGATTCGATGATCGGCAAATTGATCGCGCACGGCAGTGACCGCCATGCCGCCGTCGCGCGCATGAGGAATGCGCTCGCGGAAATCGTTATCGAAGGTATCAGGACCAACGTGCCGCTGCACCAGGAGATCTTCCAGCACGCGGCTTTCCAACAAGGCGGCACTGATATTCACTACCTGGAGAAACGTCTCGGTCTGGTGTGACCGGGAACACACCGGACAAAAGATGGATTGGCGACAATTTGTCATGAATCTTGAAAAGCTGGATCCGGACAAAGTGGAAGAAGTCTTTGTGCGTTGCGGCGCGCAGTCGATCACATTTACTGATGCAGGGAACAAACCCGTGCTTGAGCCCATGCCCGGTGAGACACCGATGTGGCATGACACGCGCATTACTGGCCTGTTTTTGCCTGCGGCAGACCTCGTGCAGCTACAGGACGAACTGAGACATTCACTCGGCATCGACGAATTACCGGCATTCGAAGTCGCCGAACTCGAGGATCGGATCTGGGAGCGCGAGTGGCTCAAGGATTTTGCACCGATGCAGTTCGGCAAGCGCCTGTGGATTCTCCCGGAAGGCACATCGGCGGCCGGCGAAGATGCTGTGGTCGTGCTCCTCGATCCCGGCCTTGCTTTCGGCACCGGAACACACGCAACAACTGCACTTTGCCTGGAGTGGCTCGATAGCCTGTCATTGGATGGATCGACGATGCTCGACTATGGATGCGGGTCTGGCGTACTTTCAATCGCAGCACTGAAGCTCGGCTGCTCGAACGCCGTGGCGATGGATATCGACCCGCAGGCCGCCACTGCGACACGTATCAATGCACAGAGAAATAAGGTGGCGGAGCGGCTGCTCGTCATCGAAAACGCAGAACAGATCGAAACTCGGTTCGATGTGGTTATCGCCAACATTCTTGCCAGCCCCTTGATCGAACTGGCCGAGTCGATCGCTGCCTGCGTCAAAAGCGGTTGTTTGCTCGCATTATCCGGCATACTCTCCGAGCAGGTTGACGAGGTGCTTGCCGCGTATCGCCCCTGGATCACGTTTGATGAACCGGTTGTAAGGAAGCAGGGCGGACAGAGTTGGGCACGATTGGCCGGACACAGGATTGAGGGCTGAGCGATGTACACCCAGTGCCCTGAATGCAGCGTAGCATTTCGCGTCACGGCGGAAGTTCTGAGACAAGCAGCGGGCAAAGTCCGCTGTGGCGGCTGTGGTATTGCGTTTAATGCACTTGACTATCTTTCGGAGCACAGGCCCCAGGAACCGGCACACGCAGCACCCGAACCGCAACTCCCGGAATTGGCGCCCGACGAGCCTGATGAAATAGAGCTCGAGGCCGATACGCCACCACAGTCTATTTCGGCCGAGCAAAGCGCGGCACTTCTAAAAACGCTCGACCAGCTCGCAGGCTCGGACATTCGTATCGAGGACACCGGCGTCGAATGGCGGGTACTCAATGACGACGAGGATGATTCGTACGCATTTGATGGCGATGAAGAAGCCGGGATTGAGGTCGAGTCAACGAACCTGATCGCCGATACCGGATCGCTGAAGTTCATCATTGAAGATGACAAAAATGTCGCGCCTGTCGACAGTATTGTGGACGAACCGTCCGAGATCATCGAGGAAATGCGCTTCGATGACGATACGCCACTACCCGACGATTTCGTCTTTGAAAGTGAACCCTCCGCGGATCCCGAACCGGTAGTCGAGGAACAACAGGAGGCCGCCGAACCCGA
>JAOTVR010000133.1 GCA_029863305.1 Gammaproteobacteria bacterium | reverse complement strand
CCGTTATCGCCATGGACGCTGCAAGATCCGCAGGCTGCGCCACAAAAGCGATGCCGCTGTCATACGGGACATTGAGCCATTTGTGTGCATCAGTCGCCCAACTGTCCGCCTGTTCCATGCCGTCGGTCAGGTAGCGATGGCTTGGCGAGGCGGCTGCCCACAGACCGAATGCACCATCGACATGCACCCACGCACCATGCGGCTTCACCGCCTTGCAGACTTCGACAATCGGATCAAATGCGCCGGTATTGATGTTACCCGCCTGCGTACAGACTATCGTCGGTCCGCTGATATCAGGCAATTCCGCGGCAATCATGCGCCCCTGACAATCTGTCGGAACGCGCACCACACGATCGCGACCGAGTCCCAGCATGCCGAGCGACTTGAACAAGGTCGGGTGGGCCTCGTCGCTGACAATGACCGTCACTGGCGGCGCACCAATCAGTCCATCCGCTTCGACATTCCAGTCCACAGCGGCGAGCACCCGATGCCTGGCAGCAGCCAGTGCGGTGAAATTGGCCACGGTCGCGCCCGTGACGAATCCGGCCCCGGTGGTCTCGGGCAAACCGAGCAAATCGGTCAGCCACTCAATGGCAACCTGCTCAAGTGTTGCTGTCGCCGGTGTCACTTCATGCATGACGACGTTCTGGTCCCATGCCGTCGACAGCCAGTTGCTGGCGACGGTCACCGGCAGGGAACCGCCGATGACGAATCCGAAAAACCTCCGCCCCGCCATCGCCATGGTTGCGGGCGAGCCGACATCGTCGAGCAGCGCGAGGACCTCCTCATCGGCCGTTCCCTGCTCAGGCAGCGGCTCGATGAAGCGGCTGACGTTTCTGAGTGCATCCTCCTGCGGCGCAACCGATCGCTCACCGCTGGACTGGCGGTAGGCAATGCCTCGCCTCGCGGCATCCTGCAGCAATGTTGCCGTTCTTTCTTGCTCACTCATTTCTAATCACCGGAACCGAAGTCATGATTTTTTCTCGACGTAATAATGCATCCTGGCGGACGACGAGCAGCGCGATACAAACAATAAGCAGAATGGGTATCGGCAGCCACATCAATCGATACCAGCCGAAGAAATGCATAACAGTGCCGGCCAACAACGATGCCGTCGCCGATGTGCCAAATACGAGAAATTCGTTGACTGCCTGTGCGCGAAACCGCTCTGCCATGGAGTATGCGTAGGTCAGCATGGTGGTGCCGCCCACGTACAGGAAATTCCAGCCCACACCGAGCAGTAACAAGGCCCACCAGTAGTGCATGACGCTCTGTCCCTGCAGGCCCACGATGGACGTCGCCAGCAAACCGAGCGTGCCGATCAGCATCATGCGCACGACGCCGATTCGTTCGATCAGGAATCCCGACACCAGTGACGGCACATACATCCCGAGGACATGTGCCCGGATGACATTTGCCGTCGCCTCGACAGAGTAACCGTCGTTGATATGCATGCTCAGCGGTGTGGCAGTCATGACCAGAGTCATAATCCCGTAGCCCGCCGTGCCAGCCAGGACAGCGACCATGAATACGGGTTGCGTCGCGATTTGCCTGAGTGATCGCTCCGCGACGAGCGGCTGCGACTCCTGTGCACGCGATATCGGCTGCAACATCCGAAACAGAAATGCCTGCACGGTGTAAAGTACCGCAAGGCCCAGCATCGTCCCGGAATATTGCACCCCACCGAACCATTGCTGCCCGTGTTTCGCAAGCTCGGGGCCGGCAAAAGCGCCGCCAATCGCGCCGAGCAGAACAAATGAAATGGCGCGAGGCACGTACTTATCGGGCACGCTCTCAGCCGCCGCATATCGATATTGCTGGGTGAATGCCATGTTGATGCCGAACACCGCCCCAGCCATCAGGAACAGCGCAAAGCTCGACACGGACAACGCCCACGCCGCCAGGCAGGCCGCGACGGCAGCGGTCGCAGAGGCGATGGAAAACCCCCGGCTGCGTCCGATGCGGCGCATGAGGGCGGTTGCCGGCACCGTCGTTGCTGCCACCGCCAGCACCATGATCGACACCGGCAGCGTCGCCCAGGCCGGCATGCTCGTCAGCGTGGCGCCGATGATGCCGCCGAGCGTAACGAATACGATCGAGCCGGTCGCCGAAATCAGCTGACAAAGAATCAGGACGATCAGATTGCGGTATTGCATTGTCCGTATAATGCTCAAGATGTCAGGTGCGGTCATCATTTCCGAGGACATTCGTATCCCGCTGGCCGAGATCGAGCTGTCTGCCGTGCGATCCCAGGGCGCCGGCGGGCAAAACGTCAACAAGGTTGCATCGGCGATTCACCTGCGCTTCGATATCAGGCACAGCACATCGATTCCCGGGTACGTTCGCGATCGACTGCTGGCGCTCGAAGATCGGCGTATCACAGACGACGGCGTGCTGATCATCAAATCACAGCAGCATCGCACGCAGGAGCGCAATCGGCGCGCGGCAATCGATCGCCTGCGCGATTTGATCCGGTCGGTACTCACAGAACGGAAACCGCGCAAGAAAACAAAGCCAAGCAAGCGCTCCCGGGAACAAAGACTGGCTGGCAAACGGCACCGAGGACAGATCAAGAAAGGCCGCGGGCTGATCGAAGAAGACTGACGAAAGCCCTTGATCCGGCCGGATCTACGGGCAACTGACCGCATCCCCCTGCCACCGGCATTCTTTTTCAGTCCAGTACTTCTGAATGCCGAGCTTCTCCATGAGTACAGGAAAGTCGGCATGCAATCGCAGCTGGCGAAGTTCCGGAATAAACAAGAAGTCCATTTCAAAAAATTCGTCTTTGTCCGCAGCCGAGAGAGCCACCTCGATAGCTCCATCAATATCATCGAGCACGGTCCGCGATATGATATTCAGCCGCGGATCCAGTTGCGGATCAAGGAATGCCGTTTCGATGGCGGTCAGGGCGGTTGCAGTCAGGGACTGGTCCGCTATTGCGGCAAATACCGGCGCGATCCAGTCCGTCTGGCCGCCAGACATCGCCACACCGGCGGCAAACATGTCTGCCGCCTCGTCAAGTTTGCCTTCGCGCGTGAGCAAGAGTGTTTTTCCGAACCGGTAGGTTTCGCCGCCGGCATCCAGTTGAATTGCCCGTTCAAAAAACTCATTCGCTTTTTTGGAATTTCCGAGCCAGGTATAGACCGTTCCCAGGCGGCTGTTGATGACTGCCGAGCTTGGATCAATTTTTTGCGCAATGAGCAACTGCGCGAGTGCGTCATCAAGGCGCCCGACGCCCGCCAGCATGAGCGAATACCAGTTAAATGCATTTGAATCGACCACCCTGGCAGTTGTCGCGCGAATGTACGCTTCTTCTGCTTGCGCCCATTGGCGTTGCTTTTGATACACGAATCCAAGCACCTCGCCCGCGGCGTCGGCGATGCTCGGATCGATATCGATACCCTGTTCGACGATCTTCAGTGCCCGCTGGTGCGTCTCCTGTAACGGCGCGTTGCGATAGTCGGGAAGCAGCGCATAGGCCGTTGCCAATGACAGGTAAGCCGGGCCGAAATTCGGATCGATGGCAATCGATTCCGTCAATAGCCTGATCGCCTCGTCGAGCTTTTCGGGCGTCCCGCGACTTCTGCGTTCGAGCGCGTACAGGCCGCGCAGATAGCGATCGAACGATTCAGATGCGGGGTTGCGATTGGCCGAGATCAGTTGTTGCGCGGATACACCCACCAGATCGTCGCGCACCTGCACAGCCACTCGGCCCTGCAACGCAAACGTCTCGCCGACCTGGCCGGTCACGCTACCTGAAGAAACGGTGATGCCCGAGCGGCCCCTGACAACCTGGTAATTTATTTTCAGTGTGTCCCCCTCGCGCTGCAAGGCACCCAACAACAGGGCATCAACACCAAGAATCTGGGCGATCTCGCTAATCTCTTTGTCGGGATACGTCACCTGCCCGGGGATGACAGCGAGATCCGGTACGTTTTGTAAGGAGTGGACGAGTTCGGCTTTGAATCCGGACACAAGATACTGATCTGCAATATCGTCACTCAGGTTGTCGAACGGCAATACGGCGATCGACTCGACCTTACCCGGAAAGAACTCGTCGACAATCGGCCGCGCGATGAAGATCGCTGCCGTGATAAACGCAAGCAGCATCCATATTCTGCGCCGATTCGACACCTTTGTCGTTGTTGGTGGCGGCGGAGCAGCCGGTGCCACTGGATCCTGTAGAATGACTTTCTCATTCAGCCGATAGCCACGGCGCGTCAGTGTCTCGATGTACCGATGTGGCCGATCCCGGTCGCCGAGGTGCCCGCGAAGCTGCGCCACGCAACGATTGATCGGTTCATCGCTGGTCGGCCGGCCATCCCACACTTCCCTGATCAGGTCGTCCCGCGTGACGAGGTCACCGTCACGAACCGCCAGCGCCAGCAGAACCTCCAGGACCTTGGGCTCGGGTCTTTCTTCCCGCTCGCCTGAGCGCAGCACCCCTCTCGCAGGGAGCACCTCCCAATCCCCGATGATGAAGCCAGTTTGTAATTCTTCTTTGGTCGGCACTATTTGGGGTTCCTGTACCAGGTGGACAATTGCTGTACCTGCCAATGGTACGCCAATTGACGAAATACATGTTATTTAGGTAACATGGTAACTCTTTATCTGGTGGAGACGCAGGATGCCAAAAAAAATCATCACCCGAACGCAGACCGGGGTGCGCCTCGAATCTTCGTTGCTCAAGGTCCTCAAGGCCCTCGCGGAATACACGGATTTGACGCTGGGAGACTTGCTCGAGGGTATTGTCCTGCACAGCTTCGAGGGCAAGGCGCCCTTCTCCAGCGAAACACAGGCCGTCATCGACCAGCTCAAGTCTGTATACGGCTGCGATCTGCAAGCCAGCGACAGCCACATGCTGACCGAGCAAACACGATGAATGCGGTTGCGGCACCGGACGTCACGATTGCCAGGCTGGAAGACGGCACACTCTCTCCACAGAGATTCGATCACGAGGCGCACGTCTATCTCGCCTGGTGCTATCTCGAGGAATGGCCCGTCCTGGATGCAATCCATCGATTCAGCGTCGCGTTACAGCGACTGACAGCGAAACTCGGGGTCCCGGGCAAGTACCATGCAACCATGACCTGGTTCTTCATGCTGCTGATCGCCGAACGACGCGCACGGACAGGAGACAGTGACTGGTTTTCATTCCGGCGTGACAATAGCGACTTGTTTTGCCGGCAGCCGGGCATCATCGGCCGTTATTACAGCAGTGAATTGCTGGCCAGCGATTACGCCAGACAGTCGTTCGTCCTGCCAGACCGGCTATTGGGCTAGGTGCTGCTCAGAACAAGCCTTCGATGCGGCCCTGCTTGTTCACGCTGATTGCGTTCGCCGCGGGTACTCGCGGCAGACCGGGCATCGTCATGATTGCGCCGCAAACAACGACGATGAACTCCGCGCCGGCCGCCAGACGAACTTCGCGAATTGGCACAACATGACCCGTCGGTGCACCCAGCAGGTTGGGATCAGTTGAAAAACTGTATTGCGTCTTGGCCATACAGACCGGGTACTTGCCGTAGCCCTCTTTTTCGAATTGGGCAAATTGCTCTCGTACTTTTTTGTCAGCGATAATGTCATCGGCTCCATAAATCGCGGTCGCTACCCGCTTCGCCTTGTTCCACAGAGACAGTTCGTCGGTGTACAGCGTGCGAAACTGCGCCGCTCCGCTGTCGGCTATTGCGGCGACTTTTTCAGCCAGTTTCGTCGCACCTTCGCCACCATCGGCCCAATGCGTGCAATTCACAGCCTCGACGCCAAACTCCGTGCAGTAGGTCCGCACGGCGTCGACTTCGGCATCCGTATCGGCGGTGTAGCGGTTCACGGCGACGACCGCCGGGACGCCAAAATGCGCCAGATTACGCAGATGCCGACCCAGGTTTTTCAGTCCGAGTTGCAGCGCCTCGATGTTCTCCTGAGCCAGGTCGGATTTTGCGACACCGCCCTGCATTTTCAGCGCCTTGATTGTCGCTACGAGCACTACCGCGTTCGGCTTGAGCCCGGCCTTGCGACACTTGATGTTAAAGAATTTTTCGGCGCCCAGGTCGGCGCCAAAACCTGCCTCTGTAATGACGTAGTCGGCCAATTTCAGCGCCGTCGAAGTCGCCATGACCGAATTACAGCCGTGCGCGATATTGGCGAATGGGCCGCCGTGCATCAACGCGGGATTGTTCTCGATGGTCTGCACGAGGTTGGGCTGCAACGCATCCTTGAGCAGTGCCGTCATCGCACCGTGAGCATTCAATTCTCTTACCGTGACGGGCTCATTCTTGCGCGTGTAACCAAATACAATATTGCCCAGCCTGTTCTCCAGGTCCTCCAGGCTTGTCGCCAGGCAGAAGATCGCCATGACCTCGGACGCAACCGTAATATCGAACCCGGCTTCCCTGACCACGCCGTTGTGAAAGCCACCGAGCCCTGAAGTGATCGAACGCAAGGCACGATCGTTCATATCGACGACCCGCCGCCAGGTCACCCGTCGCGGATCGATATCCAGTTCATTCTCCCAGTGCATGTGATTGTCGATCAGCGCGGACAGCAGATTGTGCGCGGCGCCGATCGCATGAAAATCTCCCGTAAAATGCAAATTGATATCGGTCATTGGCACGACCTGCGCATAGCCGCCACCGGCGGCGCCGCCCTTCATGCCGAAACAGGGTCCGAGACTCGGCTCGCGCAGACAGATCAGCGCGTTCTTGCCGATCTTGTTAAGACCATCGCCGAGCCCAACTGTCGTCGTCGTCTTGCCTTCACCCGCCGGCGTCGGCGACACGGCGGTGACCAGGATGAGTTTGCCGTCCTTTTTGTCGTTGATCGTCTTGATGAAATCTGCCGCGATCTTCGCTTTGTCATTGCCGTAAGGAATGAGCGATGCCGCCGGGATGCCGAGCTTTTCCGCAATTTGCGAAATGGGTTGAACGGCTGCCGCTTGTGCAATTTCGATGTCACTTCTTACCGCCACAATGGATGTCCTTTTTATCGACGACGTACCGGAGGCGGATTCTATAGTAATCCGCGAGGCTGCAGCATCCACCGATCTTCTCGCGTGGAAAATCCGTAGTTTCCCAACTGGGTCACGCACAGGTCGAGCAGATCGACATATACTGCAAACCTGTCGAAAATTTCGTAAAAAATCGACATATTGTGAAAACCTGTCGATTCAATCGACCGAATCAGGTGATATGTCGATGAAATGCTATTTTTTCGACATGATTTCGGAACGTGTCGATACAGCCGACCTGACGAGCCAATATGTCGATAAAATGCTTTTTTTTCGACCTATAAGGAGAATGTGTCGGCTGCATCGACATTCGGTACCTGGTGACTGGAGCATCCAAACGTGTCTGATTTTGATCCAAAACTTCCCTACAACGAGCTGCCAGAGCTGCCACCGCCGCTCGAGCTGATCGAAACCACCGAAATCCTCAAGCATTGCATCAATGCCCGGGTCGCCCTGGCCGAACTCAAGCAGGCGGCGGAGTTGATCCCGAATTCAGCGGTCCTCGTGAATGCCCTGCCACTCCTCGAGGCCCGGGCGAGCTCTGAAATCGAGAATATCGTGACCACGACCGACAAGCTCTTCGAGTTCGCGGATATTGCTGAAGATAAGGCCGACGCCGCCACGAAGGAGGCATTGCGCTACAGGACAGCGCTGTTCGAGGGAAGCAAGATGGTTCAGCGAGGCATGCTGACCACGGATATGGCCATTCATATCTGTAGCACTATTAAGGGCTTAGAGCTGGATATTCGAGCTGACTCTGGGACTACGCTCAAGAACCGAATGAGTGGCGAAGTGATCTATACGCCGCCAGTCGGGCAGCGACGGCTGCAAGGCATGCTCGATAATTGGGCGGATTTCATGCAAACCAGTACCGATATCGATCCGCTGGTTCGCATGGCCGTGCAGCATTACCAATTCGAGGCAATCCACCCTTTCGCCGATGGCAACGGTCGCACAGGCCGCATCATCAATATCCTTTTCCTGGTGCAGCACGGCCTGCTGAATTCGCCGATCCTGTACCTGAGTCGCTATATCATTCAGAACAAGGCGGCTTACTACCGGCTGTTGAAGAACGTAACGCATGATCGGGATTGGTCAGCCTGGATACTGTTCATTCTCAACGGCGTCGAAGAAACCTGCAGCTGGACCACCGACAAGATCAAGGCAATCCGCGAACTCATGGAGCATACAGCCGAGTTCACACAGGCAAATCTCCCGAAGACCTATACCTGGGAACTGGTTGAGGTGCTGTTCAAGCAGCCATACTGTCGCATCGGCAATCTCGTCGACGCCGGCATCGCGAAGCGGCAGACAGCCTCGGTGTATCTCAAGCAGCTCTGTGACCTCGGAATCCTCAGGGAGGTGAAGTCCGGACGCGAGAATATCTTCGTGCACCCCAAGTACATCGAACTGCTTACGGGGGAGGAAAATGTCTGGGTCTACTATGCCGGGGTCGAAACGGCAATGGAGCAAAGCGTCGATCTTGAATAGAATCATCCGCTATTGCAGCGGAGTGAGCTCTTGAGTATCAGCCGTAACGGCCTTTTTCAGCTCTTCAAATACCTCGTCTACTTCTTTCTGGCGATGAATGTCTATTGGTTTTTCGCCCAGGAGTATCTGGCGGCACAGCTGCAATTCCCGCACGGGGTCGGCCCTGGCGATATGATCGAGGCCTATGCGGCAACTATCGATACCGCAGCGTGGGTCGTACTGCTGTTGATGTTCGAGCTCGAGACCTACGTGCTCGACGAAAGACACTTTACCGGGCCCGTAACCTTGACGCTGCACGGGCTGCGCGCCATTTGTTACGCATTCATCATCTATGCGTTTTACGGCTATATCGTCAATGCCCTGTTCCTGGCAGAGGTATCAGAGACGTCCGGCATCACCGGACTCTGCACTATGGCCACCGGGCAATGGTCCTACGCGGTCGGTCTGGATGACTACATTGCCATCACGGCGGCCAACTGCAATTCGTTCTCTGCGGCGACCTCGTTTTACCTGTTTGATTCGATGCAAGCCGTTGTCGATGCCGACGGACTCAGAGCGATCACCATTCTGGCCTGGGTTGATGTCATCAATGCGGCGGTGTGGCTGCTGGTCGTGCTGGTCCTTGAACTGGACGTACAATTACAGGAGCGTGATCGATACGAGGGTCTCGCGTTGCGCCTCAGCAAC
>JAOTVR010000132.1 GCA_029863305.1 Gammaproteobacteria bacterium | reverse complement strand
CTTTACGCCCAAAGGCGACATCATGCCGATGCCGAAGGGGTCCACAACCGTTGATTTCGCCTATGCCGTTCATACCGGTATCGGCAATCGGTGTGTGGCCGCCAAAATCAACCGTGGCCTCGTACCACTGCGAACACAACTGCAAAACGGCCAAACCGTCGAGGTCGTGACCGCGCGCGGCGCCAGGCCCAACCCGAACTGGTTGTCCTTCGTGCGCACCGCCAAGGCGCGCAACGCGATTCGCAATCACATGAAGACGATGCGCTCCAGCGAGTCGGTGGATCTTGGCAAACGTCTGCTTGATCGCTCGCTCAAGGACCTCGGTTCGTCGCTGCGAAAAATTGGCAAAGTTCGTATGAAGTCGGCAATCGACGAACTAGGGTTGAAATCGAACGAGGAATTGTTCGAGCAAATTGGACTGGGCAAGCGACTTGCGCCGCTGACGGCGCGATTCCTCTTCGGAGTGAATGAAGATGGCGAGTCGGGGCCGGGCACGGCGAGTCTCGTGATTGCCGGTACCGAAGGCATGGTCGTGAGTTATGCGCGTTGTTGCCACCCGATTCCGGGTGACGAGGTTATGGGCTATCTGAGTTCGGGGCGCGGCATCGTAATCCACCGCAACAAATGCGGTAACTTGAGCAACTTTCGCAAGCAGCCCGAGAAGTGGATCTCTGTGAGCTGGCAAAATGATATCGACCGGGAGTTTGCGAGCCAGATCCAGGTCGATACGCTCAACAAGCCAGGCGTATTGGCCGAGGTTGCCGCGACTATCGGTGATAGCGGCTCGAATATCGAGCAAGTCTCCGTTCTCGGTCGACATGAAGACTGTTCGGTGTTGTCCTTTCTGCTACAGGTCAGGGATCGCACGCACCTTGCACAGATCATGCGTGGCGTGCGCAAAATGCCGAGCGTGATCCGCGTCAGTCGCGATTGCGCATAACAACAAACAAGCGAGATCCACAGGGGAGCGCGGATGAGCAAGCAAGCAATTCACAGTAACGAAGCGCCGGCGGCAATCGGCACTTACTCGCAGGCAGTCAAGGCCGGTGGGCTGGTGTTCCTGTCCGGACAGATACCGCTGGTCCCGGCAACGATGGAGTTCGTCGCCGGCGATTTCGAAGCACGAACGCGGCAGGTTTTCGACAACCTGAGCGCCGTTGCTGCGGCTGCAGGAGGCAGCCTCGACCAGGTGGTCAAGCTGACTGTTTTTCTGACGGATCTCGACAATTTCGCCACGGTCAACAAAGTCATGGAGGACTACTTCGACAAACCGTTTCCGGCGCGCGCAGCCGTCGGTGTGGCTTCCCTGCCGAAGGGCGCCGACGTCGAGGCGGACGCGATATTGGTTCTGTAGATACTCCATTGAGCTCGCCCCTGACCATCCTTAATGGCGTGGGTCCGGCGCTGGCGAGAAAGCTGGAGCGACTCGGTCTGTTTCGCGTCGAGGATTTGCTGTTCCTGTTGCCGCATCGTTATGAGGACCGCACCCAGCTGGTCAGAATTGGCGCCCTCCAGCCCGGTCTGAAGTGTTTGATCACCGGCGAGGTGTTGCTGGCCGAAACCGTTTATCGGGGGCGGCGCAACCTGCTGGTACGCATTGGCGATGGCAGCGGACAGATAACGCTGCGATTTTTTTATTTTTCGCGGCAACAGCAGGCGCAATTTCAACCCGGCGTGAAACTCACCTGTTTCGGCGAGGCGCGCAAGGGCTCCACCGGGCTCGAGATGATTCACCCGGAATACCGTGTGCTGCGTGAGAACCAGGATGCAGCAATCAATGAGTCACTGACACCGATCTATCCGGCTACGGAGGGTGTACAGCAGGGCCGGCTGCGCAACCTTACCGACCAGGCCCTGCGCATGATGCGCGATTCCCCGCCAGAGGAGTTGTTGCCGCAGGAAGTACGCGATGCGCTCGATCTGCCGGCGCTCTCGGAAGCCATTATCTATTTGCATCGACCGCCTGCGGATGCCGAGATTGGTCTGATGCTGGAAGGCAGGCATCCCTGCCAGCAACGATTGGCGTTCGAGGAGTTGCTGGCTCACTACATGAGCCTGCGCAATCTGCGTGCGCTCGCGCGAACCGAGAAAGCCCGCGCGTTGACCGGGGGCGAGGGCCGCGTGAATCGGTTTATCGACAAGCTGCCGTTTGAGCTGACACAGGCACAAAAACGAGTCGTTGCCGAGATTCTCGCGGATCTGGCGGAGCCCCATCCGATGATGCGACTGATCCAGGGTGACGTGGGTTCAGGCAAGACCGTCGTCGCCGCGATTGCCTGCCTCAAGGCGATCGCCTGTGGCGTACAGGCCGCCATCATGGCGCCTACCGAATTGCTGGCGGAACAGCACTGGCGCAGTTTCAGCGCCTGGTTTGGACCGCTCGGCATCGAGCCGGCGTGGCTCAGCGGCAGCCAGCGAACGGCCGCACGGCGCCTTGCGCTGGAGAGCATCGCAGATGGCAGTGCAACACTCATTGTCGGTACGCATGCGTTATTTCAGGAGGGCGTCGATTTTCACAACCTGGCGCTGGTCATCATTGATGAACAACATCGCTTCGGCGTTCATCAGCGCGTTGCGCTCCGGGAAAAAGGTGTGAGCGAACTCGGCTACCCCCATCAACTGGTGATGACGGCCACGCCGATTCCGCGCACCCTGGCGATGGCGGCGTACGCTGACCTCGATACGTCGGTCATCGATGAACTACCGCCCGGCCGTACGCCGGTTACGACGATTGCAGTACCGGAAACACGGCGCGATGAGGTCATCGCGCGGGTGCGAACCGCCTGCCGGTCGGGGCAGCAGGCGTACTGGGTCTGTCCGCTGATCGAAGAGTCGGACGTTCTGGACTTCGAGGCAGCGGAGGCCAGTTACGACATGCTGACCGCTGCTCTCCCCGAACTTCGCGTCGGACTCGTTCACGGCCGTATGCGTCCGGCTGAAAAGGAGCGCGGCATGCAGGCCTTCAAAGATGGGCTCATTCAGCTGCTGGTCGCTACGACGGTTGTCGAAGTCGGTGTAGATGTGCCGAATGCCAGTTTGATGATTGTCGAAAATGCCGAACGCATGGGCTTGTCGCAATTACATCAGTTGCGTGGTCGGGTCGGCCGGGGTGCGACACCCAGCCATTGTGTGTTGTTGTACAAACCGCCGCTGGGTCAACTCGCTCGCAACCGTCTTGCCGTATTGCGCAATACCAATGATGGTTTTGTCGTCGCACAACGCGATCTCGAATTGCGCGGCCCTGGCGAATTGCTCGGCACGCGGCAAACAGGATTGCCGGAGTACCGCATTGCCAATCTTGTGCGCGACGCCGAGTTGATCCCCAAAGTGCAACTTGCTGCGGAGAGCATCAGTCGTTCGGCCTCCGGCAAAGCCACCGCGATCGTACGGCGCTGGCTTGGCGATGCCGGGCACTATGGAAAGGTATAATCAGCCGCGATGAAAAACGTGATTTCAGCCAGGTTCAGACAAAACCTCACGACGCAGTTGCGTAACTACGCCAAGCTGATGCGCATCGATAAACCGATCGGCATTTGGCTGCTGTTATGGCCGACGCTCTGGGCGTTGTGGCTCGCGGGCGACGGGCATCCCGATGCCGGCCTGTTTGTCATTTTCGTGCTCGGTGTCTTCGTGATGCGCTCGGCGGGCTGCGTGCTCAACGATTACGTCGATCGGAAAATCGACCCCTACGTCGAACGCACGCGCACTCGCCCGATCGCCTCGGGTGCGGTGGCGCCGAACGAGGCCCTGATCCTGTTCGTGGCATTGTCATTGATCGCAATCGGACTGGCGACAATGCTCAATCGACCTGCGCGCATGCTCGCGATCGTTGCGGCTGTACTGACCGTCGCTTATCCGTTTATCAAACGCTTTGTGTCCATCCCGCAGTTCGTACTCGGTGCCGCATTCGGCTGGGCCGTACCGATGGCTTTCGCCGCCCAGACCGGGCAGACACCGCAACTGGCCTGGCTCGTATTCGCAACCGCCCTGATCTGGGCGGTCATCTACGACACCTTTTACGCGATGGTCGATCGCGAAGACGACCGCAAGATCGGCGTCAAATCGACGGCCCTGCTGTTTGGCGAGGTTGATCTGTTCGTGATTGCGGGAATGCAGCTCGTAATGACAGCGGGACTTGTCCTGATCGGCGTGCGGGCCGGGCTCGGCTTCTGGTATTTTCTGTCGGTCGCCGTGGCCGCCTGCCTGATGGCTTATCATCAGTGGCTTGCACGTGATCGCCAGCCCGCCGCCTGCTTTGCCGCATTCCTGCACAATCATCGCATCGGGCTTGTCATCTTTGTCGGCATTTTGATGCATTACTCATTCAACCCCTAGCAGGGGCCGGAACCAATCCCGCGGGAAGAGCTCTGAGCCCACCGTCATTACGCCCTGGCGATCGCCAGAATGCTGACCCGCGCAGCGCCGGCATCGAGCAGCGACCGGGCAATCTGAGAACAGGTTTCTCCCGTCGTGATCACATCGTCGATGACCAGTACGTGCCGGGCATGCAGGACGCCGCGAACGGCAAACGCGCCCTGCAGATTCCCCAGTCGCCGCTCTGCCGCAAGTCCTGACTGGTAGGGCGTGGCGCGCACGCGGTATACGTTGCGGATCAACGGTATCCCCGAGAACCTGCCGATCGGCTTCGCTAACTCTTCTGCCTGATTGAATCCGCGCAATGCCTGGCGGCGCCAGTGCAAGGGCACCGGCAACACCGCGTCGATGCCTGCCGGCAGTTTTGTCAGAGATGCGCCCAGAATATTCGCGAACACCGGCCCATACGATAACTTGCGCCTGAACTTCATTGCTTTGATGGCGGCGTCGACCGGGAATGCGTAAGTCAGCGGCGCGACCGCCGCCTCGAAAGGAGGCGGATGCTGCTGGCAGGCGGCGCAAAGCACCCCTTGCGGAAGTTGCGTGACGGTTGGCGCCGCGCAGCGCGAACAAGCGCTATCGATCCATGGAAGATCGACGCAACAGGGTCCGCAAATCGAGCGTTCGCCATGCCGGCGGCGCGCGCCACAAAACACGCACGCATTAGGCAGCAATGCCTGCTCGAAATTGCGGCCCAACGCGGCCAGCAGTGCCATCGTTGCCGCTGTAATCGGTGACCAATACACGCACAAAGTGTGATTTGTGTATGCTGCCCGAAACATCGCCCAAATACGGCAATTCGCGAAAAAAAGCGTGGTAACGTTGCTCGAAAGGCATCGGTTCGACATGCATTCCAGAAACGAAAACCTGAGGCTGAACAGCGATCACGTTCAGCGTCGCTTCGACCGTGCGGCACCGCGGTTCGATTCGGCCGACTTCGTGCATTCGGTAACGCGCGACGGATTGCTGAGCCGTTTGCAGCCCATGGCGATTACGCCGCGCACGGTGCTCGACCTTGGTTCTGCGACCGGTGCCGGAACCCGTCTGTTGGCCCGGCGGTTTCGCCGCGCACATATCATCGCAACTGATCTGTCGCGCCGCATGCTCGAGCAGTCTGTCAGAAAAAAATCGTGGTTTTCGCGAACATCCGCCATACAGGCGCGCGCTGAAGCGTTGCCGTTTGCTGATCAGAGCATTGACGTCGTGTTTGCCAACATGCTGCTGCCCTGGCTGGGCGATCCGACAGGGCCGTTCACCGAGGTCGCCAGGGTGCTGAGCAAGAACGGTCTGTTCGCTTTCGCCACGCTGGGCCCGGACAGCCTGGATGAATTGCGATGTGCGTGGCACGACGTTGACGGCGGAGTGCATGTGGCCCGCTTCCTCGATATGCACGATATCGGTGATGCCGCCGTGCGCGCGGGCTTGCGCGACCCGGTGCTCGACGTCGATCGGCTGTCGGTCACCTACAAGAGTGCGGCAACGCTGTTTCAGGACCTGACGGCAATCGGTGGTCGCAACACCCTGCAACAGCGGCGGCGCTCACTGGGAGGGGCCGGCCTCGTCAAGGCGATGGCAGACGCCCTCGATGCGCAACGACAGGACGGCCTCCTGACTCTCAATCTCGAACTTGTATACGGCCATTGTTGGGGCGGCGGCGCGCGCGCGCCCGAAGGCGAGCACCGCATCGCGCCCGGGGAAATCCGGCACCGTAATCGCTAGGTCGCAAGCCGTTGTAATCCAAGAATATTGTCTGTCAATTGCCTTTTTCTGAGGATTGCGCGGTCGGCGTCGTTTCAGTACACTTCGCAAGCTTTTTTGTCGGCATCGCCAAAACACCGCGAATCAGCACCCACCACCCGACGACCAAAGACGATGGCGGCCTGCAGACGGGTACGCCAGGTGAACAATATAATGATACGAAAATCGCTTCTGAGCGTGCTCGGCCTGACAGGGGCGAGCGCCGCACATGCCGACTGGGCGCTCAACATGCCAAAGGGCATTACCGAGCTCAGCGCCGAGACCTATGACTTGCACATGATGGTCTTCTGGTGGTGTGTCGCTATCGGCATTGTCGTCTTCGGGGTGATGATCTTTTCACTGTTCAAGCACCGCAAATCCGTCGGCGCTGAACCTGCCAGCTTTTCGCACAGCACGACGGCAGAAGTCCTGTGGACGGCAATTCCCTGCGTCATCCTGCTGATAATGGCGGTACCCGCAGCCGAGACAATGATCAGGCTCGAGGACTCGCGTGACCCGGATGTTTCCATCGTCGTCACGGGCTACCAGTGGAAATGGCACTACAAGTATCAGGATGAAGGCGTCGAGTTCTACTCGAGCCTCGCACTGCCCAGCGTCGAGGCGCGACCGAAGCAATCCGGTGTCGATCCTTTCAGCGTCGAGAACTATCTGCTCGAAGTCGATCGGCCGCTGGTTGTGCCCAGGGGCAAGAAGGTGCGCCTGCTAATGACATCCAATGACGTCAATCACGCCTGGTACGTCCCCGAACTCGCGATCAAAAAGGATGCGATTCCCGGCATCATCAACGAAGCCTGGTTCCGCGCAGAAGAGACGGGCACGTTTCGCGGCCAGTGTGCGGAGCTTTGTGGCAAAGACCACGGCTATATGCCCATCGTAGTCGAGGTTGTCGAAGCGGACGCCTACCAGGCATGGGTCGACACGCGTAAAGCCGGCGATGCGCAAGTCGCGCAGATGGAGAAATAGAGTATGACGACCGCGGTAGCAGACAGCCACGAGGCACACGAGGATCACGGGCCGGCCAAAGGCCTGACTCGCTGGCTGTTTACGACGAATCACAAGGACATCGGCACGATGTACCTGATTTTCAGCCTCGTCATGTTTTTTGTTGGCGGAGCGATGGCTCTGATTATTCGCTCCGAGCTGGCAACCCCAGGCCTGCAGTTCGTGCACCCTGAATTTTTCAACCAGATGACGACCGTGCATGCCCTGGTCATGGTGTTCGGCGCAGTTATGCCGGCATTCGTCGGACTTGCCAACTGGATGATCCCGATGATGATCGGCGCGCCCGACATGGCCTTGCCGCGGATGAATAACTGGTCATTCTGGATACTGCCCGTCGCCTTCGGCATGCTGATCTCGACCTTGTTCATGCCCGGCGGTGCGCCGGCCA
Source organism: Gammaproteobacteria bacterium (assembly GCA_029863305.1). GTDB lineage: Bacteria > Pseudomonadota > Gammaproteobacteria > Steroidobacterales > Woeseiaceae > UBA1847. The sequence goes on along the minus strand of JAOTVR010000132.1, from coordinate 1,667 downwards.
GCGGCTGGACCATGTACCCGCCCCTGGTCCTGCAAACCGGCGATGCGTTTCCGTTCCTGATTTTCTCGGTTCATCTGATGGGCCTGAGTTCGATTATGGGCGCGATCAACATCATCGTTACGATTCTGAATATGCGCGCGCCCGACATGTGGCTGCTGAAGATGCCCATGTTTGTCTGGACCTGGTTGATCACTGCCTATCTGTTGATCGCAGTTATGCCGGTACTTGCGGGCGCGGTAACCATGCTGCTGACAGATCAGTTTTTCGGCACGAGCTTCTTCCTCGCCGCAGGTGGTGGTGACCCGGTCATGTTCCAGCATATTTTCTGGTTCTTCGGCCATCCGGAGGTCTACATCATGATCCTGCCGGCATTCGGTGTCGTGTCGGAGATCATTCCGACTTTCTCGAGAAAGCCCCTGTTTGGCCATGACTCGATGGTCTACGCCGCATCCTGTATCGCATTCCTGTCGTTCATCGTCTGGGCGCACCATATGTTTACGGTCGGCATGCCGTTATCAGGTCAGTTGTTCTTCATGTTCGCTACCATGCTCATCGCCGTGCCGACGGGCGTGAAGATATTCAACTGGGTCGCAACAATGTGGCGCGGGGCGATGACCTTCGAAACGCCGATGTTGTTCTCGCTCGCCTTTGTGTTCCTGTTCACGATCGGTGGGTTTTCCGGCCTGATGCTTGCCGTGGCGCCAGCGGATATTCAATACCACGACACGTATTTCGTCGTTGCACACTTCCACTACGTGCTTGTACCCGGATCCATTTTCGCACTGATGGCCGGTGCTTATTACTGGCTGCCGAAGTGGACTGGACACATGTACAACGAAACCGCCGGCAAGTGGCATTTCTGGCTATCGACTATCTTCGTCAATCTGACCTTCTTCCCCATGCACTTCCTTGGGCTCGCGGGCATGCCGCGACGTATTCCCGACTATTCGACGCAGTTCACTGACTTCAACACGATGGCAAGCGTCGGCGCTATTGGCTTCGGAGTATCACAGCTGATATTTGTGTATGTCCTGCTGACAGCGAAAAAGGGTGCCCACGCCACAGATCGGGTATGGGAGGCCCCCCGAGGACTCGAGTGGACCGTGCCCTCTCCCGCCCCGTACCACACGTTTGACACGCCGCCGAAGCTCCGCGTTGCGCAGGAGTCGTTCGAGTGACGCGCGACGACAGCGAACAGCGCAAGAACATACGTCGCACGGCGTTGCTCATGGCCGCGATTGCGGTCGCCTTTTATCTGGGCTTCATACTCATGGGCGTATTGCGCGCTTGATCCATGGACAGACAAGACCATCAAGCACGAATTTCAAACCGCTCTCTGGCAGTGCGACTGCTTGTTTTCGCTGTCGGCATGTTCGCGTTCGGGTTCCTGGTGTTGCCGCCGATGTACGCTGTCTTTTGTGACATTACAGGATTTGGTGGCCGCACCAACTCGACGGCGCTTGCCGTCACAGAAGCGCCTGATCTGACACGTACCATACGTATCGAGTTTATCACGACCGTCAACGAGTACGCTCCCTGGCGTTTTTCCGCCGATGTGGACAGCATGGAAGTGAACCCCGGCAAGATGTATTTCGCGACATTTTCCACGACCAACCGTTCCAACAGTCCGCTGGTCGGTCAGGCTGTGCCCAGTGTGGCGCCGTTGT
>JAOTVR010000200.1 GCA_029863305.1 Gammaproteobacteria bacterium | reverse complement strand
GTGCCCTGGTTGCGGCTGCATCATGGCCGATACGGGTTACGAACCCGGCCAATACGATTCCGAGGACTATTACACCTTGGCGTCTGTGGAATTGAGCGACATGGAGCGCCGCTGGGGTTTCAGGTCGCGACATATTCTCAACCGGATTCTTGAGTACCAGGAAACGGCGGGGTCGCTGCTCGATGTCGGTGCCGGCAACGGCTATTTCGTCAGGGTCGCCGGAAAAGAGTTCGGCATGCATGCCGCCGGCATAGAAATTTCCGACACGGCGGTGAGATTCGCCCGGGATAATCTCGGCGTGGAACTGATCCTGGGGGATGTCGCGACGCACCGGGGCGAGTATGACGTGGTGACCTCCTTTAACGTGATCGAGCACCTCGAAAATCCTCAACGACACATGGCCGAATTACTTCGAGTCCTGAAACCCGGTGGCAGCCTCGTGATTACGACCCCCAATCCCCGCTGTATTCAGAGGCTTGCCGTAGGTCTGGAAAAATGGAAGATGATCTGTCCACCGCATCACCTGAATCTTTTCCCCGTGGACGCGATGAAGGCCCTGCTGGACCAATTCGAGCTTCGCATAGTGCACCACGAGACACTGAGTACGTTCGTGAAAATCGTACGCAAGATCGACACATCCAATCTGCTGTTGCGGCGCCTCTTTTTCAATGCCTTCCGGGTCCTCGGTCTGGGCGCCGATCACCTGTTCATCGCGCAGCGAGACTAAGCGCTTCCTGAGCTTCCCGGACTCTCATCGAAAAGTTCGGGATTAAATCTGCCACCAGTTTCTTCTTACGAAGAGTCTAACGTTGCATTCCTCCGGGAGAAAACACGTAAAATACGTTCTTTTCGCCTCAATGCTCCACGGAATTTAGGCCGCAGATCAGGAAATTACACCGTCCTTGGAACGCTGTTGGAATTAGCCGGCACAACTGTTCTCATGGTTCTCGCGGAAGTTGCTATTGGCTTCGCGGGCTTCTCGGCGGTCGTAGCCGCGTTGTTTCGGCGGCGACGCCGGGAAGGCTCGATGCCGTTCGATGAGGTGAGATTCCTGGCGATGCTGGAGTTTAGCCTCGAGGTATTGATCTTTTCGTTGTTGCCTCTGGCACTCAGCCTGCTGGGTATCGCGGAACAAAGCGTCTGGCGCAGCGTCAGCGCCTTGTTGGCGGCCGTCCTGCTTTTTCACATAGTCGGCGAGTACTTTTTGAGCTTCAGGCGCAAGGCCGTGTCGATTCAGTCGATTACCTGGTCGGTCTATATATTTGCAACCGTGGGCTCAGGCATTTGCGTGATCTTTTTGATTCTGTCGGCCGCAGGCATCCAGATTGCAGCGCCGGCAGGCGTGTATGTCTCCTGTCTTCTATGGCTCCTGTTGCTGGCAGCCATCCACTTCACGAGACTCGCCTGGCTCGTCGCATCATCAACCGACTAGCGAACCATGCAGAACCTTAATTACCATCGTTATTCGAACAACGCCGATCGCGTGGAAAAGGTCATGCCATCATCAACAGACCAAAGATTCGTCACCTCGCCATCTATGCGCTGGACACCGACAAATTAGCCAGTTTTTATGTGCCAGTTTTCGATATGGAGATCACATTCCGCGCTGGTACGATCGGCAAAGGGCCGGTCTTTCTGACCGACGGGTATATGAATCTCGCCATATTGCCCGCTACGACCAGCGGTGAGGCAGCCGTCGGTCTCAGTCACTTTGGCTTTCACGGCGAGGAAATAGAGAACATTACCAAACGTCTGCTAGCGGCCGGCCGTTACGCTGAATATCGTGGGACAGATCCCTGTGGCAATGCGTTTGATGCTTCTGCACACGGCTTCCAGAAAGATCCAGCTGCGCGCACGAACCAAGCTCCACCCGGTTTCGGAGCGCCAAACACGAGTACCCGGTAATCATCGAGCCCCCCGGCTGAAGGAGTTTTTATGACCATCCGATATCTGAAAATAGTTCTTGTCGTCTTGGTGGCCTTGGAAGGCCTGCTCTATGCTTTGCAGAACATTGTTAACCTTGATGCTGCGTATCAAGCGGTCCTCTATGTCGTGAGCATGCAGG
>JAOTVR010000131.1 GCA_029863305.1 Gammaproteobacteria bacterium | reverse complement strand
CAGGTGTGATCACGATATCAGTTTACTCATTCCGGAATTGTGGAGCCGCATGCGACCCTTCGAGCGCAAGTCCAAGTACCTGATCGAGAACGGCTATCTGGAGCCTTGCAAGGATTTCGAGTACGAAGGTGAAACTGTCGAAGCATCAAGGCTTGGCTACCGGATAACCAGCGAGTTTGTCCAGGAGTTTGGCGGACGTGTTTTTAGTTATCCGCGATCCGTAATTCCCGACTACATATTGCGGCCGGAGGAGCAAGGGCTCGACGTGTTTGTAGACGGCATTCATAACATAGTAGAAACGCAGAGGGGCGTAGCCCTGAATTATTTTGAAGACGGATCAATTGATGCCGCTTGTCCGCCACTCAAAGCGCTGCTTCATGTGATGGCCTACGGCGAATACGAAGGCAGCGGGTATCGCGATGCTGAGTTTCGATCCATGTTTACTTTTGAAGCCCTGGACTCCAGTGATTGGTACAAAGAACGGCTGGATACGAAACAGAAGGTCGACATCGGGTTGTGGGAACGGCATCAGCGGTATCTGGAAACATTCCTTGACCGGGATATCAATGAAGGGATGGGTGAACGTATCGACGAGGAAGCCTTGCGCCGACGCATCGCCCGTCGATTGCAGACGTTTCGATCCCGGGATTATCGCGACAAACTGAATGGTTGCATCGGGTCAGATCCCAGCGTTTATCAGTAACCTCCCGTCGCCCGTTCGGCGGCTGCGATGTCAGCATAAAGACAGATACCGAGCCAGTCCCGGATCGTCCTCGCCAGGTGTACGTTACCGTGTGTGCGAATCGACTGGTTGCGTAGTGCGTCGGCCATCGGTACATCTCCCCGCCAAACAAGGGCGAGTTCACGTACCGTCGAACGGATATACAGATCGACTTCCTTGCCTGGGTCCTCGGAGCACAGATCGACCTGGTCCCGGCAGGCAACGAGCCACCATGTGTTGAAGCGCTCCAACTCGTCGAACGCGAAACAGATCACCGTCTCGCCATCCGGCAGCCGATCCGACTGCAGGCGCCGCTGCAGGTCCCACATCAGGAACTCGACGTCGAGCTCTGTATCGGTCATCTGGCCGCGTGCCCAGCGCATGCCCCATACCGCGAGGTGCTCGATCATAGGTTCGAGCTCTCGCCCGCAGGCCGTGAGGTGATACTCATGGTTCTTCGCGCCTGGCGGCCGTTTGCGTACGACCAGGCCTTTCTCTTCCAGCATCTTCAGGCGCTTGCTCAGCAGCGTCGGCGAGATGCGGGAGAGCGCGCGTTGAAAGTCGTTGTATCGCGTCGTACCCAGTAACAACTCGCGCAGGATCAATACGGTCCAACGCTCGCCGATAATGTCGCTGGCTTTGGCGACCGGACAAAACTGGCCGTACTCAGGCAAGGCTCGGTACCCCGAACGGGAAATTCTGACTACAGATACTGTAGCTGATTGCTACATTTCCTGCAGTAGCCGAGGTTCGTCCGTACTTCTTACCCTGTTCCTGCGATCGAGGATCGCCTATGACATTAACTATCAGGAGAAGATCATGACAGCACAACACATCGCACAAGTTGAAGAGCAGACCATCAACGGTGTCACCGTAAGCACGGTAATGGGCATCGTCGACGCGATCGAAGAGAACAGCAACAATGCACACTTCCAGTTTCGGCTGAACAACCGCTGGGTCGACGGCGGCCTCAATCGCAGCCGCATCAAGGAGTACTTCGCACTCGGACAGGAGGACCACACCCGCAGCGAACCCTTTATCGTCGATGCCGACGAGCCGGCAGTGAATTCCGGCGGCGACAGCAGCCCGAACCCGATGGAGTACGTCCTGCATTCGCTGGCGAGCTGTCTGACATCGACGCTGGTCTACCATGCCGCCGTGCAGGGTATCGAGATCGAGTCGGTCGAGTCGTCCCTCGAGGGAGACCTGGATGTGCGCGGCATGCTGGGGTTGTCGGAAAAATCTCGTAAGGCCTACAATGCAGTCCGGGTTCGCATGCAGGTAAAAAGCACGACCGATGCCGACACACTCAAGGAACTGGCAATGTTTTCGCCCGTGTACGATATCATTTCAAGCGCACTGCCGGTCCAGTTCGACCTGATCAGGGTTTGAGCCAGGCAAGGCCGGGCGCCGGGCATCGTTATGCACCGTGATGCAACTCAAGCAACGGACGTTCCGGTTTTCGGTTGATCAACAAAACCGGAGAGGGTCTGCGTGTTATCGCCGCTCAGGCCCTCGATGCCCGGATGCTGCTGGTAGACAGTGTCCGCTGCTTCTGTATCAACTACCGGCGGCAATGAGTATCGGGAGCCGCAAAAGTGACAGCGACATTCTGGGATAAGAGAGCGTCCAAATACGACGAAGTCGTCAGGGCACATGACGACGATTTTGAGCAGGTCCTGTCATGGACGAAGCCGCTGCTCAATAGTACGGACGTGGTTCTCGACTTTGGTTGCGCATCCGGAGAGTACAGCCTCGCGCTTGCGGACTGTGTCAACCGCGTTCACGGGATCGACACGTCGGAGCAAATGATCGCGCTTGCGCAGCGCAAGAAAGATGAGCGCCGGGTGTTGAATGCGAGTTTCGACCAGGTTGACGAATTCAGCGGCAGTCTCGATGGCGACGGATTCACGACAGTTGTCGCCTTCGATGTGCTGCACCTGGTCGATGACGCGGCTGTTACGCTGGCGCGTCTTCGTGAACTGGTGGGGACGGGGGGCAGGCTGATTTCCACGACACCTTGTCTCGGAGAGTGGCAGCCGTTTGTCAGGCTCCTGATACAACTGGCGCAGAAAGTCGGTCTTGCTCCGCGTATTGCCCCGTTCACGTTGCCGAAACTCGAGTCGGTGGTGACCGCGGCGGGTTTCCGGATTCAGGAGGTGAGGACCGCAATACCCAAGACCGCAACACGATGGATCGTGGCGACAGCGCGGTGACAACCCTCGTCCGTGCAGGTTTTTCCTTCGGCCAATCCTTGATTTTTTTGCGCGGCCAACTTATGAGTCACATTGCGGCCATGTCGAGAGCCGCGTGCTCAGTTTTTATTCACTACGTACCGGTAGAAACCAGTATTCTCGCCTGATGTTTGCCGGACTATCCTGCACCCCGATACCTGGCAATCAAACTCTCAAGGATTCACGCATGGCAGTGCAACATCGACGGTTGGGCAATCACGGCGTCCTGGTCAGCAATCTTTGTCTTGGCACAATGAACTTCGGCTGGCACACCTCGGAAGAGGACAGCTTCAGGATCATGGACCGCGCGCTGGAGCTGGGCATCAATTTCTTCGACACGGCCGATGTTTACGGTTGGGAGGTCGAGCATGGACTGACCGAGGAAATCATAGGGCGCTGGCTGGCTCAGGGGGGCGGCCGCCGCGACGCGATCGTCCTCGCGACGAAGGTCTACAACCCGGTCGATCGCAAGGCCAATTTGCCCGAAGTGAACAGTGACGGCACGAGTCTCAGTGCTTACAAGATTCGCAAACACTGCGAGGGCAGCCTCCGCCGGCTGCAGACCGACCGGGTCGACCTCTACCAAATGCACCACATCGATCATGACTGTCCATGGGACGAAACCTGGCAAAGCTTCGATACACTGATCAAACAAGGCAAGGTGGTCTACGTTGGCTCGAGTAACTTCGCCGGCTGGGACATTGCGACGGCGTGCCAGGAGGCCTCGAAGCGCGGCCTGCTGGGGCTGGTCAGCGAGCAAAGCATCTACCACCTCGACAACCGCATGATCGAACTCGAAGTCATCCCGGCGTGCCGCCATTATGGATTGGGCCTGATTCCCTGGAGCCCCCTGGCCGGAGGCCTGCTCGGAGGCGCACTGGAGAAGCATGACAGCGGCCGCCGCAAAGGCGACGAATTCGCCCGGCAGGTCGAGGAAAAGCGACACCAACTGGAGAAGTACGAGGCCCTGTGCCGGGATATCGGCCATCCGCCCGGCGAGGTTGCCCTGGCCTGGCTGCTCCACAACCCGGTCGTGACGGCGCCGATCATCGGCCCGCGCACTGTAGAGCAACTCGACAGCGCCGTGCGCGCAGCCGCGATCGAGCTCGATCAGGAAGCCCTCAGAAAACTGGACGAGATCTTCCCCGGTCCTGGCGGCGAGGCCCCGATGGCCTACGCCTGGTGACAGTCATGTAAACCGGGGACGAACCGAGGTTTACGGAGTGTCTCGATCTGCGATATTCAATGGATCAACAACCGCTGTTTGAGTCAATAAACCGTGTGCTTGCAGCTTTGCCTCGCCAGCGGGTACACCTTCTCAGCGGCAAGAACGGTCAGCTGCGTCAGGCAGCATCACTGACGCACCGGCGTTACAAAGCGCTTGAAGAAGTCCGATACGGACACCGTCGCCAGGTCGGTCAGCTCGCCGGCATCGAAGAACGAACCCCGACAGGACCCGCACTGCTCGAACCAGATATGGGTTTGCCCGGGGTCGACCAGTCGATTCATGGGACCGGCGCAGCGCGGGCATCGATAGTGCTCGATCTCGTTCTGCTTCTTGCCGGTCATTACATCGCCGATGTCGAGTGCGGCCGCCGCCTCCTTGCTGCGCAGGTTGCTGAGTTCACCATCGTCAAACCATAAACCGTGACAGGCCGAACAGCGATCGACCTCCGTGCCGTCGATGATGATCTGCTGCATATCCGATCGGCACTTGGGACAACGCATTGCACCGGAAAAGTACATGCCGGCGCCGCTCGTGCCCATGCCAACCGTGTAGCTCGGTGCACGCTTGCGATCGTTCGTCTTTTCCGGGCTATGTCGATGAAACAATATGATCGCTATCATCGCTACAGTAATGGCACCAAGCAGCAGGTAGGCCTCGACGTAAGACGTCTGCTCGGCGATCACGCCATAGGTCTTCGAGCCGGCCGACGCGCCAAGATTAGCCAGCGACATGTATATGGCAAACTGCGTGGCCGAGGTTGCGCTGGCGCAGATCGTCATTGCCAGCGCGATCATGCACACCATCGTCACCGGGCCGAGTAGCACCCAGGCCGCCAGCATGACTTTGACGTAGGTCGCGTTCTCCCACAGGTATTGCGTCTGGGCCAGAAGGAATGCGTGTAATGCGACGAGCGAGATGGTCAATACCAGCATTCGCTTGGCGCCGAAGCGATCGATCATTGGGCCCAGCGCCAAAGCCGTGACGGCACCAGCCAGCCCCATGACCGCAACGAGTTGCGACCACTCGGGCGTCGTAAAACCAAACAGGTTGATCGCCGCGATGGGCATCAGGGCGTGACCGTAGCCGCCAATGAAACCGTCGAAGATCATGATCGCCATCAGGATCAGGCTGACGCGGGTCCACAGCACCGCGTTCAGGCCCTTTATCACGCTCGCAAACGAATTGCCGGTGCGTCGCTCGGACATCGCATCACCGGAACTCCATGGCATGCGGCGCTCGCCGCGACGCTCCACTGTCAGCATAAAGCCGAGCAACACAATGGTCTGGACGGCCGCGGCGGCGATCGCCGTGACACCCAGGCCGAATTCGACCAGCATGGTGCCGGTCACCGCCGACGTCACGCCCCAGCCGATGGCCTTGCCGAACACCATGAAGCCGTTCAGGCGGCCCTGCTCGTTGACGGGCGTGACATCAATGGACATCCCGTCCACTGCCACATCCTGCGTCGCTGCAAACACATTGATGAGGAGTCCGAGAATCATCAGCAGGCCAAGCTGTTCGACCGGGTTATCGACGAGAACCAGGCCGAAAAATGACAACATCATGCCGAGCTGCGCGCCCAGGACCCAGGGCCGCCGTCTGCCCATCGGCAGGAACTGGTAGCGGTCCATCAGCGGCCCGGACAATAGTTTGAAGGCCCACGGCAGGATGATGATGGCAAGAAAGGAAGCGATCTGGCCAGCCCCGACCCCCTGGCTTGCCAGCCAGGCGGGCACGGCGATGTTCATCAAACCGTAGGGAATCCCCTGTGCAAAATACATGGATGAGCCGGCTGCGTAGCGCATGCGCGAGCTTTCCGCGAGAACCCAGTTGATTGTCATTATTATTTTCCCGAGCTAGGCGTAACCGAATCATAACCCGTCGGATGCAGCGCGGCACCTGTTGCACGATAATGTGCTCACAGATTCCAGACACCGGAGTCTTGACCCGTCTTATTGGGGACACGGATATGCACAAATACCGTTCGAGGCATTGCAGCGGTGCCGTTTGCCTGTTGGCCGTAGCCACGCCGGCCTGTGCGGATGGCGGGATCAGTTCGCTGGGTGGACTTCTGGCCGGACTGATGATGCTGATCGGGATGGGTGGCCTGGTGTTACTTGCCTTCATGATCCCCGTCGTGCGAACCGCTATCAGAACGAATCGCACGAATAATTGGACGGTCGCTGCGTTGAGTCTCGGCACACTTTACGTTTTGATCAGTTTCTTCTTCTACTTTGCCGCCATGCATGAAGAATGGGCCAAGTTCCCCGGATTCGTTGCTGCCGTCGCCCTGGCCCTGCTTTGTATCTTCTTTCTGCGTCATCACAAACGGCTACGAGCTGCCCTGTTGGGTGCCATCGCGATCACGACGGTAGCTTTGCTTGCCACGCCTGCGCAGTTCTGGAAAGGCAATGCGTTTGACCTGGTCGAAATGGTCTACGTCGACAATTCCAAAGGTCTGGAAGCAATGCTTGGGGATGATAATCAGATCCTGTTACATCTCGCGGACGGAAGAAAAATCCTGCAGTTCGAGCATTCAGCCGACGCCGGTGAAATCGAAGAGATCTTTTCGGCTGTGCCGGGCAACCTCGTGCTGCTCGATGAACTCGACGCCGCAAGGGCAGGACAATGGTTTGAAGTCACTCACTACGAATTTGACAGACGCTACCTTCATGCTCGAAATAATGTCCGGCGCCCACCTCGCCATTCGCTTTTCACGCATTCCGTCAACATGTACATCCCGAACGGAGACCGATCGATCGGCGTCCTGCTGGATGCGAGTGCCGGGATCGACTTTAGAGCCATCCTTCTGCGACTGCTCGGACGTTCGGGTACTCGGTCGTTAAAAAGTGAGTTAGTTAATGCGGGCGGGATCGATGTTAACGAACAGACATTTATTGATGAGGCATTCGAGAGCCAATACGCTGAGGCCTACAGGTTTCTCCTCGTGCAAGGTATCGACGCCAATGCAACGCGTAGCAACGGGGAGTCGATGCTTCATCGCGTGGCCGAAATCGGTGACGCAGCGCTCATGAAGTTCATGGTTAGCCGTGGCGCCAGCTTGCAGAAAGTCAATGGCCAGGGGCTTACGCCATTGCAGTACTTTCGCAAGAGACACGGTCACCGCCAGATAAAGATGCGTCGGTTTGAAGCGGAATTTCCGGACGCCGTTTCCCGGTAGGCGCAGCGGCGTGCAGGCGCAGACCAGACCCTCATATCACCTTAGTCGACTGTTGCATATTTGCAGACTGTGAGCGCTGTCACAATTCAGGCAGAAGGGTTCGGCTCAGTTTGCCGCTGCAGGCCCGGCCAGCACTCGATCATGAATTTTTCTCATCTGAGGGACAAATTTTTTGCGGTTGTCGACACGTGAGAGCGACGTATGGTTGCTCCTGACGAACGGCCTGTTGCGTTCGTCAATTGACGTTAATTTTACAATCGCCTGGAGGCCCAAAATGCCATACATGCCAATTCAGAGCATGAAGACAATGCACCACGTACTGCAACTGGACGGAAAGCTCATCCGCTACGGCGTATCCTGGATGCTGGCAATCGCTACATCCATGATCGGCGTTGTTGCTTACGCATGAACTGGTCACGGAGGCCGCTGAATCATCGGCGGCAGATACTCGCTGACCACACTTAAGGCCCGCAAGATGTGCGGGCCTTTTTTTGCCCGCCGATTCTATTGAACACAGTTGGATTTTCTCGGGACGAAGCGCGAGTGCTTTGCTTTCGGGCAGTTGAGATCTTGCGCGAAAAAAACGCAGAGCCGGCTGACGGGTGCACCGGTTATTGCCGACACGACAGGGCACCCGTATTACTGACGAGGAGTATTATCGATTCTCGTGAAACCCGCATATCTCAAACTGGCCGACTCGGGCCAACTCGAGACGCGCGCTGCGTCTGCCTGGCGCCATCTGCAAGACTGCGACCTCTGCGCCCGCTATTGCCGCATCAACCGGTTGCGCACCCTCAAGGGAGCGGTCTGCCGGACCGGTGAGCGCGCGGTCGTGTATAGCCATGGCCCGCACCATGGCGAAGAAGATGCGCTGCGCGGTCGGAACGGCTCCGGCACGATCTTCTTCAGCTGGTGCAATCTTCGGTGCGTGTATTGCCAGAACTGGGACATCAGTCAAAAGGGCGTTGGTCGGGAAATCGGGCCGGCGGGGCTCGCCGCGATGATGCTGGAGCTTCAGGCGATGGGCTGTCACAACATCAATTTTGTGACGCCGAGCCACGTCGTTGCCCAGATCATCGCGGCCGTGGAGATTGCGGCGGGCAAGGGGCTGCGGTTGCCCCTTGTCTACAACACGGGCGGCTACGACAGTCCCGAAGCCTTGCACCTGCTCGACGGCATCATCGACATCTACATGCCGGATATGAAATACGGTAGTTCCGCACAGGCGCACCAGTTCTCTCACGTCCGAGATTACGCTGAGGTTAACCGCGCTGCGATCAGGGAAATGCACCGTCAGGTCGGCGATCTTGTCACGGACGAGGACGGAATCGCCTTGCAGGGGCTGCTCGTGCGTCATCTCGTGCTGCCGGAGAATATCGCCGAAACAAGGACGGTACTGGAATTCCTGGTGGAGGAGATCTCCGCCGATACCTGCCTCAATCTCATGGACCAGTACCGACCCTGCTACCGGGCCGACGAAAACCCGCCGCTGGACGGCGCGATTACGAGTCGTGAGTTCGCCCAGGCTCGCAGCTGGGCCACTCAACTCGGCCTGCATCGCTTTGCGTGAGATTTGCGCGAATCAAGTGTCAATCCATGGGTCCGTCTGCCCGGTGACACGGAATGGGCCGAATTCCCTGGTTACGTTGTCCTGTCGGCCGGTGATGGGATCGGGCGCGTCGAAATCGACCTCGGGAAAGATTTCGGAACGGAAAACTTCATTGCCGTTCTCCGTGATGAGGAAATAGAGATCGGGCTTTCGCTCGCCGATGGAATCGATGGAAAGAATGTCCGCCGCCGAAAACAGAAATTCGGCGCTGCCGTCCTTGTTGAGCGAGGTCGAGCCCAGCTTGTCGTCGAGCAGCCGGTCTCGGTCGAGCAGCGTTACCTTGTATGCAGAACCGGTAAATGGCCGGCCTTCGGCATTCTCGAACCGGGCG
>JAOTVR010000130.1 GCA_029863305.1 Gammaproteobacteria bacterium | reverse complement strand
CGCCTGGAAACACATGGATCGACCCGTTGCAACCGCGCCCAGAGCAGACAATTGGGCGATCAATTGAGCGTGGCAAGCTTGGCCTGTATGCGCTTTACTCTATCCAGAAGTCGGGACCAGTTGTTCACCAAATCTTCGGCTGTTTCCCACTGAATGACGATGATGTTCTCGAATTCCTTGGTCTTCATCGCCTCGAGTATCAGGTCTGGATCGATATACGGTCGTAGCGCCTTATCGTCTCTCGTTATCCCGTGCTTGGTGTTACTTGCCGCATAGTCGAGATTTTCCAGTGCGTATGGATGCCAAATAGTGACGAATTGTAGTTCCTGGGTGTTTTGGATCAGTTTGGTCAGTTCGTGAGCTGCGTAAAATTCCGCCAGTTCTTTCTTGAGGTCCGAGCTGGGCAATTCGGCGAGCGTGCCGGCGGTAATGAGGTTTCTATACGCGAGGTCAACAGCCTGAAATGTAGGAAGCGACGAAGTTTCCGAAAATAATTGGTTGAGTTCAGCGACAGACAGGTCCGGACTCTCCTTGCGTATCTCAGCGCGAAGAGTGATGGCCGCTTCCATCTCTTGTTTGCCTACGCTAAGTGCTGAAGAAAGTCGCGCTTCATTTTCCGAGAAGTCTTCCATCAAGGACGCCACGTGTGTTCGCAGGTCAGACTTTATGCGTTGGGCTTCATACCAACGATCCACCTGGAACGCGAGGAATATTCCTACGATTACGACAATCAACTCCAGAACGACTGCGAACCAGTCTTGTTGGCGCAGGTGCGCCGTCAGGCGTCGTAACATCATTCAGTGGTTCCTGGTCTGTTTCAAAATCGATAGTTCGGCCGGGTCTGTAGCCACATGTTTGGCCGCTTGCTGAGTGTGAGCAAGTGACCACTTAGGGCCAGCAGCAAATATTATAGCCTGAACCAGGCCGCTGCCGGCTTACCCGCAAAAGCGGACACGAGTACTTCACTCGATTGGTCTGCCGGCGAAGAACTGCATCACAGCCACATGACCAGAGCTTTAGGCAGCTTACGGCAAATACGTATTTAGATTTGGGCTGGCAACAGCAACTCACCAAGTGTGTGGATCATCTAAATGTCGAGCGTCCACTGTAAATGGTTTGCGATGTTGGTCACAGGCATCGGCTTGGCATGTTCAGCGCAGGGTCAACTGCATACCCAAGATGAAGACGAATTGAAGCGAATAGGCTGGTCGCTCGTTCGAGATAAAGACGGCGTCGTCGTATACAATCGAAAACTCGCGGAATCCCAAGTGCATGGGATCATGGCGCAAACAGAAATCGACGTAGAAGCTGCGAGGATTTTTGCGGTAATCACAGATTTCGATAACTGGGCTGACTTCATGCCAAATGTCCAAGAGTCGGAAATCATTGACCGGTCAGAGCGGGTCGAATGGGTTTATCTACGCTTCAGGGCGCCTTTTATCAAGGATCGGTCATTTGTCTCCGAAGTGACGGTTGAAGAAAAAATCAATGGCGTAGAACGCTATTTCATGAAATGGCAATTAGCCGACGAACGAACGCAGAAACTGAATATCAAGAATATTATTGTCCCGAAATCCAACACTGGATATTGGGACCTGAGGCCAATTGGGGACGGGGCAAAAACGTCTGTAACGTACTGTCTGCATGCCGATCCGGGTGGGAACGTCCCGAATTGGATGATTAACTTCGCGAATGCACAAATAGCTCCGAAAGTATTCAGGGCTGTGCGCCAGCAAGCGCAATTAGATCAATACGGGAATAACAACACTGCAGATACAGGCTAGCGTATTTTTTTGGTCGGTGGCTCGCCCCAGCGTTCGCCTTTTGAACATAGAACGGGGCCCAATTGCGGGCCCCGTTTAAAAACAGACAGACTTGTTAGCGTTGAATTTCGTTATCGTTGCAGCTGGATACGTTATAAGAACTCCACGCTGGCCCATCCGGCCCCTCGAACGCATAGAAACGGGTTCGTAATGGCGTTGTTAGTGTGAATCCGCCGCGGGTCATCATATCGCCCCATGTCCCCTTGCAACGGTGCAAAGCAGAGCTGGTCATGCCCGACCAACCATCAAAATACGTATCCTTTTGGTTCCACATCGAAGATCCGAAGCTAAATGGATCCACCCACTCGCCTTCTATTTCTCTGGTCCCGGGAGTGAAAGGAAAGGGGAACCACTGATCCCCATTGACCGGATCCCAAGTGTGGAGGTCTCCCCATTGATAGCATCCGGGCGCATCGGGGTCGAGAGCCACTTTGATAGTCACACTATTCGGATTGGCCGAGATCGCTTTCTGATCGACCGGGCATGTGAGGACGTGCCAGCCCTCTTCATAGCTTCCGTCGCTCGGGTCGTAGTCGTACCTCCAGGAGTTGAATGATGCTTCGGTATATTCAAACGTGCCTTTTACATCATAGTTTTCCCAAGCCTGGATGGAGCGACAGCGGTACCCGTCTTCAAGATAAGTGCAGGAACCTCCGTCCACCCAATTACCGTAAGTGCGATTGCTTAATTTGAATGATGGCGGATCAGCGCTTGCCGAGATTGCCATGGAACCAACAATAACGCCGCAAATCCAGAGTGTTGGTGAGCGAGTCATAATTCTATCTCCGAGTCATTTCAGCCGTCGAGAGCGGCAGCCCGGCGATCTTGGGGTCCTTCCGACGGTTGTCGTGGAGGAAGCGAGGACCCGTGGCTTTGCGTCTCCAGCTTTGGCTGGGTTTGCCTTTATCGCAGCAGTAATTCTGCGCTTCCAGAGTACGCCGTCAATTCTGGGATGTACCTAAGTTAACAGCGGGTCAAAAAACCGTCGACGGACGGCCCGAGGCAGGCAAAGAAACCCCGCCACGAGGGCGGGGCACTTCATTCCTGGTTGTTGGTCGGTTAGACCCCTCTACCGCCGGAGGTCAGGGGTCTAACCCAGTCGATACGGCTGGAAATGCAAGGGGCTCATCAAAGGGGAGTGGGGAAAACTCGGCTGCAATATCAACCCCCTGAATCCCTATCTGACTTCCTACGAATCCCGGCTGGTTAACTTGCCCAAAGCGAAATTGCCTGAAATCCGGGCCATCAGACATTAACACCAGCGCCGCATTGGTTCCGAATGGTGTCGTCAAGTCAAAGACCAGATTCGCTGCAGTTGCATCGATTTGCACCGATGTCCCCGGAATCAGCTCAGTCGCCCAGCTGGAGTCACTGTCCGACAAAGCAAAGGGCTCCAATGGAAAAACCGGATCGGGCACGATTGTGCTGAAGCTCAGATTCCATTTGGCAAGTGTGTTCAGATCCTCGACGGTGATGGAGTCCGAAACGCTCCCGGTAAATATCAACGTGCCGGACACTGCAATATTTCCGAACGTTTGGGTGAAATCGTAAGTCACGCTTTCCGGCTGGGGACAGGGCACCGTACTAATTGCATCGGAACCTGTTATCGGTTGGCCGTCGAAAGTCTCACCGGTCAGCGTAGCCTCTGTGTCGCCGCATTGGATTCCGGTCATCGGGGTGCTGAAATGGAGAATGAGATCTGCATCACCATCTTCGTCAAAGTCTTTGATATGACTACGCCCGTGACTTTCAGATGCACCATTCGGGCCAAACGCCACCGTCAGCGGATCGACCTGAGTTGCATCAAATGTTTCGGTCGTGAGAACTGCGACCGCAATATGCTGCATTGAAGCCGGGTTGATGCTGTTTGGAGTTTTACCAGGTTTAATATCAATGGTCACAGTCTGCGGCAGCGGACTAAGCTGCAAGAGGTCGAAGAACACCGAGGACACCGGCCCGGAACTGCCGGTGGGTACGAAATCCAGGGCAAGCCGTCCTGGGAAGTCCGGCAGGACTGCCGGCAGACTTGCATTCGACAGAAATTCACCGATTCCAAGCTGACCTTCAATCCAGAACAGTCGTGCATTGATCAGCGTGAATCCAGCGATGTCGAATCCGGTGAAATCATAAAAAGTGGGTGGAGCCGCGCCAATCGCTGGTTCGGCAGCAAGGACCAGGATGTCGGTGCCGCCGAACAGCAGGAATTTGTCATCGCCGACAACAGTAAGCCCACCGGGATCGGAGAACATGTTGCCAGCTATCGACCCCGCCAAATCTGTGATGTTGCCGCCGTAGATCGTCGAACCAGGGCTTGGACCTGCAGTCGTCACACCGGTGGCAGGGCTTTCGCGGTCATAAACAAAGGATCCCGACACCGATTGCCCGGCGAAGATCGGGGCAAGGGGCCCGCCAAATGGTGCATTTCCGGTAGTGAAGCCGTATCCAGCGGGAGCCTGCGCCGCGGCATTACCAACCAAACCGAATAGCACTGTGACGCTGAGCAGGGTTAATCCGAAAGATCTTCCAGAACGCTTCCTCTCGTAGCTTCTTCTCACGCATTTCATTTTGATCTCCTTGAACGAAATTGAGATGTAATGATGTTGATTACATACTGAGCATTCCTGATTTTAAAATGATCTAATTCTGATGATTCCATGTAGCCGGCCTGTCTGTTCGGGGTTTCAGGCCGATCCGCTATTCCCCAAACCACGACCATATGAGCATGGCTATTACTGCAATGAGCACAATTGCCTGAACGATTTCGAAGACGCCCCCGACAAATAGCACGGGCTTCGACTTCCACAACGGTCGCCACGATGGCGCGGCAAATGTCCACGCCAAAGCCAACGCCAACAAGAATACGCCGGGCACTCTCTCCGACTCTAACAGTGCGATGACGCCGAATATGGCCAACAGAACCGGCGCCAAATTCGCGTTGCGGTTCTCAACGGGAGCGAGGGCGTTTCTTTCTTCGTTCCAGAAACCGCGAAGCGCGACGGCGAAAAGCGAGACCGACCACGCGATACCGGCCAGATATTCATAGAAAGAGGCCGCAACGATGATCGTAACCCAGAGGATTATCGCAGCCGGTAGTCCGAATACGACTGCGGCAAACTCAGCCCGAACGCGCCTGTCTTCTGAATTGGGTCTTTCCATCGTGATTGAGTGAATATTCGCAGCCTACGATCGTCTGGTTTGCGCCAGAATCCGTTATTCTATCTCATTGAGTACCAGTGGCCGCTTGCTTCGCCTTGCGGCGACGTAACTCTTTCAGCCGCTTGTCTGTCATCGATAACGCAATCCACTGTTTTCGACTACCATTACGGACGTGACTTAATTCGTTCTCTGATGGTGTCGGCCATGCAACAATCCAAATTTCTACTCTCGTCCGAGCGACTCGGGTTCCGCCTCATCGAAGATACTGACGTTGAGAACCTCAAAGCGCTGGATATGAACCCAGAAGTGCGCGCCCACTTCCCGGACGGTGTCTTGACGCCGCATCAGATCGAAGAACGAATCTCAAAGAACAGAACGGCGTATCAGGAAAACGGTTTTGGCGATTTCGCGGTAATCGAGCTCGATACTGGCACGTTTGCGGGCCGAGCAGGTTTCGGCCTAATTGAAGGAGGTGAAATCGAAGTCGGATATGTTTTTCTCAAAGATTTCTGGGGGCGCGGTTTAGCGCAGGAGAGCTTACGGGCTTTACTGGATTGGGCAGAACAGAATCTCGACGTGCCTCGAATTCTGGCGTACGCCCCGACGCAACACTCAGCATCATTCAACGTAATGAAAAAGTGCGGCATGCGTTATTTTAAGACCGACAGGATGCGAGGCGTAGATTGTGACTTCTACGAGTATCCCTTGTGACGTGTGCTTTGAATAGACTCTTGCGGCATGGTTTATGTCGGCAATTTTCAATGACTCCTTCGGGTCATCACCAGCCTCCGAATGTACAACCAGGTGGGCGACTGGAGACGGGCACGAACGGACACTGGCTGAGTCTGTGGTTCTTCCTCAGCCAGCGTGCATCAGCGGATGATTGGCGTCTTCATGCGTAGCAGATCAGACAGCATTCGGTCAGGTGTCACATCGAGCCCGTAAAACGCACCCTTCCTGTATCGAGTGACCGCTAATGTTTAGAGCGGTGTGGCAAGTTCACGAAAACAACCTGTTTTGCCAAGTCCGGGAAATACATCTCAAACTGCTCGAATACGCGCTCTTCGACGTCCTGCTTGAAGTTCGCGTAGTCCTCACCGCGTTCTGCCCTCCTCGATCAGAAACGCCTCATAGGGCCAAATGTCCGATTTTCCCGATAGCAGACGTTCGGATGAGCTGCAAACGGCCAAACCGAGCGTCAGCTACCGGCCAACAGCGGACCATCGCCTGCTCGAAGCAGACTGATATCAGGCAAACAACGTGCGGTGACGAGTGCTGCGCGATCACAAAATATCAGCTAATGCCGTATTCAACAGGTTATAGACGATGCGGATGCGTTGACTGGTACGAAGCTCTCTGTGAGTGACGAGCCAAATTGGAATAGGATACGAGACCCGGTTCTGTAGCAACGGGACCAGATCGGGAAAAAGATTTGCCGCATGGCGTGGAACGATGCTGATGCCTAGCCCTTGCCTGACGAGTTCGATGAGGGCCGTGCCGCTCGCGGTCGTGACCTTGAATTGCTCCGCCTTCAGCTCGAAACCGGAGATTCGCGCAGTTGGCAGGAACCTCTCGATCGGCGACATTCCCACAAAACTCAAGGTCGACAGGTCGTCCGTGTCCGCTGGGTGACCGACACGATCCAGGTACAACTTCGACGCATACAAATGTGCCGACGAGCGGCCGATGATTTTTGCGATTAGGTCAGGCTGCTCAGGTCGCACATGCCGGATTGCGATATCAGCTTCTCGCTTGAGCAGGTCACGAACATTATTTGATGGAATGAGTTCGACGCTTATGTTTGGCGCCACCTCGCGAAGTTGCGCCAATAAAGGTGGCAACAAGTACGTCGCCGTCATGTCGGTCGCAGTGATGCTGACATGTCCGTCTATGGCCTGAGACTGCCCAGAGGCCGACAGGGAAAGTCGTGTCGCCGCTTCGCCCATCGCACGGACATGATCCAGGAGCCCACTGCCCGCGTCCGTTAACTCCATCGTGCGCGGGCCGCGTTCAAACAGCGTAACGCCGAGATCCTGTTCGAGGGCAGAAACTTGCCGACTAAGCGTAGGCTGGGTCTTCCCAAGCGCTCGTGCCGCAGCGGAGAGGGAGCCTTCCTCCACGGTGGCGAGAAATGCGCGCACCTGATTCCAATCGAAAGATACAGCGTCCCAGTTCATATAATTATGTATACCAAATATACATATTTTCGCAATTACTATTTGCTTTGCGTATGTATATATTGGCGCAACTCCACGCATTCGAGTTGGCCGCAGGAAAGTTTAGCGATTGGCCGGTGGAGCCGTGCCGCTACTGATCTGACGCATTAGCAGCCAGTTTTTCCAATATCACAGTGGGATGGGGTAGAAATATGACAGACGCAAAAAGAAAGACAGTACTCTCTACAATGTGGATTTTCGTGCTGCTGAATATGATATATGCCGACCTCTTGGGAATGCTGCGTCCCGGGTATCTGGAGCTATTGGAGCGTATGAGTCAACAGCTTTCAGGAAGCGCGGTTCTTCTATTTGCTGTGTTGATGGAGGTGGTAATTTTGATGGTTCCCGCGTCCAGATTACTGAATCGCGACGCAAATCGGTGGACTCATTTTGCCGTCGTTCCTTTGTCTATTCTCTGGGTCGTAGTACCGTCTTTGATGCCGTCGCTTGGAGACTCTACGCCGCTTTCATATGTGTTTTTCGCGACTATTGAAGTCGTAACGATGTTGGCAATGCTATGGTTTACGTGGAGATGGCCTTTACCAGATCAGACAAAAAGTACGATCTCCGGGCCGCCGCATCTCGCGGACGTGCGCGTGTAGTAGTCGCAAATTTTCGGGAGCACGAATGCTTGGATACGTAACTGTGGGAACAAACGACTTTGGGCGCGCAATTCAATTCTATGACGAGCTGCTAGCGACAATTGGGATCAATCGACTGTGGATGCATGATTCTATGGCGGCGTGGGGGCCGTCGAGGCAACACTCGGCGCTATGCGTGGCAACACCCTTCGACGACAACAAGGCGACCGCCGGAAATGGCGTCATGATTGCTTTGAAAGTCGACAGCCAAGAACAGGTTAGAGCACTCCATGGGAAGGCTGTTGAGCTCGGCGGCCACAACGAGGGAGATCCGGGGCCGCGCGGTGAACATGGGTTCTATGGTGGCTACTTCCGAGACTTAGATGGCAACAAAATGAGCGCCTACACTCCTGGTTAGCAGCGGATTGGCGAAGGTCTGCTTCGGGTCACAAGCCGACATTTTACCTCAAGTTCTTCGACTGGCTACTATGCGAAGTGAAGCAGCCGTTCGTTCATGCTCCTGGCGATCGTCGCCTAAAGGCCAATAGCAGTCTTTCGCTCAGGGAAATGCTCGGCACTACCTCGGACTGGTGCCAGGAAAAAACATCGGCGTCCGCCTGCGGTACGCAAGGTAGTCTTCTCCGAGACGCTTGATGAGTTCAGGTTCCTCGATCTTCTTGAGCTCCCAGAAGTTAACGAATATATACAGCGGAGTGAAGACAAGCACGAGAGACGGTGACTTGATAGCGAAGCCTATTCCAAACAACAAAAGAAAGACCCCAGTCAACATTGGATTTCTTGCGAATCTGTATGGACCGCTCTCAACAAGCCTAGGGGGCGGATTGAACGGTACTGGGGTTCCTTTGACTTTTAAGAAGTGAAATACGGACCAACCAGTTACAGCTATACCGATAAGCATCATTGGAAGCGATATCAGCTTGCTTACAGTAATCGGAATCGGCCATCGCAGCGCGAGCATCCCATCTAAAAGTACTGCAAGAATCACAAATAGCGCAGTGAAAAGACCGAAAACAAGCACGCCGACTGGAGTGAGAAGGTTTCGTGTTTTCTTGGTCCCTATTGCTGCGCGATAAATCACGTTGACCAAGCGTTCAGGGATTGTCATTTTCGCTCACGAATTTGCCGGTGCTTACGCCATGCAATTTTTCTACACCTGCTAAACAGTCGACGTCAATTCGGACATTTACATAGCAAGCAAGACCCGCTTTGGGTCAGTACCAGCCGCTGAGTTTATTACCAGGTGGCGGGCAGGTCCTAGAAGCAGTCGTTCCGAATCTACGCGCACTCATCGATAATGGGGCGAATCTCTGGACCGCTCGATGGCGGGTAAGGTCTCCGAAACGTGAAGGCTTTTTCACAGGGGCCTTTGGTTATTAACGAATTCAACCTTTCT
Source organism: Gammaproteobacteria bacterium (assembly GCA_029863305.1). Classification (GTDB taxonomy): domain Bacteria; phylum Pseudomonadota; class Gammaproteobacteria; order Steroidobacterales; family Woeseiaceae; genus UBA1847. Next base: position 128 of record JAOTVR010000130.1, on the reverse strand, counting down.
TTCGCCTCCGCCAATGACGGGATGTGGCCGGCTTCCACCCACCAAAGAACCAAGTGGAACTTCGTTTTCTCGAACCATTCACGCCGTCGCCGCATTATGGCCAGATGCTCCTTATTTCGATAAACAAA
>JAOTVR010000129.1 GCA_029863305.1 Gammaproteobacteria bacterium | reverse complement strand
AATCAATGCCAAGTGCCGAGCCCGAGTCGATGCCGAGTGCGGATCCTGAATCAATGCCAAGTGCCGAGCCCGAGTCGATGCCGAGTGCGGACCCTGAATCAATGCCCTGAGCGGAGCCTGAGTCAATACCTTGAGCGGACCCTGAATCAATTCCCATCAAGCTACCGCTGGATGATTTTGAGTCAGCTATTCCAGGTACGATCATTGCAGCAAGCGACGCTCCCAGAATGAAACACATTCTGGCGCTTTTTGCAGTACGCATTTTGTTACTCCTGAGTCTTCCCTCTGGTTAATTAGTTTCCTTTTTCAAAAGCCGGGTCTCCTTCCCGCTTGTATTTATGCTAGTGGACATATTTAGGACTCGCGTTGCGAGTTAATCTCCAACCCTCGCTCCACCAACAAATCTCTTAAATCTTCCTCGTCTTCTTCATTCACAACGTAGTGAATCATACAAAGACCGGTATTCTGCCTTTTTGGTTTGCCGTGATCGCGCTTCTCCGTAGCAACAAACCAATTGTCTAACTCTTCCAAGAACTCCTGCCCTCGTCGCTTGATATAAGTGTCGAACTCTCTAATTGACTCAGGCGCCAATCCTTCTTCTGTAAATACTCTCCGGTCAAAATAACCTGATCCTTGTTCCGCTTTTTCGATATTTGCCGCTGTCGTCGAAAAAAAGTAGTGCCCCATCTTTCCTAAGCGTTCCACTAGTTCTGGAGACAAAGCTTCCGGTTCAAAATCTCTGCGGGCAGCTTTGAATGTGCTGTTTTCTAGCTCAACGACTGCTCCAACTCTGATCAACTCCTTCAACATCGGTCTAGGAGCCATATCGCCACTATAGGTTCTGACTAGGTTTACAAACGAAGGACCTTCTACCCCAGCCGATTCGTACGGAATTTCAAGAGGAACTCCGTAAGGACCGATATATTTAGGATCACTATGCCAGCCGGCTAACACTCGGCTTGGGCGCGAGTAATTCTTGGTATCAGGTTCTGCGCTAATAGCTCGATTTATTACGTTCTTGACCTCCTTTCTGGTCAAACCGGTCATTATTGCGATTCGCGACTGGTTTACTCTGGCGCCCTTATCGAAGTGCCGTATTGATACTTCGACGTAAACGTCCTTCGCCGCTTCTGCAAAATCACCGTGTGTCACGCCCTGACTAATCAGGAGTTTCACCAGTGGCTTCAGCATCATCCTCAAAGCGAGTCTTAAATGCTCTTTTACGTTTTGTCCCATCCAGGGATGCGCTCCGAGGCTATATGTAAAGTAAACGCAGGTTATGTAAGCTTGCAAGTAGTAATACTATCTCTTTGTTTCGATTGAACAACCGAAACTTTGACATTTTCTAATTATGTAAAATGGACAAGCGCTCAGCTGGGGCCCAATGTCGTGGTTGGAACTCTATACTTTTGATTTTATTCGAGTTTATTTATACGGTTAATTTCGTCCAGATGCGGCAATATTCCGCCAGCGTGCAATCCCCGGATTCTTGGAATCTTTCTTGTCCATTTGAGAATGCGCCTTCAAAGCCCAATATCGACGACCAATGCGCGGGATCGCGCTAAAATCTAACCGAGTTCTCCAAATCTTCTTGTTCTTGGCTATCTTCGGCGGCGCAAAAACCGATATATTAAGTTGGGCTTAGGCGTACTTATTTAAATACGTCAGAATCGGCTTTGTTCTCCTCAAAATAAAATACACCGATTCCAACAGCAGTCTGCGCATCGGTTTCCGAGTCGAAGTCGTAGAGCGTTTCATATGCAGCCAGGAAATCGTCAATCGACTCCACGAATGCCGATGCCCTGTCGGAACTGACGCGGCGAATTCGACTCAAATCACTTTTTCTTACAGACTCTGTTGATGCTGACAAATGCGTCCACGTATCCGCTTCCGATTCAGCCGCAGTATTGTGCGCCATTGTCAGTGCGGCTGGATATAGCACATGAGCCAAGCCGCTAATCAGCTTCTCATGATCTTCCAAACCAACAACACTTCGCTTGATGACCCTGACCCGCCCATCTTCAAGCTCTTCTATTGCTTTGATGCGCTTCAGTTCCGTCCGCATCGCTCCAGGAGGGATATCTCCTCCATACCTCTTGACCAGAGACGAGAACGATACGGGTCCATTGTCAAAATCTAGCACGAGTGGTTTCCCATCCGGCGCCAAGAAGTCACTTTCGGTATACCACCGGTGCAACACCTGTCCCATCGGTGTAAGTCGACCCACGCCGGTGACGTCGCCTACTTCTGTTTTGTCTCTTATTCTCCTTACTTCTTTTCGAGTCAGGCCCGTCATCACCGCAACTCTCGAGATGTTTGTCGGCCTCCCTCTTAAGCCGTAGTCTTTACCCGCAACATCGACAAAAGCGGTCTTGGATATTTCGGCGAATTCTCGATATCCGATACCCGTATGTAGTAGAGCCCTCGCAACTGGGCGGAGAACAAGTAATAAGGCGCCTAATATTTGTTGTTGTATGTTGTTTTGCATGGGCCGGAAATATATGGCTGCTGGAGCCGATTTGCTAACAAAATTGACGACTTGGGAAAAATAGACCAAGTTTCTACGGCAACCAATTCTTAGGTCAATTGGCACAAATATGGAAAAAAACCACTTTTTGGGCTGGCAATTTCGACATATCTGGTAACCAGCTAGTTCTCTAGAAGTTCTACCAGCTGCTTTTCGTCCAAGGTATCGACGTGAAGATCACGCGCCTTTTTGAGCTTCGAACCCGCCTTTTCACCGTAAACGACATAGTTCGTTTTCTTTGACACACTGCCCGTGACTTTGCCGCCGCGCGCTTGAATCTTCTGCCTGGCTTCGTCTCTTGTCATGCCCGAAAGCGTGCCCGTCAGAACAAAGGTTTTACCGTACAGCGGCCCGGTCGTTTGAATCTTCTCCGGTTCTGTTTCGCTCCAGTGAACGCCCGATTTCTGTAGCGCATCTATCACCAGACGATTATGTGGCTCGTCAAAAAATGCTCGTATCCGTGAAGCGACTACCGGCCCAACATCCGGCACGTCCAGTAGTTCCGTTTCCGATGCATTGACAATTAATTGGAACTTGCCAAAGTGACTGGCCAGAGCCGTGGCGGTGGCTTCTCCGACTTCTCGAATGCCGAGTGCGTACAAGAAACGCTCCAGCGTGGTTGAACGGCTAGCCTCAATCGACCTGATCACGTTTTCAGCGGACTTGGCGCCCATTCGCTCCAACTCAGCAAGCTCGTCCCTGGTGAGACCAAAAATGTCTGCGGGCGTTTTTACGCGGTCATTCGCGACAAGTTGTTCTATCAGCTTCGCACCCAGGCCCTCGATGTCCATCGCCTTTCGTGACACAAAATGTTTCAACGCCTCTGCTCTTTGTGCGGAGCAATACAAACCGCCGCTGCATCGCGCAACTGCCTCGTCTGCCTCCCGAGTAACTGTGGAACCGCAGACTGGACAATTCTTGGGGAGATTTACGCGTCGTGCGCCCTTGCGCCTGCGGCTGACAATCACACCAACCACTTCCGGAATTACATCTCCGGCGCGACGAATGCTGACTGTGTCACCAACGCGTACATCCTTGCGATGCAACTCATCAATATTGTGCAACGTGGCATTACTAACGGTCACGCCGCCTACAAATACCGGTTTGAGGCGCGCCACAGGAGTTACCGCACCGGTCCGACCCACCTGAAACTCGACACCCTCAACGGTCGTCAGTTCTTCTTGCGCCGGAAACTTGTGGGCGATCGCCCAGCGAGGAGCGCGCGAAACAAACCCAAGCTCACGTTGCTGCTGCAGATCGTTAACCTTGTACACGACGCCGTCGATCTCGTAGGGTAGTGCGTCCCGTTTCGCGCCTATCCACTCATAGAACCAGAGACAGCCTTCCACGCCCTCCACCACGCGCCGCTCCGGGCACGTCTTTAGCCCCCACTCCTGAAGCTGCTCGAGTACCTCGCTGTGCGTTGATGGTAGATTCCCACCATCTATATGACCTACGGAGTAGACGTACATATCCAGGGGTCGGGCGGCCGTTAGTTTCGGGTCGAGCTGGCGCAGGCTGCCTGCGGCAGCGTTGCGCGGGTTTACAAAAGTCTTTTCACCGGCCGCGCGGGCTTTCTGGTTGTATGCCTCAAATCCCGCTTTCGGCATGAACACCTCGCCGCGCACTTCCAGGATCGATGGGTAGCCTTGGCCGATCAACCGAAGCGGGACTGCGTCAATGGTACGGACATTATGAGTGATGTCTTCACCGGTGGTGCCATCACCACGAGTTGCACCACGCCGCAGCGTCCCATCCTCATACAGCAGGCTCACTGCGGCGCCGTCAAGTTTGGGTTCCGCCGCGTACGCAAGCCAGTCCCCTTCTCCTTCGATCTCGAGTCGTTGGGTCACGCGTCGGTGAAATTCTCGCAGTTCATCGGGCGAAAACGCATTGTCGAGAGACAACATCGGTACTTGATGCTGCACCGTGCCGAAGGCAGAAATCGGCACGTCGCCGACGCGCTGGGTTGGCGAATCGTCAGTGACGAGTTCCGGATACTCCTGTTCCAGCGCTTGCAGCTGCCGCATCAACCGATCGTATTCGACATCCGGGATCTCCGGATCATCCAGCACGTGGTATTGATAATTGTGATGCCGAATCTGTTCCTTGAGGGAATCCAGTTCTTTTTTCTTAGCGGCCGATGCTGTCATCAATTCTGCGTTGTTCGAACAGCATCAGGCAACAAGGTTGCTGTGCTGATACTGGATGATCTCCTCACGCATGTAGCGTTCCCTCTGGATGCTCAATGTGCTTCCAGATTCATCCAGCAATTCGGCGCCAAGAGACTGTGCGAGAACTCTGGCGGCCTCCATCATAAGATCAAAAGCCTCGACACCGTCTACCGGGCCAGGCAAAACCAGGAACAGGCTGATACCGGGAATCTCCTGATCCTTGATGTTAGCAAGATCGAAGCTACCCGGCTCCACCAGGCTCGCAGCACTGAAGATCGTTTTGTTTTCGTCATTGCCGACGAACCGGTGAAAGATTCCAAATTTGCCATGTCGCAAACCGATGCCTCGCATGCTCAGAATCAACTCGTCGCCACGAAATGCACCACCATCGCGAGCGATCAATCGTAAGGTAACGATTTTCTGGGGCACATCACTCTGCGGGAAATCATCGGCGGCTTGTTGCGGGTCGTCCCGCAATTCGTCGAACGCCGACGCCGCTGTGTCGACTTCCTTGTCTCCCAGATTCGGCGCAATGCGCGGGCTGCCTGACTTTTCGCGCGCAGGCTTGTCACGCTCGCGACGGCTGTAAACGTAAACACCGGCAATGACCAGGATTCCAAAGAACAACAGTAACCATCGCAGTCCGTCCATTATTCAATGACCTAACTCGCCGCCATTTTGACTGCCTCATCGAGATCGACAGAAACCAGTCTTGATACGCCGGGTTCCTGCATCGTGACGCCCGTAAGTTGTCTCGACATTTCCATGGTGACCTTGTTGTGCGTGATAAACACGAACTGCACCTTGTCCGCCATCTCGCGCACGATGTCGCAGAATCGGCCAACATTTGCATCATCGAGCGGCGCATCAACCTCGTCCAACAGGCAAAACGGTGCGGGATTCAATTCAAAGATCGCGAAGACCAGCGCAACGGCAGTCAGTGCCTTCTCGCCACCAGACAACAGGTGGATCGTGCTGTTGCGTTTGCCTGGCGGGCGCGCCATGACAGTTACGCCGGCTGAAAGCAGATCATCCCCGGTCAGTTCAAGATACGCGTGCCCGCCTCCAAAGAGCTTTGGGAACAGGCGTTGGAAGCCAGCATTGACGTTGGTATATGTCTCTCGGAATCGCGACCGGGTTTCCTTGTCGATCTTGCGAATCGCACCTTCCAGGGTCGCCAGCGCGCTGTTCAAATCCTCAAGCTGTGCGTCCAGGTACTCCTTACGCTCCGACTGTTCTTTGAATTCGTCGATGGCAGCGAGGTTGATCGGGCCCAGTCGATCGATGCGCAGACGGATCTTGTCGAGCTTTTCATCCCACGATTCGACCGCCGCGGCCGGGTCCATCTCTTCGATCAGTGTTGCGTACTCGAAATCTGTCTGCGCAAGCTGTTCGGCATACCCCTCTCGCCGCACACGCACCTCACGCAGGGCCATCTCCGCCTCGCTAACGAAGCTCCGCGCCTCGTCAACAGACTGCTCCACTCCCATTCGGGATTGGTCCAATTCGCGCAGCTCCGCCTCCACCTGCTCGACAAGTCGCCGCGCGCCTGCCAGTTCGTCTTCAATCCGGATGCGGTTCGCGAGTTGTTCCTCGAGCGCCATCTTATTGTCGGCAAGTGGCGCCTGCCGCTGCTCCAATTGCTCGCGAATCTCGATTTCACGGCTTCTGAATTGCTCAAGCTGCGATTGCATGCGATTGAGGTTTTGCGCCGCTGATTCCTTGCTGGTGCGCCGACTCTCGAACTGGATCGTGATGTTCTGGACTGTCTGACGATCTTCACGCGCCTGTTCGCGAACGCGCTGCAATTCTCCACGCAATTCCTCGCGCCGGGCTTCGAGTGCCTTGCGCTGTGTCTCGAGGTCCGCGATGGTTTCCACAGCCTGATTGAAGCTGCGTCGCGAATCGCGTAGCTGCTCTTCGGCCGATATCTGGTGGATATCGACTTCGTTCGATTCTTCGGCGATAGCGGCCTGGCGGGCGCTCGCCTGATCCATACGGTATTTCGCCGCATCGAGCGCCGCTTTCGTCTCGGAATACTCGTTCAGTAGCGATGCTGAATCGCGCTGCACCGCTTCACGCCGCTCCTCCAACTGATTCAGACGCGTCCGACCGTCCTGGAGAAGCCTTCTTGCGCTTTGGAAACGCGCCTGAGATTCACGAACCTCAGCTTTGAGGCGGCGCATGTCATGCTCGCGTGAAAGCACGCCTGCTTTCGAATCCTTGTCTCGCGAGACACGCAGCCACTGCGTTCCAAGCCAAATGCCCTCCGGCGTGATCACAGACCCATCCTCACCGATGGTCTCGCGAATGGCCAACGCATGAGTCAGCGACTCGGCAATACGCACTTGCGCCAACAGCCGGTGCACGACCTTTGGCGCACCAGTGACTTTGTCCGCGAGCGTATCCGAAACATCGAATAATTCCGGGTCCGCGCTTTGCTCGCGCAGAACGGTGATATTGCCGCTTCGAAGCTTGGCGATACTCTCAGTGATCGGGGTGATATCGCTGACGCAAATGGCCTGCAGGTACTCTCCCAGGACTGTTTCAACGGCTTTCTCCCAGCCGTCGTCAACATCCAGAGTCTGCGCAACCCGCCGGTTCTGCCCCAGGCCGGAGCTTTCAAGCCATTCCTGAACGCCCTCGTCGCCTTCGCCCAGCGCTGCTTTCTGCAGCGCCTCGAGCGATGCGTATTTGCCCTCGCCCTCCTGCAACGTAGTGCGACGCTCGTCAACGAGTCGGGTCAATTTGGCATCTTGTTCGCGAAGCTTGCGAATCTTGTCGGCGATGTCGGCCAGATGCCGGTCAAATTCATCGCGCGCTTGCCGCTGGCGAAGCTCCTGTTCCGTCAGTTCGTCGAAGCTGATCTTGAGTTCGTCTGCACTGGCACCGGATTTCGCTTCGTCCAGTTTCTTGCGGCGATCCGAAAAGCTCTGAATCCTCGACTCGATTTGTTCTGACCGCGTCTGTTCGACGTTGCGCACCTGCTGCGCCGCATTGAATCTCGCTGTGTAGTCATCCCACTGTTCCTGCCAGTCGGTCAAGGCCTCCTCAGCGCGTTGCAGCGACTGCGCCGATGATTTTTCACTGTGACGTGCCTGCTCAAGCCCCGGCACCAGTTCATTGAGGGTCAACTCGAGCTCCGCGATCTCGGTCTGGTCCTTGTCGATATGTGCACGTATTTCCCGGGCACCCTGCACGGCCTGCTCGAGGTCTTTGGTTTGTCGATCGCGCAATTCATGCGCGTGCTCGATGGACTGCTCCAGCCGGGCGATCTCGGAGCCAACCTTGTAGAACCGCCCCTGCACTGCATTAAACGCTTCATTGCGTTCACTTTGCCGAACTCTTGCCGCCTCTATCTGCGACTCGATCTTCCTCTGTTCCGCGATGGCCGCTTCGAGGCGGGTCTTGCATTGGCCAAGCTTCCTGTCAGCCTCACCGGCCCGCTCCTCCAGATCCCTGGACCGGAGTGCCAGTAGCTCTGCCGCCGTGCGTCGCTCTTCGTCTTTGTAACGTCCGTAGCGTTCGGCAGTCTTGGCCTGGCGATCCAGGTGCTTGATCTGCTTCTCGACCTCATCGAGCACGTCCAGCAAACGGTCGAGATTTTCCTTGGTGTGCTTGATCCTGTTGGATGTTTCGCGTCGGCGCTCTTTGTACTTGGAGATGCCGGCGGCCTCCTCGAGAAACACCCGCATTTCCTCAGGCTTGGCCTCGATCAGCCTCGAAATCATGCCTTGCTCGATGATCGAATAGCTGCGCGGACCCAGGCCCGTGCCAAGGAACACGCCGGTTATGTCCTTGCGACGGCACTTTGTACCATTCAAAAAGTAATTTGAGATACCGTCACGCGACACCTCACGACGAATCGCAATCTCGGCGTATTTCGCGTATTGGCCTTCCAGCGTGGTCTCGCTGTTATCGAACAGTAGCTCGACCGAAGCGCTGCCAATAGGTTTACGCGAACTGGAACCGTTGAATATGACGTCGGTGATCGAATCACCGCGCAACCGGCTGGCTGAACTTTCGCCCATGACCCAGCGCACAGCATCGATCACATTCGACTTGCCGCAACCGTTCGGCCCAACGACGCCGACGAGGCTGCTGGGGAAGGTGATTGTTGTGGGGTCGACGAAGGATTTAAAGCCGGCGAGCTTGATTTTGCTTAATCGCATGTGGTGTCAAACGCCAGTAGCCCGTCAAATCCAGCTAGTGTAATGTAATTCCTTCAATAAAACGATTGTCGCGAGAAAAAGACAATCAGCCCGCAAGCCGCACGACGCTTGGCTTTCGGCGCTGCATTCCAAAGCCTGACATTGCCAAGAAAAATAGTCTTCCATGCTGCTGCAGGCAATGTATAATCCCGCCCTTTTCTCGATCCGGCAGGAGTTCCAGATGGCCGCAAAAAAGGCTGCAAGCAAGAAGCGGAAGAAAGCGCCAACCTCGCGCAAGAAGGTTGCAGCGAAGCGAGCGAGCAAGAAGAAGGTTTCCAGGAAAAAGGCGACCAGGAAGAAGCTCGCCAGGAAGAAAGTGAGTAAGAAGAAGGTCGCCCGGAAGAAGCCGTCGAAAAAGAAGGTCAGCAAGAAAAAGGTCAGCAAGAAAAAGGTCAGCAAGAAAAAGGTCAGCAAGAAAAAGACGGCCACAAAGC
>JAOTVR010000031.1 GCA_029863305.1 Gammaproteobacteria bacterium | reverse complement strand
GGTCGTTGAAATTCGGCTCGCCGTGAACCCGGTTTCAGCTTCGAAGTAGTGTTTTTCCGGGACGGTGCTGCAGCCGCACAGAAGGCTGATCGCGGCAAAGGACAGTGCTATTGACGGGCATTTCATCGTTTGCTCCCAAGTCATTGCGGTCCCCGATTGACATCAGATCCCGTCCCCTGTTGATTTGCCGGTCTTCAACGCGCCTTTGCCTGCTTATCTCCAAGACTAGCAACAAGATTATGTCCATAAGCGTGATTTGCGTCTCGATTTCTGTCTTACATCGAATTTCGAACGAACCGAGTCGGGGTGCTGCTGATCGTTGTTTGTCGGCACTGTCGGATACAGGGCTCGTCGCTCGAGACCTCGCAGGAACCCTCGGAGGACTGACAGCCCAACGCCGGTGGATGCACGCAGAAGGAGACCTTAGTCACAGAGGTTAAGGAAATAACGGCCGGCTCTTTGACGAGCTTCGAGGATGCAATGAAGAAGGGGTCGAGTTGCGCCGACGAAACGCTCAACCAGGTTGACGGCGTATGCGTTCAGGACATGAAGGTGACTCTTGTTTTTCGAAAGTCATGCAGTGCCAAGCGCAGCGCCACTTTGTCAACAACTGTTACAACTCGGCGATTCGATTGCCGGCTGACATAGTATGCGCGGCAGCAATTCACATCACCAGAACACAGGAGAATCTTTCATGGCTAAGAGTATTCAAAAAATCGAGGGCATCGGCCCTAAGCTGGCCGCCGCGCTTAAAGCGGCTGGCGTACGCAGCGTTGAGGATTTGCTGGAATCCGGCGCGGACAAGAATTCGCGAAAAGCGCTGGCGGACAGCACCGGCATCAGTGAGGCCCGCATTCTGAAGTGCGTCAACATGGCTGACCTGTTTCGCATTAATGGCGTTGCGAGTCAGTATGCAGAGCTGCTCGAGTGTGTTGGTGTCGATACGGTCAAGGAGTTGCGGCATCGGAATGCCGAAAACCTCGCAGCGAAAATGGCGGAGGTCAACGAAGCGAAGAATCTGGTGCGGAGACCGCCGTCAAGCAACGTGGTGGGTAACTGGATTGCGCAAGCGAAGAAGCTGCCGGCGAAGGTCAGTTACTAGCACACCGATTTGAACTCAAACGGGTATTAGCATGGATATTCAATCGACCCTGGACTCACTTCAGGCAACCCTGGGCGGTACCCTGCCCAGCCTTCTGGCTGCCGTCGGCATTCTTGTCGTCGGCTGGTTGGTCGCGGTTGTTTTACGTGCTGCCACGCGGCGGCTGTTGGACGTGGCCAATCTGAACGAGCGTATCGCAAGCAGCACAGACAGTGAGGTAAATGCAGAAGCGTGGGGCGCGAGCGGTGTCTTCTGGATTGTGATGTTCCTGGTGCTAATCGCGTTCTTTAATGTGCTGGATCTCGAAGTCGTATCGGAGCCACTACAGGCGCTGGTTACCAAGGTGTTCGAATTCGGACCCAGCCTGATCGCCGGCGCCGTGCTGGCGCTGGTCGCCTGGGTGCTTGCCAGCCTCGCCCGCTCGCTAACCACAAATGCGCTGTCGAAAACCAATATCGACGAGAAGATCAGTGCAGCGGCAGAGATGAAGCCGGTCAGCGGCAGCATTGGCGATGTTCTGTACTGGTTGATCATCCTGATGTTTTTGCCGGCCATTCTCGGCACGCTCAAACTCGATGGACTACTCATGCCCGTCCAGGGCATGGTGGACAAGATCCTCGCCATGCTGCCCAACATTCTCGCTGCTGCCGTCATCGGCCTGGTTGGCTGGTTTGTGGCGCGAATATTGCGCGACCTGGTGCAGAAGTTGCTGCAGGTAGTCGGATTCGACCGCGTCGGCGAGAAGGCAGGCCTGTCCGGGAACGTCAGCCTGTCACAGCTTGGCGGACTTCTCGTCTTCATCTTTGTGTTCGTGCCGGCACTGGTTGCCGCCCTGAATACGCTGCAGATAGAAGCGATCTCCGCCCCGGCGACGCAGATGCTCGGCGCGTTTATGTCGGCCATTCCTGACATATTCGCGGCCGTCATCATTCTGAGTATTGCGTTCGTATTGGCGCGGTTCATATCGGGGCTCGTCTCCCGAATGCTGGATGGCCTGGGTGCCAACGCGCTACCCGCAAAACTCGGCCTCGCGTCAGGTCCTGCCGAGGGATTCTATCTGTCGAGCTTCGTGGGCACGGTGGTAAGCCTTTTTATCATGCTGTTTGCGACGGTAGAGGCATCCAAGCAACTGGGTTTCGATCAAGTGTCGGGAATCGTATCGACCTTGATCGAGTTCGCCGGGCAGGTATTGCTGGGTGGTGCAATTCTCGCTGCCGGATTCTGGATTGCCGGCGTGGCGTACTCGGCTGTTATCAAGGTCGCGGGAGCATCGGCAGCCATGCTGGCCGGGATTATGCGTGCGGCAATTCTCGGGCTCGTCCTTGCAATGGGTTTGCGAGCGATGGGCATAGCCGATGACATTGTCAATCTCGCATTCGGGCTGGTGCTCGGTTCGATTGCGGTCGCTTTTGCGCTGTCCTTCGGACTCGGTGGCCGCGAAGCAGCTGGCAGGCAAATGGAACACTGGTTGGCACGGCTCAGAGACGCGGAATAAGGACAGGAATCAGGGAAAGCACGGAGAAGCCCGAAGGCAATGCGACATCCTGGTGGATATCTCGCGGAGCCTTTATTGTCGGGCCATGAGTTGGTCAAGGGATCCTGACGAGTGCGACAATAGGCGACATGAGCAACAAGATGGCTAAAACGATCGACGTCGCCGATCCGTTCGCGCGCAAGCTCATGGCCCGATACCTCGAGCGTCGGGTCAATGACCTGGAGGTACTCGAACTGGCGCTGGCCGAAGCGGACTTCGAGACGATTTACCTGACCGGCCATAATCTGTACGGGTCCGGTTCCGCCTATGGTCTGGACGAAATTTCACGACTGGGCAAGGGTTTGGAGAGAGCGGCCGAATCCGGAGATGCCGAGAAAATTCGGGCCCAACTGGGCGATCTGGCGACATTTGTTCGAACGGTAAAGATTCGCTGATACGCCGTAACGCGCGCCGACTTGAAATAATCCCTCATAATTCGGATGTTTATCGCAGTTTTCACTCTATATAATGAGGTTCAAAGCAGCGCGGGAAATAATCAAAAGAAGCACCGCGATAAGACCGGGTAACAGGAACCGGTGGGGCCACGACAGGAGCACCATTGCGAATCGCAATTCTCGAGGATGACGTTGACCAGGCGGAGATCATCAGCCTGTGGCTGACGCATGCGGGACACACCATAGACAGCCACCAGAGCGGTGCCAGCTTCCTGCGGGCGGTGCGAAGAGACAGCTTCGATCTTTATGTGCTCGACTGGATAGTGCCTGATCTCAGTGGAATAGAGGTGCTGGGGAAGTTGCGCCGGGAGATTGGCGATTACACGCCGGTCGTGATAGCCACGGCCAAAGACGAAGAGCGAAGCGTGGTACGCGGCCTGGAAGCAGGCGCGGACGATTACCTCGTGAAGCCGATTCGTCGCGCCGAGCTCGTCGCTCGGGTAAATGCGATACGTCGCCGTGCAGATGGAGGTAAACCGGAAAATGAAGCAATAGATGCCACGCCGTACTCGATAGATATGGCGAGAACGTCAGTGCGGTTGGGGGAAGAAGACATCAGTTTAACCAATAGGGAATTCGATCTGGCCCTGTTCTTCTTTCGCAATGCAGGGAAGATGATATCCCGCAATCATATTCTCGAGGCAGTATGGGGCATCGAAAACAAATCCGTTTCGACAAGGACCGTTGACACGCATGTCAGTCGGCTACGAAAGAAGCTCAGCTTGAACGAGGAAAACGGTTGGAAATTATCGGCGATCTATCAGCACGGATATCGATTGGAAAGGATCAACACATAATGGCAAAAAAACAAAGCAAAAGTCAGGCGGGGTTGTCGGCAGACAGCACCGAAGAAAACGTCGATAAGATCCGGGAGATTTTGTTCGGTGGCCAGATGCGTGATTACGAGCAGCGTTTCGCTCAGCTTGAGAATCGCCTGAACAAGAACATCGAGCAAATGTCGATTAACATCGATAAGCGTATTGAGCGGCTAAATACTTTCACCAGGCGTGAAATCGACAAGCTTAACGAGCAGGTGAAAAACGAACGTAAAGCGCGGGCCGATGATGGCAGGAAAGGTTCGAAAGAACTAAAGAGCCTCGGGCAACAGGCTGAGGCCTGGTACGCCGAGCTGGAGGAGCAGATCGAAGGAGAATCTCGCGACCTGCGCAGCTCAATGCAGGAACAACACGACGAGCTGTCGGGAATGATACAGGACACGCATGAACAGCTAAGCAAGTCGATCTTCAATGAAACACGTGATCTTGCTGAAGCGAAACTTGCGCGCGATGATATGGCGGCCTTACTGACTGAAGTAGCCTTGCGGCTGAAGAAAGACTTCAAGTTGCCTGACGCCTGATTCAACACTTGTGGCAGAGTATCGATGAACGATCTCGAGCAGCTTAAACAGCTCCTGTTTGGCGCCGAGAAAGAGGCGTTGGATTCGATTTCAAGACGAGTCGAGCGTCGCGAAATACGCACGGCAGATGTCGCCGATATCCTTCCGGAAGCGATCCATCAAAGTCACGCCAAAGACGACGAGCTTGTCGAGGCGTTGACGTCTCCAGTCGGCAAGTGTGTGCAGCGTGCGATGCACGAGGATCCGGAAACATTTGGAAATGCGTTGTATCCTGTTATGGGTCCGGCGATTCGCAAATCCATCATGCATGCGCTGCGGAACTTTTCGCAACAGATCAATGAGGCGGTCGAACACAGCATCAGCCCGACCGGGTTGAAATGGCGCTGGCAGGCTTCGCGTGCTGGCGTTCCGTTTGGAGAGTATGTGCTGCAAAGAACCATGCAGTACCGGATTGAGCAGGCCTATCTGATAAGCCGTGACAGTGGACTGCTGGTGGGTCATGCGCACCATGAAGCTTCGAAGATCAAGGATAGCGATGCTGTGTCGGCGATGTTCACGGCGATACAGGATTTCGTAAAAGAGTCGTTTTCGCCGGACCGCAGCGGCAGGCTGGAGTCGGCCGATATGGGCGAGTTCACCTTGTGGGCGGTCCATGGTCCACATGCGTTACTGGTGTGCGTTATTCGGGGCGTGCCGCCCAAGAGCCTGCGAGCCGACCTCAGCGCGATCCTTGAGCGCATACATTTCCGTTACGGTGAGGCGATTCGGGAGTACAAGGGCGATACGTCGACTGTACCGGACGTCGATGTCGAGCTGACACGCTGCCTGCGATTCGAAGCGCGCCGCGAGACTAAAAAGGATCGGAGCAATAACCGACTCTTGATTATCGCGCTAATTCTATTGCTTGCCGTTGCCGGATTCCTGGGCTACCGCAGTTGGTCACATCTGCAGCAACTTGATCGACTGAACACTGCCCTGGCAAGTACACCGGGAATCCATGTAACCGAGATCAGCCGTGACGGCAATCATTTCTTTGTAAGAGGACTCAAAGATCCACTGGCGATCCCGGTCGGCGACATCGCCGAATCGGTTGACATTCCAGCGACTCGAGTTACCGCTGCGATGCAGCCATTCCAGTCATTGCAACCCGAGATTATCGAGGCGCGTGCAGCCGAGATTTTTGGCCGGCCCGAATCTGTCTTGTTCAGGGTTTCTACCGCAACGCTGCATGTGAGCGGAGACGCCCCATGGAGCT
The DNA here is from genome assembly GCA_029863305.1 of Gammaproteobacteria bacterium. Classification (GTDB taxonomy): domain Bacteria; phylum Pseudomonadota; class Gammaproteobacteria; order Steroidobacterales; family Woeseiaceae; genus UBA1847. The sequence continues at coordinate 30,697 of JAOTVR010000031.1, read as the reverse complement.
GGCGGCAACAGTTGCAGAGTCGATTCGGCTTACTGGCGGGAGTCAGCGCACTGGATGTGAGTGGTTTGGCGACGAGTGACCGGCTACGCTTTGAAGCACGTGTCGCGCAGGTTTCCGGGGCGAGATTCCATTTTGAGAATGGCGCGATATTTTCTCCGGGAAACGAAGATATGCTCGTTAAGCACGCGGCAGTTTTGCGCGCGCTCCGCGCCGATGCGGCGGCAGTCGGATACTCTGTTTCCGTGCTGCTTCACGGCTCAACCGACCTGACGGGTGAGCCGGCGCAGAACGCGGCGCTGGCCCGGCGCCGGGCCACGGCCGCCGCGGCCGTGCTGCGCTCACACGGCGTCGAGGTTTCGGACATAATGCAAGTACCCGCCGGCGACCCGCAGTCCCCACCGCAGAGCGACGTCAGCAGGCGCTACGTACAGGTCGACTTACAGCTTGGTTCCCTGACCGACCCGTCATGACGTTATTCACCAGCAAAGTCTGCATAGTCGGCGATTTCGCCGTCGGCAAGACAAGTATTGCAGAGCGCTTCGTCAATAATCATTTTTCGGAAAGCTACCTGACGACGATCGGTGTCAAAATTGATACCAAGCTAATTGAAGTTCCGGACCTCGGTGTCTCGCATAAATTAGTGATCTGGGATATCGCAGGTTCAGACCGATTCGAACATACCGAGTTCGCCTATCTGCGTGGCGCGAGCGGTTACATATATGTCATCGATGGCACGCGCACGAGTACCTTGCGGTCGGCAATGAGCCTCGAGGAACAAGTCACCGACAGATTTGGCAGCGCCCCATCTGTCGTGTTGCTCAACAAAAGCGATCTTGCTGGCGATTGGGACGTGAATGAAAGTAGTGTGAAAGCGCTTCACGCTCACTTCGGGGCGGTTTTCAAAACCAGCGCAAAAACCGGAGATGCGGTGGAGCGAGCCTTTGAGAAACTGGCTCGACGGATTCTCGATAACGATATGCGGGCCGAATGATGCAGCTGCCAGCCTGCGTCGTACACAATCTGCAAGACGAGTATTTTTCGAGCGAGCGACTGTTCTGTTTTCTCATTGACGAGAATTACGCGCTCGTCCAGATATGGGGCGATGCGCAGCGCTGGGGACTTGACGATATTCCAATCGGTCACGATATGCGTGATGCCGCGGTATTTCTGGTTGGCTGTGTTATCGGCGAACCCCAGGCCCTGCGTTTCGTGCGTTTGTCCCGACACAGTGTTGCGCATGTGCATTTGATACCGGATGGCCGTCAAAGCTATGTCGTTCTGATCGATGCGAGTGACGAGCATGACCCAACTCAGGCGAAGCAGCAAAAGACAAACGAACTTCGGCTCATGCATGCGCGCCAGAACAGACTGATTGGCCGACAGCGCGAGCTTATCAGCGAGCTTATAGAAATCCGGTCGGAACTGGACCATCATCGCCAGGAGGCCGAGCGCAGCAGCGCAAACAAGAGCCGTTTCATTGCGATGATGTCGCACGAATTTCGCACGCCACTTGCATCAATCATCAATTACGCCCAGCTTGCTCAGGAACAGGATGCAAGCCGTAACGATATTCAGAAAAGCGTTGAGACGATAGAACGATCAGCGCGTCACCTGACATCATTAGTTGAGGCCCTGCTTGACGATGCCAGCCTGTCGGCAGGCCGGCTGGAGCTGGTTGAAGAGCAATTCGACTGTCACAACCTTTTCGAGGACTTGGCACGAATGATGGCGCCCATGGCCGCGGAAAAGGGCCTGTCATTTGCGACTTTCGTCGACTCGGATGTGCCGAAGGTCATTTTTGCCGACGAAGTTCGATTTCGTCAGATTCTGATAAATCTCCTGGGCAACGCGGTCAAGTTTACGCAGGAAGGAGGTGTGCGACTCAAGGTGACATACAGCAGTGACAGGCTCGTCGTCACAGTCAGCGATACGGGACCCGGCATCAGCTCGGAAGACCAGGAAAAGGTATTTAAAGCGTTCGAGCGTGGTAGCAAACGTAGCGAAACCGGCGCCGGGCTGGGGCTAACGATTACGCTTCGGCTCGTGCAACTAATGGGAGGTGAAGTTTCGCTCGACTCGCAGCCGGATGAGGGATGCACAGTGAGCATCTATATTCCCGTTAACGTGCAGGCAGACCCCGTTGCCGCCGAAGCCCCGGTTCTTCCGGTTCCTGATCAAGATGCGCTGGCGTCCCGGCCGTTGAGCATCCTTATCTGCGATGACGACGACGACATGATCGCGCTGGTCGAGCATTATCTGCATCGCTCGGGTTACGGCCTGATCGCAACGTCGGACAGTTCCGACGCCATTGCGAAAACCATCAAGTACGATCCGGATCTGGTACTAATGGACTGCAATGTGCCCGGCATCGGCGGAGTCGGGGCGGCAAAACTGTTGCGTCAGCAGGGCTATGAAAAACCGATTGTGGCATTGACGGCGTCGAGGCTGAACGAGGAAGAAAGACGCGCATTCACACGCTTCTTTCGCAAGCCCGCACCAATGCAGGAATTACTGGTGGAAATTAAACGGCTCACGCATTGACACTCCACGCTGGTCAGATTGTCAACATTTGTTACAGCGGCGTCCGACCGCGCTGATTCGGTATATAAAGTCCGCGGCAATGATGATTACGATCATCGATGTCTTCTATTTGTCCATCACATTTTGGAGAAGACAGTGGACTTGAAGAGTTTTGCAACGGAGTTTTTGATGAACAAGATCGGTGCTGCAGGCGACCAGGATACGGCCGCATCTGCTCTGAATGACCTTGTTGGCGAGAGCAAGGAATTTGACCTGGGCGACATCGTCGGAAAATTCACTGGTGCGGGCGGTGACCTGGCTAAAAAAGCGCAGTCCTGGCTTGGTGACGGGGCCAATGCAGCGATATCACCGTCGCAGGTGCAGGAAGCGATTGGTGGTGACAGGATTGAAGCCTTCGCCAAAAAACTCGGCATCGGCCAGGAAGAGGCCAGCAACAGCTTGTCCGAAATCCTGCCCGAACTCATCAACAAAAGCAGTCGCGGCGGCAGCCTGCTGGACTCTGTTGGCGGAAAAAGCGGACTGGCCGGGTTGGCGTCGAAGTTCTTCAATTAGACCCGTAAGCGCCTTCCGTTCGAAAAGCCTGCTGCACTGATTCTGCGGTTCGGCCGCATCCTGCCGTATGATCGCCAAGTTCCATCGGTAAGGAGATCAGTGTGAATACTGCGATTCAGGCGATCACGCTCGAGGGGCTGGCGCTGGCATTTTTGCCTGCGGCTGTTGTCATCGGCATCATGATTCGCTGGTCGGCGGGCGCGAAAACGGCGACGTATGCGAGCCTGCGCATGCTGATTCAGTTATTGCTGATTGGCTACGTGCTGGTGTACATCTTCGAGGCGGAACGCGCGGAAATCATCGTTGCCGTCCTCCTGCTCATGCTCGCCATGGCGAGCTGGATCGCGATTCGCCCGGTAAAAAAGAAACGGCCGCACGTATTTCGCAATGCGCTGCTTGCGATATCGGTGGCCGGCATATTGGTTCTTGCTCTGGTCAGTCAGATCGTAATCGGCGTCGATCCCTGGTTCAGCCCGCAATACGTCGTGCCGCTTGCCGGCATGATATTCGCCGGCGCCATGAATGCGGTCAGTCTCGCGGCCGAAAGGCTACAGGCAGAAACCGAAAGAGGAACGCCGAGCCTCGAGGCCCGCCGAATTTCGCTGCAGGCGTCCTTGATCCCGATCATCAACTCGCTGTTCGCGGTTGGTGTCGTCGCGCTGCCTGGAATGATGACGGGTCAGATTCTCTCTGGTGTCTCGCCCCTGGTCGCAGCCAAGTACCAGATCGTCGTCATGTCCATGTTATTCGGCGTATCCGGCATCTCGGCGGCACTTTATCTCGTGCTACAAGGTCGGAGTACAACTTACCCGGATGCTACGACCAGCCGATAGTCATGTCGTAAAACACGAATGCGAGTATAGCGGGCGCAAGGTAGCGCACCAGAACCAGCCACAAGCGATAGGCGATCGTGTCTTTGCCCTCGAACATCTCGTCGCGGCTGAACTGTTTCTTGATGAACCAACCGGCAAATACCGCGATGAGTATGCCGCCGAGAGGCATCATGATGTTGGTGACCAGGAAGTCGAACAAGTCGAAAAAAGTCTTGCCCTCAAATAATGCGATGGATCCGAGGGGGTGCGTATCGGAAAGCACATTGAATGACAGTGCGGCGAGAATGCCGAGCGCAAAACTGATTGAGCCGGCCACCAATGCAGCGGCACGCCGCGACAGTGAGGTAGCGTCACGCAGCCACGCCACGGGCGCCTCGAGCATTGCGATCGATGAAGTCAATGCCGCAAAAAACAGCAGTACGAAAAAGAGAGTGCCGAATACGAGGCCACCGGGAATCTGGCCAAAAGCGAACGGCAGGGTCATGAAGACCAGGCCCGGCCCGGCGCCCGGCTCGAGTCCGTACATGAAGATGATCGGGAAGATGGCAAGTCCGGCTAACAAGGCGACCAAGGTATCGGCACCGACAATAATCACGGATGCGTGTGGCAACCCGGTACTTCTTTGCAGGTAAGCACCGTAGGCCATCATGTTCGTGATGCCGACACTGACCGTGAAGAATGCCTGGCCGAAAGCTGCCATGACGACCTTGGCATTGATTTTGCTAAAGTCCGGTGTGAACAGGAAACTCAGTGTGCGGCCTATGTCGCCGACAGTGGCCGAATACACGACCATTGCGACCAGCATGACGAACAGCGCCGGCATCATGATTTTGACGGCGCGCTCTATACCGGAGTGCAGGCCGCCCGCGGAAATGAATACGGTTGCGCCAATGAACACCGTAAACCAGGTCAGCAGATTGCCCGGGCTACTGTTCAATACGTCGAAGACCAGCGTCGCTTCATCTGCGGTGACTTGTTGCAGTTGTCCGGAACCCATCTTGAATGCGTAGGCCAGGGTCCAGCCACCTACGACAGCATAGAACGACAGCGCGAGTAGTGCGCCAAGGCCGCCGAGAAGGACGCCCATCCAGCGCCAGTTCGTGGACCGTCCGGATTCCCGGGCGACGGCTGCAATCGCGGCGGGCGGACCGGCTGCGCCGCGCCGGCCGATCATCAACTCAGCCATCAGTACCGGCAATGCGAGCAGCACGATAGCACCAAGATATATAAGGACAAATGCGCCACCGCCGCTGACGCCTGCCGTATAAGGAAACCGCCAGATATTACCGAGCCCGACAGCGCAGCCCACGGCGGCCATCAGGAATGTGAAGCGCGAGGACCAGTGCAGCCTCTCAGATGTCGTCATTGCCAGTGCTCCTTAGGTAACCGCCGCTCGTACCTGGTAGCGGTCTTCTTTCCATGCCTCACTCGCAAGAATATCGTGAAGATGATCTACCGCATCCCAAACGTCTGCATAGCGTAAATACAGTGGTGCAAAGCCGAAGCGCATATTGCCGGGCGCCCGGTAATCGCAGATGACGCCGCGATCGTGCAGCGCGCGCACGATCGGATAGCCATCATCGTTAAGAAAAGAGACCTGGCTACCCCGCTGTCTGGCATCACGCGGGCTAACCAGCTCGACGCCGAACTGAGCGCAGCGCTGTTCGACAAGTTCGATGAACAGGTCCGTCATGCGCATCGACTTCTCGCGGATCTGATGAATATCAGCACGCAACATGATATCGATGCCGATTTCAGCAATCGACAGGCTTGCCGTGGGCTGGGTACCGCTTAACATCTGCCGAATATCGCCGACAGGCCGGTAGTCCCTCTCGAATTCGAACGGTGCGGCGTGCCCGTACCAACCGGTCAGCGGCTGTGTGTATTTGCCATGATGTCGCTCGGCCACATACAGCAGTGCCGGTGCGCCTGGTCCGCCATTGATGTACTTGTAAGTACAGGCGACCGCGAAGTCGACATTGCAACCGTTCAGATCGACCGGCATCGCACCGGCACTGTGGCACAAGTCCCAGACGGCCGCCGCGCCGACAGCGTGTGCCTTCGCCGTGATCGCAGCCATGTCGAGAATATTTCCGGTCTTGTAGTGCACATGCGTAATACAGATCGCGGCGACGTCTTCATCGATCGCATCGAGCATGCCGTCAGCCTCGGCAAAACGGATCGTGTGGCCCTTGTCGAGTTGTTCCAGCAGACCCTGGACCATGTAATTATTGGTCGGGAAGTTGCTGCCTTCCATGACAACGACGCGGCGGTCCGGCTGCATTTTCAGCGCCGCCGCGACAACCTTGTACAAGTTGATGCCGGTGGCGTCGGTCAGCACGACCTCATTTGGTCCGGCACCGACTATCGGTGCAATCTTGCGACCAAGAGTTGTGGGCAACGTGTACCAGCCGGCCGAGTTCATGCTGCCAATCAGTCCCCTGGCCCACTCGTGCTCGACAACCCGTTTGGCGCGTTCGGCGGCGGCAAGCGGCATGGCACCCAGTGAATTGCCATTCAGGTAGATGACGCCCTCCGGCAGGAAGAACTCGTTGCGAAATCCGCTCAGAGGGTCCGTTCGATCGAGCGCTTCCAGGTCGGTTCTTGCCTTTACTGCCATATTATTATGCCGACACCACCATTTAGCGGGCTTTACCTTACAATAGGACGCGTTATGCCGCACGAAATCAAGAATTACGTTGCCGGCCGGTTTGTTGCGTCGACCAGCAGGTTTGACGACATTAACCCGGTCGATGGATCGCTGGCGGGTATCGTCCACGAGGCCGACAAGTCAACTGTCGATCTGGCAGTACAGGCCGCCCGCGAGGCACTGCGTGGACCGTGGGGATCTCTGTCGGCGGCCGAGCGCGGTGCGATGCTCAATCAAATCGCCGACGGTATCGAGGCGCGGTTCGATGAGTTCGTTGCCGCCGAAATTGCGGATACCGGCAAACCGCTGGCGCAAGCGCGCACGCTGGATATTCCGCGCGGCACCGCTAATTTTCGTTTTTTCGCCAATCTTGTGAGCACGTCGGGGACCGAATGTTTCGAAATGGGCACGCCTGACGGCAGCGGTGCGTTGAACTACTCGGTGCGCAAGCCATTGGGAGTTGTCGGCGTGATCTCGCCATGGAATCTGCCGTTCCTGTTATTGACATGGAAACTGGCGCCCGCGATGGCGGCCGGCAATACGATTATTGCGAAGCCCTCGGAAGAGACGCCAGCGACCGCTGCGCTGCTTGCAGAGGTCATGCACGAAGTCGGTATTCCACCCGGTGTGTTTAATCTCGTGAACGGTTTCGGCCCTGGATCGGCTGGCGAATTCGTGACAACACATCCCGACGTTGATGCAATCACGTTTACCGGAGAATCCGCGACCGGTAGCGCGATCATGCGCGCCGCGGCCGGCAACGTTAAGGCATTGTCCTTCGAGCTCGGTGGCAAAAATGCGGCGATCATTTTCGAAGACGCGAATCTGGACCAGGCGGTTGACGGCACTGTGCGCTCGGTGTTTTCGAATTGCGGTCAGGTTTGCCTCTGCTCAGAACGGGTCTATGTTCACCAGAGGATCTTTGACGAGTTTGTCGCGCGCCTCAAAGACCGTGCAGAGGCGCTGCGCATGGGCTGGCCGGACGACGAGCAAACCGAAATCGGTCCACTGGTATCGACAGCCCATCGGGACAAAGTGCTTTCGTACTATGAGTTGGCGCGTGAAGAGGGCGCCACTGTCGTAACCGGCGGAGGCATTCCCGAGTTTGGCGATGCTCGTGACCAGGGTGCGTGGGTACAGCCGACGATCCTGACTGGTCTCGAGGAAAGTGCCCGCTGCGTTCGTGAAGAGATTTTCGGGCCGGTTTGTCACATCGCACCCTTCACAACGGAAGAACAAGCGGTGGCGATGGCCAACGACAGTGCCTATGGTCTTGCCGGCGCCGTCTGGACCACGAACCTGTCACGTGCGCATCGCGTCGCGCGCCAGATCGAGGCAGGCATAGTCTGGGTCAATACCTGGTACCTGCGCGATCTGCGTACGCCCTTCGGCGGCGTGAAGTTATCCGGAATCGGTCGTGAAGGCGGCGTGCATTCTCTGAATTTCTACTCCGAGCCGACCAACATCTGTATCAAGCTATGAGTGCAAGCGCGATCCTGTCGTTGGCGGATGCTTACGAGATTCAGCGTCTGTCGATCGAACGACGAATAGCGCGCGGTGAGCCACTTGTCGGGCTGAAGCCGGGCTTCACCAGCACAGCCAAGATGTTGCAAATGGGTGTCGATGATCTGATCTGGGCCCACCTTACCGACCGCATGGCGATGGAGCTGATCGACTCACGATTCAGGTCCTTTGAGTTTAACCTTGCCGACGTAATCGCAGACAACTGCTCGTCGTCGGGCTATGTTGTCGGTTCGTGGCACAAACCGGACATGGATCTCACCGCTCTCTCGATGCGTCTGGAACCTGAAGGTGTGGCCGTCCGGGATGGCTCATCGGGGGCGATTCTGGGTAATCTGCTGGAATTGCTGCTACATGCGGCGCGGTTTGCCGATTCGGCTGGCTTCGGTCTCGAGCCGGGCTGGATAGTGCTTGCAGGGGCTGCGACATCTGACGCAACTCTACGGGCCGGGGTCCGTGTGCGGACAGTCGTCGAGCGTCTTGGCACGGTCGAACCTACGGTCGGTGTCTGAAGTAACGGGAGCGCAGATAATGACATCGAAATCCGGAAAAGTAGTTGCAGGTAAAGCGACGCCACGCGGTACATTTCCACACCTGAAACGAGCCGGTGATTTCATTTTCGTGTCAGGTACGAGTTCTCGCCGGGCCGACGACAGTTTTGCCGGCGTGGAGGTCGACGATGACGGCGCGACGACGCTGGATATCCGCGTTCAGACACGGGCAGTCATCGAGAATATTCGCGACATCCTCGATAGTGTCGGCGCTGATCTCGCGGATATCGTCGACGTCTCCTCGTTTCTCGTGAGCATGAGCGATTTTGATGCTTACAACGAGGTGTACGCCGAGTATTTCGATTACGACGGGCCGACACGCACCACCGTTGCGGTCCATCAACTGCCGCACCCTCACCTGCTCATCGAAATAAAAGTCGTGGCTTACAAGCCAGACGATGAGGAATCATGGCCATGACTCTCAAGCATCATCCAACATTATCCGCCTTTAACTTTCAAGCCTGGGTCGAGGAGCATGCCCATCTGCTGCGACCACCTGTTGGCAATCAGTTGTTGCACCACGACTCAGGGATGATCGTCATGGTCGTTGGCGGGCCCAACACACGCATGGATTTTCATGACGATCCGGTCGACGAGTGGTTCTTTCAGATCAAAGGCGACATGCTGCTGAAGATCGCCGATGACAGCGGCATTTATGATGTACCCGTTCGCGAGGGTGAGGTGTTCATGTTGCCGGCGCATACCCGGCATGCGCCGCAGCGACCACAAGAGGGGTCGATCGGTATCGTCGTCGAATCGCCCAGAATGATGGGCATGAAAGAAGGCTTCGAATGGTACTGTTTCGACTGTGAGTCGCGCGTACACCGCGTCGAAGTCGCACTGCCCGACCCAAGTGGTATCGTCAGTGTGTTGCCGAAAATATTTGATGCGTACCACGAGGACATGGACGCCCGTACCTGTCCAAACTGTGGCACGGTCCATCCAGGCAAGGGCAAGCCCCCCGCTGGCTGGGTCGAATTATGAGTTCCTCTCCCGTTACGGACATTCATTCGCACTTCCTGCCGAAGGAGTGGCCGGACCTCGCGGAGCGATTTGGCACGCCGGACTGGCCATGGATGCGGCACACCGAGGCTGGCAAGGCGATGCTCATGGTCGGCGAGAAGGAGTTTCGGCCTGTCTACGATGCCTGTTGGGATGCGGGTCGGCGCATCGAGGAAATGGATCGCGACGGCATCGATCGACAGGTCATCAGTGCGACGCCGATTCTGTTCGCCTATCAGCGTTCCGCAGCGCATGCGGCGGATTGTGCGCGTTTGTTCAACGATCTGGCGCTCGGGATTTGCGGCAAAGGGCAAGGACGATTGCTGTCGCTTTGTCAGGTGCCGTTACAGGACACCGACGCAGCCTGCGAAGAACTGAGCAGAGCGATGCGAGCCGGACACGTTGGCGTGCAGATCGGGAATCATGTCGGCGACCGCAACCTGGATGACGAGGGCCTGATAACCTTCCTGCAACATTGCGCGGACGAAGGTGCCGCCGTGTTGGTACACCCGTGGGATATGTTGGCCAGGGAGCGCACGACCAGGTACATGATGGCCTGGACTGTCGGCATGCCTGCGGAAACACAACTGGGTGTTGTTTCAATGATCCTGGGTGGGGCATTCGATCGCCTGCCGGAGAGTCTCAGGCTTTGTTTTGCGCACGGCGGCGGCAGTTTTGCATTCCTGCTCGGCAGACTCGATAACGCCTGGCGCCGTCGCGACATCGTTCGTGGCAAGTCCAGGAATTTGCCGTCCAGTTACCTGCGGCGATTCTACGTTGACTCAGCGGTATTTGATCCGACGGCACTGCGATTTCTTGCTGACGTCATGGGTGAGGATCGCGTCATGCTTGGCTCCGACTACCCTTTCCCGCTTGGCGAGGAAATTGTCGGTGAGCTGATTCGCACCGCCGCGGGCTTTAGCGATGCGGCGCGGGCGAGAATGCTCGGCGGCAACGCGGCGGAATTTCTGAATCTCGCGGACAGCCAGGTCAATTAGTCCCTGGACCTGAACAGCATCGACAGGTCGACCGCGCGAATATTCTTGGTGAGTGCGCCGACCGATATGCAGTCGACGCCGGTGGCGGCGACAGTCGCAATATCAGCGATCGTCAGGCCGCCGGAGGCTTCGAGTTCGGCCGGCGGCCTGCCTTCCGCGCGATTGAACGCAACGGCTTTTTCGAGCAAGTCGGACGAGAAGTTATCCAGCAATATCCTCTCCGCTTTTGCGGACAGTGCATCACGCAATTCTTCGAGCGATTCCACCTCGACTTCGACGGGCATGTTTTTGTGCAAATTTCGAGCAGCAGTAATGGCGGGCTCGATGCCGCCGGCGCTCAAAATGTGGTTTTCCTTGATCAGGATCGCGTCGAAGAGCCCGAAGCGATGATTGTGTCCACCGCCACATCGAACGGCATACTTCTGGGCCTGCCGAAGACCGGGTATCGACTTGCGGGTATCGAGAATTCGACAGCCCGTATCTGCAACAGCGTGCACGTACTCGGCCGTGACCGTCGCGGTTGCAGACAGCGTTTGCAGGAAATTCAGCGCTGTGCGTTCGGCCGTCAGTATCGACCGGGCGGGGCCGTGCAGCGTGCATAGCACGGCTCCTGCGATGACGGTGTCGCCATCGTCGTGCTGCCAGTCGATGGCAATGCGCTCATCGACCCGGACGCACACTTCATCGACCCAGGGCCGGCCGGCCATTGTCATCGACTCTCGGGCAATAATCGCCGCATCGATCAACGCATCACTCGGAATGAGTTGCGCCGTCAGATCACCACTACCGACGTCTTCCTGCAGCGCACGAGAAACGCTGCTGCGGATGTCTGCCAGAAGGGATTCGTCAATCTGCATAGTCGAACGCTCTTTACTCAGATCGCAATGGTCGCGTCTCGTACCGTTTCTATCGGCGTTAATCGCTCGACGGCGGCCGCTGTGGCAGCATCGAGATCGACGTCTTCCAGTTGGTCCGCATCCTGCGTGAATTCCTCGAGCAGGGCATTTTGCAGAGCGCCACGCTGCTGCGCGACGCGGTACGGAATATCGGCGTGAAACATCACCATGGAATACCGCGGTATGAATCGCTCGGGCCGGCGGCGCTCGAGTTCGAATGCCAGCGCATTGCGCAGCACGAACTTCGGATCGCGGACCGTGTCGCGCATCTCGACGTAATTCTCGAGCGCCATGTCTGCGATCGCATTGGCATTCGCACGCTGCTCGTTTTCAAACTGCCGGAATACCCCTGACCAGTCGGCACGGCTCGTCCTGATTATGCGATCGAGCACAACGCAATCCTCAAACGCGAGATTCATGCCCTGACCGTGAAACGGCACAACGGCATGCGCGGCATCGCCGATCAACAGCGCTTTGCCCTTGTCGTGCCAGTGCGAACAGCGGACGGTGCCGAGCAGGCCCAGTGGGCTGTTGACGAGCGCGTGCGCGAAATCGGGTATCAGGCGCGCGGCATCAGGAAAATTTGTTTCGAAAAAATTCCCGGCAGTCTGTTCGTCGGAAAGCGCTTCGAAACTCGTATCACCCTTGTTCGCAAGGAAAATCGTCAATGTAAAGTCGCCGCCCGGATTTGGTAAGGCGATAAGCATGAATCCACCACGCGGCCATATATGCAAGGCGTGCGGATCGAGTTGAAATGTTCCATCCGGGCCCGCAGGAATCGCGAGCTCCTTATAGCCATGCGGCAATAGTGATTCTGTCGCAGTGACAATGCCGGCCGCGTGCAGGGAGTTGCGTACGACGGAACCGGCGCCGTCTGCGGCAATGATGGGCCGGACATCGATCTCGTAGTCGTGAGCGGTTTCGAGGTCGCGCATGTTTGCGTTGCCGCTTGTCACGTCGTATCCCTGTGCGCCCTGTGAAAAGCGAATCTCGACGTTTTTGTGTTCCTCTGCCGCGTCCAGCAAGATTTTGTTCAACTCACCGCGTGACGCCGAATAGATTTGTTCGTCGGCGCGCTGACCGTACGGCAACAATTCAGTCGATCCGTCGATCGCATGCACCATCCGTCCGCGCATTGGCACGAGCAAAGGCTCGACACGAGCGAGCACGCCAGCCTTTCGCAGCGCATTGATGCCGCGCGCGGCCAGCGCAAGGTTAATGGAGCGCCCGGCCGCCGTGCTGGCGTTGCGCGGATCGCCATTTCGTTCATACAGGCTGACCGAAAAATTCTCCTGCGCGAGCATGGTTGCGAGCAGGGTGCCGCACTGGCCAGCGCCCAGGATGCTGATATGTCTGCTGCGAGTCATCGCGAATCCGTTCCGTCTGATCGATACGTTGGGCAGCGCAGATCCTAACCGGACGCCCGCTACAAAGCTCGTATGAAAGCGAAATCGGCCCGCAAAGGCAATCAAAGTACGGATCACACCGAGCGCGTCTCCGGCGGATCGCGGCGCCCGCCGGGGCCACCCAGAATTAATCTTACATAATCCAGTAATCCATTATTGAGATTATTTGACTCAAATATGGTTTTCTAGTACGGTCCTACCCAGATGGTCGCTTGGGCACTTGAGCACCGTCTGAACAGTCCGCCAAAGGCGGCTCACTGAATTTCAACAGTTAGAGGGCAGAACGATGAATTTAGCGAAACAAATCAGAGCAATAATGGGCCTGGCTGCATTGCTCGGCCTGGCGGCCTGCGGCGGTGGCGGTTCCTCATCCAATGGTTCGACCGGTGGGGGCGGCCCGACAGGGGCCGTGCCTGTAGACGTGACCGTCGTTGGTTCAATCACCGGCTTTGGCAGCGTTTGGGTCAATGGTACGAAGTACGAAGTGGCGTCGGATACCCGAGTTTCGATCGAGGATGAGGCCGAGAGGATGGGCGATGACAGTCAGTTGCGCCTCGGCATGGTCGTGCGCATGTCTGCCGTCGATAACAATGGTGTGCGCACCGCGCGCAGCATCGAGGTCGACGAGGATCTGAAAGGACCCATCGAGAGCATCACGCCGAATGCGAACGACCTGACGATCGGCACCTTTTCAGTAATGAGCCAGATCGTCACGGTTGATGGCGGCACTGTGTTCGACGATGACATTGGCAACAATGACGGCGTGGCTGGCATCGACTTCCGCGATCTCCAGGTAGGAATGGTCGTCGAGGTGAATGGCTTTCCGACTGAGGGGGGCTTTCTGGCGACCCGTGTCGACAGGGAACTCGATGGTCTCGGCGGCAATCCGGACGTTGGTCGGCCAGACGTGGACGGCGACGAACTCGAACTCAAGGGCTTCGTGGAAAGCATCGCGGACGACGAATCGTCACTGGTAGTTAGTGGCGTGACGTTTGCGCTGACACCCGGCACGATCTTCGAAGACGGCCTGGCACTGGGCTCTGAGTTGATCGGCATGTTCGTAGAAATCAAGGCGGACATTGTGGGCGGCAGCTACATGACCGTGCGTATTCAGGCTGAGGATTCTCTCGATGACGATGATCGCAACGGCGAATTCGAAATCGAAGGTGTTCTTCAATCAGTGAACACTGACGCGACGCCGAATACATTCACCATCAATGGAATTACCGTGCCGGTCAGCAACGCATCGCCCCTCACGGCTTTGGTTGGCATGCGCGTGGAAATCAAGGGTAGCTTCAACGGCGACGGCGTACTCGTAATGCGTGAGGCCGAGCAGGACCTCGAGGACAACGTACGCACCGAGGACCTGGTCAGCAGTGTCAACGTAGGCGGGATCAGCTTTACGACACGCCTTGGTCTTACTATCAGCCCGGCCGGTGGCAGCGGCGTTGAGGACAAGACGAGCGACGATGGCGACCATCTGACACCGGAACAGTTCATCAATCGATTACAGATGGGTGATCGTATCGAAGCCCGCGGGAACGATCTTTCCGCCAGCGGCGTAAGCTGGACACGTATCGAGCGCGACGAAATCGCGGCTGACAATGACGATTTCGAATGTGAGCTGCGTGGAACAGTCGACTCGATTGACGGCGATGCGAGCAGCTTCAGTTTCGTCATCCAGGGGATAACGGTACTGACCGGCCGCGTTACCGAGAACAACTTCCAGGATGCAAACGATCTGGGCATCGGCAAAGCGGAGTTCTTCGATCGTCTGCAGACGGGCGACGTCGTGGCAGCGGAGAGCTTCGAAGGGAATGAGTACTGCATGACGGGCACACTCGATGCGCGAGAGGTCGAGTTTGAGCCGGCGGATGCCAGCTAGGCATCGACCAGCTTGGGCCGATTCGTCCACGCGACGAATCCTGGCCGGGCTCGCCATTGGCGAGCCCGGCTCTTTTACCCGATGGGATGCTAGACTGCTGAACGTAATTGAGATATTGAGTCTCACCCATGAGTGACAGCAAAGGATCTGCAACGGCCGCCCTGCGGCTCCTGTTCCGCCCCGTCGCGCGCATCATGTTGCGCGCGGGTATTAACTGGCAGGAACTGGCCGAGGTTTGCAAGGCGACGTACGTTGAGGTCGCAACCGAGGACTTCGGTATTCGCGGCCGGCCAACGAACATATCACGCGTCGCAATCCTTACCGGCCTCACTCGCCGCGAGGTACGCCGACTGCGCAAGCTGTTACAGGCAGATGACCCGGAAACGTTCAATCGCATGAATTACGCGACGCGGGTGCTGAGTGGCTGGTATCAGGATGAGGAGTTTCTGGGCGCCGATGCCAGGCCGGTACCGCTGCCGGCTGATGGCGCAAGCCGTTCATTCGCATCGCTGTGCGCGAAATACAGCGGTGATGTCGCAGCAACGACGATGCTCAAGGAACTTAAACACGTCGGCGCGGTAGTAGAAACCGACGACGGATTGCTGGCGGTCAGGACGCGCTACTACATGCCGACAATGATGGATCCCGAACGCATGTTGAGTTCGGGCAGCGTGCTCGAAGATATGGGTTACACGGTGGCCTACAACCTGCATCGATCGGAAGAAGATCCGGGTCGATTCGAACGGCGCGCCACGAACACCAGGATGCCGGCAGACGCGGTGCCGGAGTTCCGCGAGTTTATGGAAAAGAAGGGTCAGGCATTTCTGGAAGAAGTTGATGCCTGGTTGAGCGAACACGAAATTGAAGACGGTAACGACGAGAAAAGTATCCGACTCGGGTTGGGTGCCTACTGGATCGAAGGCCGCAAACGAGAGGAATGACAATGAAACCCCATCCTATTATTGCATTGGGCGGCGCGCTCCTGGTTACGGCTTGCGGCGGTGGCGGCGAACAGGTTGCCGGAATCGACGCTCGTGGTACACCCTTACCATCGGCCGTCGTGTCGAAGGGCAGCATAAGCGGTTTCGGCAGCGTCATCGTCAACGGAGTTGCCTACGACACGAGTTCGGCGGCTTTTACGATCGACGGTTCGCCTGGAACCCAGGCCGATTTGTCGGTCGGTGACGTCATCGTCCTGCAAGGCACGGTCAACGCTGACGGCACATCTCCGACCGCATCGAGCGTTACCTTTGACGACGCGGTGGAAGGTCCGATCTCGGCGATCGACACGATTGCACAGACGATGGTTGTTCTTGGCCAGACAGTTCGCATCGATGCGGATACATCGTTCGACGACAGTATCAGTCCGGCGTCACTGGACAGCCTGGATATCAACGACGTCGTCGAAGTCAGCGGCTTCTTCCTCGCCGATGGCAGCATCAGCGCCACTCGCATCGAACTCAAACCCGCTGGCGGTGAGTTCGAGCTTACAGGGGTCGTTGGCAACGTGGCTGGAACCATTTTGGAAATCAATGGATTCGTTGTCGATTTCAGCCTCGCAATGCCGCAGGGATTTCCGAATGGGTCGCCGGAAGTCGGTCAACGGGTCGAAGCGAAAGGCACCGCGCTCGGCGCAGCAGGCGAACTGCTTGCGACACGCGTGGAGTTCAAAGGCGGAGACTTTGGCGAAGATGGGGACCAGGCCGAGCTCGAAGGTTTCATCACCCGATTTGCCTCGGCGACTGATTTCGATGTCGAAGGCGTGCCGGTCATCGCCAATGCGCAGACTACGTTCGAAAACGGCACCAGCGCCGATCTTGCACTGAATCGCAAGGTTGAAGTCGAAGGTGATATTAATGCCGCCAGCGCACTCGTCGCCAGCAACGTCGAGATCAAGGCCTCTGGGTTTGTCCGGATTGACTCACTGGTCGAAGACGTCCAGGCAGACCGGCTGACGGTGCTCGGCATCGTCATCAGGGTCAACGCGTCCACGCGATACGAGGACAAGAGCGCGGCAGATCTCGAACCGTTCAATTTGTCAAACGTCGTGGTCGGTAACTACGTCGAGGTACGAGGCTACGAGGACGCCAGTGGCATCGTCGCGACGAGACTGGAGCGCGAGGACTTCGACGGCACGGTCGCGTTGCGAGGGTTCGCTGAAGATGTCAGCGATCCGGATTTCACAATACTGGGCGTGACGATCAACACGAGTCCGGCAACGGTGTTTAGTGAACTGGACGGCTCACCGCTCGATGCGGGTGAGTTTTTCTTGCAGGCCGGTGCAGGCGGGCGGTTGGTCGAAGCGAGCGGTACCTTGAACGGAGCCGTAATAACAGCGGCGGAGGTCGAATTCGAAAATTAGGCAAAGACTTATTGATAACCCTTAGCCTGCAGCCGGAAAAGTTTCGCGTACTGGCCGTCATCGGCCATCAGGCTGTCATGATTGCCGCGTTCCTGAATTCGACCGTGGTGGATCACGACGATCTGATCGGCGGCGCGAACCGTTGAGAAGCGATGCGAGATCAGGATCGTCATCTTGTTCTGACTCATTTGCCGGAAGTGTTCGAATACGGCGGCTTCAGATGCCGCGTCCATCGAAGCCGTCGGCTCGTCGAGCACGAGAATATCGGCATCGGTACGCATGAACGCCCGCGACAACGCGATCTTCTGCCACTGGCCCCCGGATAGCTCGCGGCCATCCTTGAACCAGCGGCCCAGTTGCGTGTCATAACGGCCCGGCAACTCGTCGATGAATGCAGCCGCCATGCCGCTTTTGGCGGCATTGGCCCAGCGCTGCGGATCGTCGATGTGGCGCACATCGCCCGCGCCTATATTCTCGCCGACGGTGAATTGATAGCGGCCAAAGTCCTGGAAAATTACGCCGACCCGCCGCCGCAGTGCCTCGATGTCCCACTCGGAGAGCTCGAGTCCGTCGAGCAGGATACGACCGTCGCTCGGCTCGTAGAGTCGCGTCAGCAATTTGATCAGTGTGGTCTTGCCCGAGCCGTTTTCGCCGACCACGGCAAGGCTTTCGCCCGGGCGAATTTGCAGAGAGACGTCCTCGAGGGCTTTCTCCTCTGAGCCAGGATAAGAGAAGGAAACGCCTTCGAGCTCGAGGCCGCGCTCGGGGCTTGGGCCTGCCTGCTGCGTCCCGGACCGGCTGATTACCGGTTGTTCCAGATAGTCGTACAGGTTCGAGATATACAGGTTGTCTTCGTACATGCCGCTGATAGCGGAAAGAATTGCGGTGACGGCCGCCTGCCCCTGTCGGAATAACACGAGGTACATCGTCATCGCACCCAGGGTGATCCGACCATTCACCGTGGCGAGCACGACCCACGCATAGGCGGCATAAAACGCGGCGGTCGAAATCAGTCCGAGCACAAAGCCCCAGCCGTCGCGACGCAGCGTGAGTTTGCGGTCTTCCTTGAAGAGTTTGCGGAAGATGTCCTGGTAGCGCTGTAACAGCCGCGGACCGAGCTGAAACAGTTTGACTTCCTTGACCCCGTCTTCGCGTGCGATGACTGACTCGAGGTACATCTGCATACGCGTATCCGGGGATCGCCAGCGGAACAGCCGGAAGCGGTCGCCGGAAAACTTCGCCTCGGCGAAGAATGACGGCAGCCCTGCGATGACGAGGATCAGGACGGCCCACGGTGAGAACGCCACCAGCAAGACGGCATAGCTGGTCAAAGACAGCAGATTTTGCGCGAGCCCGAAGGTTCGGTTGACAAGACTCAGCGGTCGGCTCGAGGCCTCACGCCGGGCCTGCGTCAGCTTGTCGTAGAACTCGGAATCCTCGAAGTGGGTCAACTGCAATGTCAGCGCCTTCTCGAGGATCATGACGTTGACACGCTGGCCGAGAAGCGCGCGCAATAATGACTGGCTCGCCGAAATACCACGCTGGCATGCGGCAACGGCAATCACGATGCCGGCCTCGAACAAGATCAGCATCAGGACGCCGCGCGTGTCAGGGTCACTTGTGTTCATCGCGGCGACGACGGCATCGACAATCAGTTTACCGACGTAGGCTATCGCTGCCGGCAGCACGCCGGCCAGGACAGTTAATACGGCGAGTGTCAGCGTCAGTGAGCGGCTGGTTGTCCAGACCAGTTCGAGGGCGCGTCGACTATAGGCGAAGACACCGAGCGCGCGCTTGAGGAGTCCGACATCCGGGGCAGTGGATTCAGTCATTCATAATCAGACAGGAAACGTGTAAGTTGCCGATAATGCCAGCATGCCCGAACGAAGCGAACTGTGACCCCGGAATATTTTGATGTCGTTATCGTCGGCGCCGGACTTTCGGGCGTCGGGGCTGCCTGTCACCTGAAGGATCAGTGTCCCGGCAAAAGCTATGTCATTCTCGAAGGGCGCGAGTCGATGGGCGGCACCTGGGATCTGTTTCGCTATCCGGGCATTCGCTCGGACAGCGACATGCATACGCTGGGTTACAGCTTCAAGCCGTGGCTGGATTCGAAAGCTATCGCGGACGGGCCGTCAATCCTCAAATACGTGCGGGAAACGGCATTCGAGCACGGCGTCGCCGGGCAAATTCGCTATCAGCACCGTGTCATCAGGGCGACGTGGTCGAGCGACGACGCGGTCTGGGACGTCGAAATACGGCGTGCCGACACAGGTGACACCTTGTTACTTCGCTGTAACTTCATGCTGATGTGTGCGGGTTATTACCGCTACGAGCATGGCTATCTGCCCGAATTCAAAGGGCGCGAACTTTTTGCCGGCGATATTGTGCATCCGCAGCTCTGGCCAGAGGTTCTCGATTACAACGGCAAGAAAGTTGTTGTCATCGGCTCGGGTGCGACCGCTGTGACGTTGATCCCCGAGATGGCCAGGCAGGCCGGCCATGTCGTCATGCTGCAGCGCTCGCCGACCTACGTGGTCTCGCAGCCGGATCGGGATTGGATCGCCAATGCGTTGCGTAAGGTCTTGCCGCCGAAAACGGCCTACGCAATCACGCGCTGGAAGAACATAACAATCCAGCAATGGATCTATCGCCAAAGCAGAATCCGGCCGGACAAGGTCAGGCGCAAGTTGCTCAAATGGGTGCGCAAGGAACTGGGCAAAGAGTACGACGTGGAGACGCACTTTACGCCCGGTTACAACCCCTGGGATCAACGCCTGTGCCTGGTGCCGAACAGTGACTTGTTTCATGCCATCCGTTCCGGCAAGGCTTCCGTCGTTACTGATCAAATAGACACCTTTACCGAGAAAGGCATCCTGTTGAGGTCCGGTGAAGAACTCGAGGCTGACATCATCGTAACGGCGACAGGCCTCGACCTGCTGGTGCTCGGCGACGTGCAGTTCGTTGTCGATGGGAACCCCGTCGAAATTGCGGACACCTTCACTTACAAGGGAATCATGAATTCGGACGTGCCGAACCTGATTTCGACTTTTGGTTACATCAACGCGTCCTGGACGCTGCGCGCCGATCTGACGGCCGAGTATGCGTGCCGCGTGATCCGTTACATGCAAGAGCATGGCTATCGTCAGTGCACGCCACGGCTGCGTGACGGAGAGCGGCATATGCCGGAACGGCCCTGGATCATCGGGTTTTCGTCAGGTTACATACAGCGCGTCATGGAACGATTGCCGAAGCAGGGCGACCATGAACCCTGGATCAACCCGCAAGACTACCGTTGCGACAAGAAGATGTTCCGCAACGGTGAGATAGAAGACGGCGTGCTGACATTCAGCAATCCTGTCAGGAGCAAGGAGTGCGCCTGAACGCGGAATTTTCGGAACGAGTCGTCGTTCGGCCGGAAGACTACCGGTGGGTCGACTCACCGATGCCCGGCGTCGAGCGCATGATGCTCGATCGGGTTGGTGATGAGGTGGCGCGCGCAACGTCGCTGGTTCGCTATGCGCCCAACAGTACATTTTCACGCCATGTGCATGGTGGTGGTGAAGAGTTCTTCGTGCTCGAGGGCGAATTCGGTGATGAACACCGCAGGTATCCAGTCGGGACTTACGTGCGCAACCCGATCGGTACTGCGCACTCGCCGAGAGTCGGCGAACCGGGCTGCATCATTTTCGTCAAGCTGCATCAATTTGACAGAGAGGATCAGTCGCAGGTGATTGTCGATACGGCCAGCACGGACTGGTCACCCGGACTGGTACCCGGACTCGAGGTGATGAGTCTGCATGAGCACAAAGGCGAACACGTCGCACTCGTGAAGTGGGCACCTGACACCGAGTTTCAGCCGCATACCCATTGGGGTGGCGAAGAGATCCTGGTTCTCTCAGGCACATTTTACGATGAGCATGGTGCCTATCCGGCCGGAAGCTGGATTCGCAGTCCGCATCAGAGCAAGCATTCACCCTACACGCGCGACGAGGGCGCCCTGATTTACGTCAAGGTCGGGCACCTTCCGTAGCGGCGCAAGCTACTTCTTCTTCCAGTTGCCACTCGTGTCCTGGTAGTAATGACCGGATTTGGTCTTCTCAACGGCCAACTCGTAGAAACGATTGCTGACCTGGCGCGTCGAAATATTCGTTTTTTCGGCCGTGCGCTCGAACTCTGCTTTGCGCTTGGCATTTACATCTGCGATCAGCGCCTTTACCTCGGCGCTTACGGGTTGCTGCACAGCAGCCAGATAGCCGGTGTTGGCCTCACCGACGAGGCCCTGGGACTTGGCATCCTGCAAGTCGATTGCCCACGCTGTCTGCATCGACAGAATCAGGAGGATTGCTGTAAGGACATTTTTCATGACAGTAACCTCAGAATAATTCGCTGTCTTCGTCGAACAGGCCTTGCAGTTCCTTGTCGACCTGTATTCGGATCTCGTGCTCGATCTTGACGTTCAGATTGATTTCGATGGGTTCCTTCGGCGCGGCAACCTGTACCGTTGGTGTGCAGCCAGCCGCGAATCCGAGCGCCAGCAAGCAAAATAGTATTCTTTTCATGGCTTCAATTCGTCTGTTTTGCGGTCTGTTGTTCCAGTATATCCTCAATCGAGCGCACTGCTCGCAGGCTGCGCAATAATTGCGGCACATTGTTCTCGACATTCAGGTTGAGAACGATTGGCTGGGTCGCATCCATGTCCGGGTTGATGCCGGATAGTCGCATCCTCAGGGCAAGATCACCCGATTCATTGTAGTCAACATCGGATGTCAACGAGTCGAACTCGAAATTACTCAAGGCTCGGGCGACTATACTCAGCTGGTTATCCGGCGCGACCGCAGCAAGCGTCCCATCGCCCGAATGATAGCGAATAACGCCGCCGGGCGAGTCGCTCTCGAGCCGGCCACCTTCGATTGTCATGTCCGATCCATGCATTATCACAGGCAACTCACCGGATATCGCGCCGGTCATCTCAATGTTCTCGAATTCTGCAATATCGACCATTAACTGTAACTGAATGGAGTCGGCCCGCATTGGTACGACGTTCACCTCCGCTGCCGGAGAGAACTGAAAAGAATCGGCGGTCAATGCGCCCCCGAGTGCCGCCATGGTCAGGTTGCTGACGAGCACCGAGTTGTTGCTGATGTCGAGTGAATAGTCGGCAGCGATGTGTTCCAGCGGCAGGCCCACATCCAGCAATCGAAGGTCCAGACGGGACGGCTTGACGGTGAGCCCCTTTGCGGTGCCGAGTGATGCGTCTACTGCTGTGCGCAGACCAACGAAAGCAATGTCGTTGTACCGGCCAGCCAGTGCGTCGAGCGTCTGCGTCACTTCGCCGTCGAATTCCAGCATCGCCCCGGTCGTGCGCCAGTTGAACTGCGCCTGTGCTTCCCACGTCCCATCGACGATGTCCAGCGGGTAAGGCCATCCCGGCAGCAAGTCCGAGAGCGCGGCATGATCGAAAAGTAGCTGCGCATCGCTCACTTTCAGGGACCCTGTGTCATGCGCCAGGTCGTGCTCCAGCCTGCCGCTTGCCGACAGTGCATCGTAGCGATCGTCAAGCAGCAGCGATGCTGTCAGCTGTTGCTCACTGAGCGCCAGGCTACCGACAACGCCGGGCAAGTAAACAGCCATGCCGTCCCACGAGCCCTTGGCCCCCGCTGCGACCGACACACGGGTTTCAACAGTCCGGGCGCTGTCGGAGATCGCAAGATTGCTGAACGTCACGGGAATCGACGCAACGAGCTCAGCGACGCCTGCGAATTCGGTAACAAGGAGCTCCAGTTCGTCGATCTGACAACGCCAGGCGTCATCGTCGATGACCAGTTGTGTGCCTGAAAACGAGACAATATCGATCGAGGCAGCCGAAAAGTCCGACGTGCGAATGCCCTTGAAACTGCCGCGAGCACCGGCCGACACATCGATGCGGGTTAGTTCATTCAATTCGAGCTCCATGGGCAGCGTGAGATCGGTTTCTTCTATGTCGTAGCCGTTCCACAGACGATTGTCCGTCTTGACAGCAACGGCCAACGCGCAGCGGATGCCTTTGCGGCACTCGAGGTCATTAATGACGACAGGCAGGTCCTCGATGTCATCGGTATCGACAATCGCCTGAACACGAGCTGCATGCGCAGTCCAGTCGAAAGACGGGTACTGCGACCCGATCTCAAGCTGGTCGACTGCTGAAATCAGTACGTCGGTCGCCTGACCGTCCGACCTTCGATATGTCGCTGTCAAATCTCCGCTCAGCACGAGTTGCGCATCGAAAGCGGCATGGCCTGCTTGCGGCTGATCCAGCGCGACGTGCGCCGGCCCCTGCAGCTGCGCGTCCAGGCCTTCGAGACTGGCAGGCAGCAGCCCGAGCGTCTGCAGAATTGGCGCCCAGGCGGCCAGCCGGATCATCGTTGGACCGCTTGCGGCATAGCTTGCATCGTCGTACGAGAGTTCAAGAGCAGCGGACAACACTTCGCTGTCATCGCCATCCGTCCGGTTTGCGTGAATATTCATAAGGGGGCGCTGGTCCTGCTGCCGCTCGATTCCGACAGCGACTTCGATGTTTTCCAGAACGAAGGACAACGCCTGTTTCTGATCCCGGGTCACCCAGATGACGTCAGTGAGTTCGGGGAAACCGGGCAAGGAAACCTGAGCAACAGTCACCTCCAGGTTCGGGCGGATACGCGGCAAATCGAGAACAGTCTGCAGCGACGCGCTGAGCAGTGCCCGCGTATCTCGAGCTTCGGCGTACTGGACCACGAGGCGATCCGCTGAGATCAGTGCGATGGCAGAGTCGGACGTGCGTAGCGGTATGGAGAGTCCAAAAATCCGGTAACGCGCGCCGCTCTCGCTTTCGATGAGTAGCTTCGAAAGCTGCAGTTGACGGGCTGACAAGTGATCAACCGAGAGTTCGGTGACGACAATATCCTGTTCGTCGAATATTGAGTTGGCGATACCGCGAGCGATCGAGTCACGGCGGATGTGCGCAACGGTCGCAACGACGACGACCACGAATATCAGCAGCGCTGCCCACCTGAGCGTTTTCATGTGATCATGTGACCAGCATTTGTGTGCACAAGCAATAAGGGCTCATGCCAACAAGTAAACCGGAATCTCGACCAGCAAAGTATCGGGCGCTCTTCGCCAATGTACTGTTCATGGTCCTTGTCTATGTTGGCGTGAGTGCCTTTCAGGCACGCAATATGCTGTCGACGAATCGGCAACCGGCGCCGGAACTCCAGGTGGAAACCTTGCACGGAGCAGCATATGACCTTGCCACTGCGGCTTCGCGACCGGTGCTCATGTATTTCTTCGCGCCGTGGTGCCATTTCTGTGCGGCCAGCGCAGATAACATCGTTCGGCTGCGTCGTCTGCGTGGTGAGGAAGAACTGGCAATCGTCATGGTGGCGCTGGACTGGCAGGATCGTGCCGAGTTACACGAGTACTCGAAGCGCCACAAGCTGAATGTGCCGGTATTGCTCGGCGATGGGAAAGTGGCGCATGACTGGAAGGTTTACGCTTTTCCGACCTACTACGTCCTCGATAGCGAACACAGGGTCGCCAAGCGGGACATTGGCTATAGCACGCAACTCGGGTTGTGGTGGCGGAGCTGGATCGTCGATTGATATGCGGATTGCCCCCGGGTCTGTTCACCACGACTAGCGGAATGTACTGAATTACACGAACGCGGGACCCGGTTACCATGACACCCCTGAACAGGTGATTGGCAAGACGCCCTGGGAGCTTGCCGATGAAGATTTCGGTGTTGGGAGCGGGTGCAGGCGGCACCGCGGCAGCAGTTGCAGGCCAGGGCGGCATACATGCCGAGGGCGACATCTCGGGATTTGCCGCGATCGTAATGGCGCGGGACTATCGGGCCTCAGGAAGTATCGGAGAAGATAATGTTCAGGAAAATATTGTTGATTGCGTTGGTGGCCGGTTGTTGCGGTGCTGCAAGTGCGGCCGAACCGAAGGAAAAAGGCTTTTACATCGGGGCTGCCGGCGGTACGTCACTGTACGATGATGACGGAGCATTCAGTTTTGCCGGTTTTGATGACGACGACAACTCGCGTCAGCTACACGCCGGTTACAAGATCTTTCCTTACGTCGCCGTCGAAGTTCGCCATGTCGATTTCGGTACCTATTCGTTGGGTTTCCTCGGCTCCAGCCTCGATTTCACGGCAACGTCTGTGCATGCAGTAGGCATGTTTCCATTCGGCGCTTCCGGTTGGGAGATCTTCGGCCAAATCGGCCTGGGGGACCTGAATGTCGACATTCAGGGGGCGGGTTCGATCGATGATGGCGGTGTCGTCAGTGGCGGGTTCGGTGTGCGCTACCACGCCACCAAAGGTCTTTCGATCGGTGTGCAGGCAGACGTGTATGTGTGGGAAGACAGCGCCATCTACGACATGGGAGTTGGCAGCACACAGTTGTCGATCAACTACATCTTTTAGATACTGCTAATAGACGGACGAGGCAAGAAACTCCACGAGACAGGCTTTTGCGCTCGTCTGATCGTCCCACGGCTCGTAGAATCTTTCCTGTGGCCCGCTTGGTTGCATGCGAACGTCTTGCGCCTCGGCAATGATCCGAAGTTGGTCGACCGTAACCTCGTAGTAAGCGTCGGCAGCCGAAGCGACGGGTTTCATATAGACGGATTCGCTGGCTCCTATCGCCGCCGGCGTCCAGCCTGAAATTTCCAGTGGCAACGGCTCTCCATCCGCGAACACGACGACGGCCTCGAAGCCATCACGGGCATCGGCTGTCGTCGCATCCTGCATCGTGTTCCATATGCCGAACCAAAGGTAATAGCGATACGTTCCGGAGCGGTTGACCTCGACAGGACCCATGTAGACATAGTCGCGCGCGTAGGCGGCGCGCCCCGATTCGTCGCGGTAGAACATCAAAGGCGTCTGGCTATAGGTAATGGTTACGGCGGTAACGGGATCAAACCTGGTGGCAATAAACGCACCGCTGGAGGAGCATCCGCCAAGAAGGCTGATCGCGATCACGGCGGACAGCCAGCACGCTTTAGAATATGACGATCTCAGGATTTCCGACGTCATCAGAAAAACACCTGATAGCCAAGATTGAAAAAGAAGGATTCGCGATCCAGGTCGGCATTGGCTGATTCCCGTTGCGCGAATTGTTTGCCGGCTTCCAGCTCAATCCGAAATCGCTGACCGCGACGATACTGAACGCGAATGCCGGGAGTGTACAGCCACTCGTCGCCGGAGTCGGCCAGGCTTTCTCGTCTGTCGACACGCAGGCGCGGATTGACTCGCCAGGTCCTGCCAAACGGAAAACGGCTGTCGAGTGTCAGGGAAAACACGTTCGTGGTATCGGAGTTCGAATGTCGCAGACCGAATATCGTCACGTCGCCTTCTTTGATCAAGCTACTGGCTACAAGGCTGGTCGCGAAGTAGGTATACGATGTTTCGGGCGTTGCAAAGACACCGCCGGACTCCGGCGAGGCGTCCACAGACGTCTGGTTGATGTCGGCATTGATTTGCAGTTTCGGTGTTAGCGAATGCGACAGACCGAGCGTAACGGTTGTGCTCAGTGGGCTACGATCCATGCCGAGCTGGCGAATCTCGTCCTCCGGATAGATTTCCATCAAGTTGGCGAAGTCCGTGACCGGTTGTCCGATCAGCGCGTTGCCAGTGCTGAGAAACGGGCTGTGTCGCCGATCGATCGATCCATGCAGTGTCAGTCGGTTGGCAAACCGCCAGCTGGCCTGCAAAAAGGCGCTGCCGAGTTCTTCATACAAGGTGTCGTAGTCGATCAGCCCCCAGATGCTCTGATTCGTGCCGAAATAGCGGAATTCGGCGCCGACCGCCTGCCGATCCTCCATGCCTTCGATGTCCTGCTGGATGAAGAACGCCCCGACTTCGAGATCGCCCAGAATCGGGCCGTAGTTGACACTGGCGCCATAAAACGTCCGCGCCGAGTCGATGCCGTCGGTTGCTGAATAGGCCGGTTTGCCAAAGACCGCATTGACGAGTACACGCTCGCCGGCCTGATAGCCGAGGTTGAGTCCATCAAAACGACCCAGCACCCCGCCGGTATTCCTGGACTGGCGACCGATGCGTCCGCGCAAGCCGGTTCTGGCATCGGCCAGATCCGCGTATGCGTACGAGACTCGCGTCTCGTTGCCTGATCCGACACCCTCGTCGAGAAAGTCGTTGCGATAGCCCAGGGACAAGCGGCTGCTGAAATCAAACCGGTCACCGCGTCGCCGCGCATCGAAGTTCACGTCCGAGTAGAGCGCGGATTGGCTGACGATCTCATCCTGGTTATTCTGCTGGTTCGAGTCGCGCCGGTAGTACTGCGAGAAGAAAGTCTGCATGCGCCAGTTACTTGGCCTGGATGACGGCTTGCTGTCCGCCGTGCTGCCCGGGCCGACCGGGTTGCCGGTTCGCCGGCCGCTCGCGAGCAGTGCGGCGAGTCGCTGACTCACTCGCGCTGCACCCTCGGAATTCGGATACAGCGACAGGTAACGCTGATATTCGGCTTTCGCGTGTGCGGTCTGCCCGTTCTTTTCCCGGGCCAGCGCGAGGTATTCCTGTGCTTCCGGCAGGCGCGAGTGTTCGGGGAGTCGCAGTACTTTGGTGTAAATCTGAACAGCGCGGGAGACGTCGCCGGCCGCCATGGCCTTGCGTGCATCTGCCATGAGTAGGTCGACCCTGGTTTCGTCGCCAACAGGGCCGCCTGGCTCGCCCGGCATTTCCTGCGTGTCAACGACGAGTTCGATCGCGGCGCTGTCCGCCATGAGTTGATCGATCCAGGCGCCGGGAAAATCCGCCTGCAGCGCGGCGAGCGCACTCGTTGCCGCGTCGGCAGTCTTGAAGTTACCCAGTCGCAGGCGATACCAGGTTGATCCGTTTACCTCGGCTTCTGAATAATAGACGCGTTGATCCGCAGTCGGCTGCAGCCTGGCTGCGTCGGCCGCGGTCGGCACTCGGCGAAACGACGCGAGGTTGATCACGTAATCCGGCTCTGCGGTTCGCGGGCGCGGTACCTGTCTATGTTCGACGGTCGGCCGCACTTCGGGCGGTGCAGTCTGCGTTGCCAGCGGCAGTACATGCACGACGAGCTTGAATGCGACGCTCGACATGTCCACCGTGCAGGTGACCGGTTCGGTGAAGGTCAGCGTCAGAACGGGCCCGCCCGCCGAGTCGCCGTCGTATTCCAGATCGGCCAGCTGTGCCTGGTCGGAGCCAAGTGGGCGCAGTACCGAACGGGAACTGGCGACAAGCGGCGAGACGCCATTGCAGATACTGGTCGGGTCCAGGTAGATGCGCAGGTGGTCGCCGGCGCCTTGTGGCTCGTGCCGCAGGTACTGTGTCTTGCAGTTGAAAGCGACTTCGATGTCCGCACCGGTCCCGGTAGCGAAGACTCGGGAGCTTTCAATGAAACCCGGCCCGGCCAACGTGACTGGCGCTGCTGCAAGGAAAAGCAGGCCAAGTAGCGAAGAGCGATGGCAGGGAATGACGCTAGAAATCGCCACCGGATATCCTGTGTTCGGGGCCCGACCGACGGCTGCTAATGGTCGTCAGCGAGGAGTCCGTATAGATATGGCAGGCGCCGGTGCAATCGCGGAGCTCACTGGCCGTGTATTTTCTGTCGGGATTTTCGTGCTTCTTGTGCGGTCCCGATTCGTAATCGCCGGCGTGACAACCGGCACAGTCGGGCTGAAAGGCGGGGAACTGCCAATTGACCACGTCCGAATTGTTCTGATGGCAGGCCGTACACAGCAGGTTGCCGCTGTGATCCTGCGGCTCGTACGGCAAACCGGTATGGCGGTAGTCGGCGGGTGTCCACGCAATCGGGCTGTGGCACATGCTGCAGTCCTGCGCGGTGTTGAAGTGGCCCGGGTTCTGACCGATCGCAATCGTGCCGTTGTGGCAGGATGAACAGGAGCCGAGCACCTGGTTGTGGTCCACGTTGGTGACGGGCTGCCAGACAGTCGTGCTGTGGCAGTCTTCGCAGACATTGGTGGTCTGCACGTGCAGCGGACCCTTACCAGTCGCTTCGGTGCCGTTGTGGCAGCTGAAGCAGTTGTCCACGATGTTGACGTGGTCAAAATTGGCAGGTGTCCAGGCGATGGTGGTGTGACAGTCGTCGCAGTTGTTGCCACTCGTAATATGGGTTGAATGTTTGCCTGTCGCCGTTACACCGTCGTGACAGGATCCGCAAGTGCCCACGACCTGCGTGTGGTCGACGACAAATACCGGTGACCACACATTGCTGGTGTGACAGTCTTCGCAAACGGTGCTTGTCTGAATATGCAAGGGGCCCTTGCCGGTCGCGTCAGTGCCGTTGTGACAGCTAAAGCAGTTGCCGGTAATGTTTACGTGATCGAAATTTGCGGGTAACCAGCCGGTGGTGGAATGACAGTCATCGCAGTTATTCCCGCTCGTGATGTGCGTCGGGTTCTTGCCGCCTGCAATGATGCCGTCATGACAGGAGCCGCAGGTGCCCAGTACCTGGGTGTGGTCGACCGTGAAAACCGGCGACCACACATTGCTGCTGTGACAGTCTTCGCAAACATTGCTCGTTTGTACGTGCGTGGGGCCCTTGCCCGTGGCTTCGGTGCCGTTGTGGCAGCTGAAGCAGTTGCCCGTGATGTCGACATGATCGAAATTCGCCGGTAGCCACGCAATGCTTGCATGACAGTCGTCACAATTATTGCCGCTGGTTATGTGCGTCGGGTGTTTTCCGGTTGCAGTGATGCCGTCATGACAGGAACCGCAGGTCCCGATTACCTGTGTATGGTCGACCGCATTGGCCGGAGACCACACATTACTGTTGTGGCAGTCCTCGCAGACATTCGTCGTCTGTATGTGTGTCAGATTCTTGCCGCTTGCATCCACGCCGTTATGGCAGCTGAAGCAGTTGCCCGTGATATTCACGTGATCGAATGTCGCGGGCCGCCAGGCAATCGTCGAGTGACAATCGTCGCAGGTATTGTCGCTGGTGATGTGCGTCGGGTGTTTGCCGATTGCGATGTTGCCGTCATGACAGGAGCTGCAGACGCCGACGACGTGGGTGTGGTCGACGGTAAACACGGGCATGAACACATTGGTGTTGTGGCAGTCTTCGCAGACGTCACTGGTTTGGATATGTGCTTGATTCTTGCCGGTCGCATCCACGCCGTTATGGCAGTCGATACAGTTGCCCGTAATGTCGAGGTGGTCAAAATTCGCCGGCAGCCAGGCAATGCTCGAGTGGCAGTCGTCGCAGGTATTGCCGCTCGTGATGTGTGCCGGATTCTTGCCGGTTGCGGTGATACCGTCGTGACAGGAACCGCAAGCGCCGATGACCTGCGTATGGTCGACGGCGATCACGGGCGTAAACACATCCGTGCTGTGGCAATCCTCGCAGATGTTGCTGGTCTGAATGTGCGTCAGGTTCTTGCCCGTGGCGTCCGTACCGTTGTGACAGGAAGAGCAATTGTCCACGATATCAAGATGATCGAAAATTGCCGGTGACCAGACCATGGTC
>JAOTVR010000199.1 GCA_029863305.1 Gammaproteobacteria bacterium | reverse complement strand
CGGGACACTGCTTCTGCAACGGCCCGGGCAAACACCGGATAGTCAACTGCTTCACGAGATGAAGTACCGACATCCTGCAGCTGGTGTCCGGCCTGGCGCAGGTGCTCGGCAAGAATGCCCTTGAGTTCGAAACCGCCGTGATCGGCGCCCAGTGCGATTCTTTTCGGGCCGTAAGTCACGCCCAGACCGCCGCATCGTCACGCCGCTCAGCGCGTGAAGGTCGTGCTGCCCCCGTTTCTGCGTCCAGCACCTTTTGTAACTTCATAACATGAAGTCGAAGCCGCTCGAGGCCGAGTTCGGTGAGACGAAACTCGGTCACCGACCGCCGTCCTTTCCTGACCTTGTTGATTTCGATATAGCCCACGTCGGCAAGTTTGCGGGTCTGCACGTGCAGGTTGCCGTCGGACAGGCTGGTTGCGGCTTTCATCGCCGTAAACGAGATCGGTTTGCCGGGCACGAGGGTGGCCAGGATACCTAGGCGACAGGGAGCGCTGATCATTTCGTCGAAGTGAAGGGTCACGGTCTAATTAACTTTATTTCACAAAGTATCATGCCTGGAGTGAGCCTCTGTCAAGCGCTTTTCAGGGCTGGGAACGAATATTACTTCACATTATGAAGTATTAACGAAATATGATACCGCCGCCCGGCAAAAGGCAATAGAATCCGGGTGGACGAAGTCCCGGAGGCGCCCTCATCACATACCTGAAGCGACTGTTCGTGCTGCTCGCGGTGTTGTTGGTGCTCCTCGTATTCGGCGGCAACGGCTATCGCTATCTCGGCGGTGCGCATTCGCTGGATGTGACCGGCCATGCCAGAATGCACGGCGGCGTCGCGAAACTTCCCGGCAGCGGCTGGAGCCACTACGGCAATGATCCCGGGGGGCATCGTTTCAGCGCGGCGGCACAGATCACCGCTGACAATGTTCATGAACTCGTGGTGGCCTGGCAGTCCAGTACGGGGGACATGCCATCCAGAGCAGCCGTGATGGGCCAGAGCATTACCGAGGGCACGCCCATACTGGTGGACGGCAGGCTGATAGTCTGCACACCGTTCAACGAGGTCATTGCCCTGCATCCGGGCAGCGGTCAGGAGCAGTGGCGCTTCGACGCGCGTATCAATCCTGGTCAACAACCTGCGAACAGGTTCATTTGTCGGGGCGTGGCGCACTGGCGCGACCATGACAGCACCGCAGCCTGTTCCTCGCGCATCCTGATGGGCACCAACGACGGCCGCCTGATCGCGATTGACGCGCAGGACGGCACAGCCTGTTCGGAATTTGGCGACGGCGGACAGGTCGTTCTCGACGTTGGTATGGAACTCGATTGGCCGGGCGAATTTCAGATCACCTCGCCACCCGTGGTTGTCGCTGGCATGGTCATCGTCGGCTCCGCTATCGCCGACAACGTTCGGGTTACGGCGCCACACGGGACGGTGCGCGCCTTCGATGCCAGGACCGGTCAGTTCAGGTGGGGCTTTGATCCGATTCCGCGAACTGCCGGCAATCCGGAGTGGCGGGGCGCTCAGCCACCGACCGAAGGCCATGCCAACGCCTGGGCGCCGATGTCGGCCGATCCCGAGCGCGGCCTGCTGTTTGTGCCGACATCGAGCCCCAGTCCCGATTTTTTCGGCGGCTTGCGCCCGGGTGATAACCGCCACGCGAACTCGGTCGTTGCGCTTGACGTCCAGACCGGAGAGGTTCGATGGGCCTATCAGATCGTGCATCACGATGTCTGGGACTACGATCTGCCGGCGCAGCCGGGACTTTACTCGGTGTGGCGCGATGGACGGTTTCATGACGTCGTGGCGCAAGTCACCAAGACCGGCCACGTATTTGTACTCGATCGCGATACCGGCGTGCCGTTTCTGCCGGTCAGGGAAATGCCGGTACCCGCATCGGACATCGAAGGCGAAGTGCTCTCGCCGACGCAACCCATTCCTGAAGCGCCACCACAACTCGTGCCGAGTCGAATCGATCCCGACCAGGCATTTGGCCTGACCTGGCTCGACAAGCGCGCATGCCGTCAGCAAATCGCCGGGTTGCGTGCCGAGGGTTTGTACACACCACCGTCGCTGCGTGGAACGTTGTTCCATCCCTTCACGGGAGGCGGTGCGAACTGGGGTGGCGCCGCATACGATCCGCGACG